>DBMS01000259.1 GCA_002297665.1 Holophagaceae bacterium UBA692 | reverse complement strand
GACGATGGCCGCGCCGGCCAGGACCACCACCACCCGCGCGGGCGCCGCGGCCCGGGGGGTTCCCGCCACGGCGCCCCCCAGGAGGAAGCCCGAACCCACGCCCAGGGCCTTGGTGAAGCTGAACCAGGAGATCCGGCTGCGCAGCTCGGGGGGGTGGCTGGACCGCACCGCCAGGCGCATGGCGGCCACCTCGGTCCCGGCCATGCCCACGCCCAGGGTCAGGGCGAAGGCCCCGAACACCCAGCCCGGCGCCGGCAGGCGCAGGCCGAACAGGCCGAGCAGGAGCGCGCCGCACAGGGCGTCGGAAACCCAGGCCAGGGCCAGCACCCGGGGCACGGTTCCGGGCCGGTAGATCACCCAGGCCACCACCAGGATCGCGCCCAGGCCCAGCAGGGGGGTGCTCTTGAGCACGGCGGCGTTGCTGTGCCACAGGAGCGGCGCCGTGGCCACGAAGAAGATGTTGGCGAAGCGCAGGAACAGGGTCAGGAGGTTGACGGAGGGCATGGCGGCGCGATCCCGGCGGAGGCCTCATCAGTGGCCCCTGCGGACCCGAGGTTCCCCCGGATGCGTGGACACAAGGGTAGAATCGGTGCCATGTGCGGCCGCTACGCCCTGTCCTCCCCCGTCGAGTCCCTTGAAGCCCAGTTCGAGGCGGAGGCCCAGGCGCTGCTCCAGCCCCGGTACAACGTCGCGCCCACCACGCCCGTGCCGGTGGTGCGCAACGGCGCCTCGGGCCGCGTCATCGTCCTGCAGCGCTGGGGGCTGATCCCCGCCTGGTCGAGGGACCCCGCCGTGGGCGCGCGCATGGCCAACGCCCGGGCCGAGACCGTGGCCGAAAAGCCCAGCTTCCGGGGGCCCTTCAAGCGCAGCCGCTGCATCGTGCCCGCCGACGCCTTCTACGAGTGGCGGGCCGGCGCCCCCAAGCAGCCCTTCGCCATCCGCGCCGCGGGGGGCGGGCTGCTGGCCTTCGCGGGCCTGTGGGACCGCTGGGAGGGGCCGGACGGGGTCCTCGAGACCTGCGCCATCATCACCACCGCGGCCAACGGGGCCATGGCCCCCATCCACGACCGGATGCCCGTGATCCTGGCCCGGGAGGACTACGGGCGCTGGCTGGACGAGGGGGGGACGGCGCTGCTCCGGCCGTGTCCCGAGGCCTGGCTCGAGGTGCATCCGGTGGGTCCCCGGGTGGGCAACGTGCGCAACGACGACCCCTCCCTGCTGGAGCCCACGGATGCCTAGCCACCCCCGCGAATGGCTCTACATCGCCGTCATCGTGGCCGTCCTCTTCGGCCTCCACGGGATCCGCCGGATCTTCTGGCTCTTCTCGCTCCTGGTGCTTCCGGGGACCATGGCCCACGAGGGCCTCCATTTCCTCACGGGCCTGGTGCTCAAGGGCGGGCCGGTGGGCTTTCGCCTCCTGCCCCGGCGGGAGGGGACGGGCTGGGCCATGGGCTCGGTGAGCTTCAACCACATCCGGTGGTACAACGCCTTCTTCATCGGCATGGCCCCGCTGCTCCTGCTGCCCGCGGCCTACGCCCTGGTGGTGTGGCGTCTGCGGGGGGTTCCCGCGTTCGGGTGGCGGGAGGGGCTCGCGATCTACGTCATCGCCAACCTCGTCTACGCCGCGGTGCCGTCCTGGCAGGACGTGCGCATCGCGGCGCGGTCCCCCATCGGCTGGCTGCTGCTCGCGGCGGGGTTGGGGTGGGGCTGGCACGTCCTGGGGACCGGCGCGCCGCCGGGTGCAGGCCGTGGCGAAATAGGGAAGGCCTTCCAATAACTGTGGAGGGCTAGGGCGAAGGCCTTGTTGCCACGTCAGGGTTGGCTCTGATTGGGCCCAGGTTTCCAGTCCTTCGGCAGTTTGCAGGCCTTCAGGACGTCCTCCCAGTAGCGGACGCCGATTTCGATGACGCCCCGTTCTGCCCCGCTAATCATGGCCTGGCTCTTTTTCATTTTCCTGGCCAGCTCGGCCTGGGTGAGGCGGGCGACAAGACGCGCCGCCTTAAGGTTCCGAGTCACGATTCCGGCGACAAAGGAGTCCGCATCCTCGGTGTCGGTGTCATCGAAGAGGGAGGCGGGCAGGGGTTCCTCATCCCCCGAAAGGTGGATGAGTTCGTTGTACTCGGATTCGGGGATGACAACGAAGCGTTCACCTTTGACTTCCAGAAATGCGGTAGGCATCACGCCCTCAAGTAGAAAAGTAAGGTCTGTGGTGGGAAAGTTAAGGAGTTGAGGTGAAGCGTTCGGAGGCGGGTGGGACGGGGGTCACCTCCTATTTGTAGACGACGGAACGGTGACGGATCCGGACGACGGTCAAGTGGGTCGGATTGACCTCGTTGGGCAGGATCAAGTAGATAACCCGCCAATCCTCCGCCAGCTTGACCCGCGAGAACGGGTGCTAGCGGCCTGAAAGGCGCTTGGCCCCGGACTACTCGGGCCAGGCCTTGAGGTTCTTCTTCACCTCCAGGAAGGCAACCTGAAGCGACGAATCTAGGTTTTCAAAATCTTCTCTTGCCCCCTTGTTCATCTTAACCTGCATATACCTCATCCCCTTACTGCAAGTATAGCTGTTATCAGGGTGAAAACAACCCGAAATAACAGGGTTATTGCTGGAGTCGAGATGGACATGGCCAGCCGGTTGCAACTGGCCAACCCGGTGTAAACCACTGCCTGACGTGGGCCCATACCACAATTCTTCCTGAAGGCCTCCGGCCCCGGGGAGCCCCTAGAGGCCCTGAAGGATCGCCAGGAGGCCGATCCAGATCGCAGCCCCGGAATTCCTTACCCACCATCGGAGCGTTTGACCGCACAGCAGGAGGAATGACGGCTCATGGCGCGTTGGGTGGGATGATCCCCTTCAATGGTCCATGACCACGGGCTTCCGGCCCGCGATGGTCTTGCGCATCAGGAAGATCAGCGGAAGCAGCGCGAAGCAGAGCACCCCCATGATCCAGAACGTGTCCGAGAAGGCCATCATCGCCGCCTGCTTCTGGAGCAGGCCGTAGGCCATGCCCTGGGCCTGGTGCGCGGCGTCGGGGCCCGAGGAGCCCTTGGCCACCAGCACGTGCGAGGCGCTGTCCAGGAAGCCCTGGTAGGCGAGGCTGCCGGGATGCAGGTTGGCCACGAGGCTGGCCTGGTGCACCTGGCTGCGCCTGGCGAGGATGGTGCTCACCAGGGCGATGCCCGTGGACCCGCCGATGTTGCGCACCAGGTTCATCATGCCCGTGGCGTAGCTGGTCTTTTCCATGGGAACGTTCTGGAAGGCCGTGACGTTCATGGGCACGAAGAGGAAGGCCAGCCCGAAGCTCTGGAGGCACCTGGAATACATGGCCGTGTCGAAGGGCACCTGCAGGTTGAACCGGGACATCCACAGGAGCCCGGCGCCGCAGGCGGTGAAGCCCGCGGCGATGAGGATGCGGGTGTCGAACCGGCGCAGCAGCATGGCCACCACCGGCATCATCAGCAGGATGACCATGCCGCCGGGGCTGAGGATCCAGCCGCTGAGGCTGGCCGTGTAGCCCAGGAGGGTCTGCAGGAAGATGGGCAGCAGCGCCAGGCTCCCGTAGAGCACGAAGCCCAGCACGAAGAGCATCACCGTGGACACCGCGAAGTTGCGGTCCTTGAGAAGGCGCAGGTCGAGGATCGGGTGGTCCTTCTTCAGCAGGTAGAACACCACCCCCACCAGGCACACCACGGCCAGCACGGCGCAGACCGTGATGAGGCCGGAGGCGAACCAGTCCCTCCGCTGGCCCTCGTCCAGCACGATCTCCAGGGCCGCCAGGCCCAGGGTGAGGATGCCGATGCCCAGGTAGTCGATCTTGAAGCCGTCCTTGACCGACATGCGCTTGAGGGTCGGGGGATCGTGCACCATGCGGTAGGTGAGGAAGAGCGACAGGATGCCCACCGGGATGTTGATGAGAAAGATCCAGTGCCAGCTGTAGTTGTCGGTGATCCAGCCGCCCAGCACGGGGCCCACGATGGGGGCCAGCACCACGCCCATGCCGTAGAGGGCCATGGCGGCCCCGCGCTTCTCGTGGGGAAAGCTCTCCACCAGGATGGCCTGGGAGGTGGGCTGGAGGGCGCCGCCGCCCAGGCCCTGCATGATGCGGAAGAAGATGAGCCAGGGCAGGCTGGGCGCGAGGCCGCACAGCAGGCTGGAGAGGGTGAAGATCCCCACGCAGGTCATGTAGAAGCGCTTGCGCCCGAAGATCCCGCCCAGGTACCCGCCCAGGGGCAGCACCACGGCGTTGGCCACCAGGTACGAAGTGAGCACCCACGTGGCCTCGTCCACGGTGGCCGAAAGGTTGCCGGCGATGTGGGGCAGGGCCACGTTGGCCACGGAGGTGTCGAGCACCTCCATGAAGGTGGCGATCATCACCACGAGGGCGATGAGCCACGGGTTTACGGCCCGATGCCGCGTGTCCGTCGTCATGTGCGGGGCCTCAGCGGGTGAGGATGGTGGCGTCGACGTTCATGCCCGGGCGCAGCGTGACGGCGGCGGCGTCCTGGGGGTCCAGCTTGATCTTCACGGGGATGCGCTGCACGACCTTGACGAAGTTGCCCACGGCGTTCTCGGGGGGCAGCAGGGACAGGCGCGAACCCGTGGAGGCCGCGATGGAATCCACCTTCCCGCGCAGCACCTTCCCGTTCATGTCCACCGAGACCTCGGCCTCCATGCCTGCGCGGACGTTGCGCAGCTGGGTCTCCTTGAAGTTGGCGGTGACCCAGGTCTGGTGCAGGGGCACCAGGGTGAGGAGACCCTGGCCGGGCTGGATGATCTGGCCCAGCTCCACGGACTTGCGGGTGACGTGGCCGTCCACGGGGGCCGTGATGCGGGTGTAGGAGAGCTGGAGCTCGAGGGCCTCCAGGTTGGCCTTGGCCGCGAGGATGCCGGCCTTGGCCTGCGCGGTCCGGGCCTCCTGGGCCCCCACGCCGGCGCGCCGGATGTCGGACTCCTGCCGGACGCTGGCCAGGCGGCGCTCGGCGGCCTTGAACTGGCTCTCGGCCACTTCGAAGCGGTTCTTGTAGGCGTCGAAGGCCTGGGCCGAGATCTCCTGGCGCTCGGCGAGGGGCCGGGTGCGCTCCAGGTCGGCCTTGGCCGTGGCCAGGGTGGACCTGCTGGCCTCCAGGTTGGCCTCGGCCACCTGCAGGTCTGAACTGCGGGCCTGCTCGTACGAGCTGCGGGCCCGGTCCGTGTCGGCGTGGGAGGAGGCCACCTGGGCCTCGGCCTGGGCCAGGGCCGCCCGGGCCTGGTCCACGCGGGCCTGCAGGTCGCGCGCGTCCAGCTGCACCAGGACGTCGCCGGCCTTGACGGCCTGGTTGTCCTCCACGTAGACCTTCTCCACGCTTCCGTTGACCTTGCAGGAAACGGGGACGAGGTGGCCGTCCACCTGGGCGTCGTCGGTGGACACGCGGTCCTTGTAGTGCCACGCCATGCCGCCGGCCACCGCCGCCGCGAGCACGGCGGCGGTGAGGAGCACGATGCGGGTGCGGTCCTTGCGGGGGGTCTGTTCGGTGGTCTCGCTCATGATCGGCTCCGGGTTCCTGCGAAGAGGGGTTCAAGCTGGCCCATGGCCTTGGCCAGGTCCGCGCGGGACTGGTTGAGGCGCCAGAGGGCGTTGATGCGGTTGTCTTCGGCCCGGGCGAGTTCGTCCTGGGCGTTGATGACCTCGATGTTGTTGCTCACGCCGGCCTCGAAGCGGTGCCGGGACTGCACCAGGGCTTCCTGGGCGAGCCCCACGGCCTGGGCGGCCACGTCCACCTCGCTGCGTGCCGCGTCCATTTCCGCCTGGGCCACCTGGACCTCGAGGCCGACCTGGGCCTTGACCTCCTTGCGCTCCTCGGCGACGCGGTCCAGTTCGAGCCGGGCCTTCGCGGTCTGCGCGGAGATCCTGCCGCCGGTGAACAGCGGCACCTTCACGCCCAGGCTCAGGGTGTAGGTGGGCACCCAGGGCTGGTTGGGGGCCAGGCCCATGGAGGCGTAGGTGCCCGAGACCACCAGGGAGGGCAGGCGCAGGCTGCGCGCGGAATCGCGAAGGCTCAGGGCGGCCTGCTCCCGGGCGTCCAGGGCGGCCACCTCGGGGCGGTGGCTCAGGCCCTGGCCGTAGGCTTCCTGGAAGGTGAAGGCCACCGCCTCGGGCGCGGCCAGGGGATCGGTGAGCGTCAGGCGGGTGGAGGGCTCCAGGTCCAGGAGCTTGACCAGGCCGAGCAGGGCCGTGCGGGCCTGGGTCTGGGCCTGGATGAGGCGCTGGCGCTCGTTCTGCACCTGCACCTGGGCCCGGAGGGTGTCCAGGCGGGTGCCGAGGCCGTTCTTCTGCTGGTCCTCGGCGAGCTTCTCCAGGGCCGCGGCAAGCTCGACGCGGCTCTGGGCGGCCTTCACGGATTCCGAGGCTCGCTGGGAGCGCAGGTACTGGCCCACCACCAGGGCGGCGATGGCTTCGCGGGCCACCCGGGACTGGGCCTTGGCGGAGGCCTCGCCGTGACGGCTCGCGGCCCAGCGCTTGTAGAGGCTCAGGTCGAACAGCGGGGCCTCGGCGCGGATGCCCACCTGGCCCGCGTTGAAGGGCCCCACCACCTCGGGGCCGCCCGGGCTCGGGATGCCCAGGAAGGCGTCCAGGTTCTGCTTCGAGCGGCTGTAGCCCGCCACGCCCTCCACGGAGGGCATCAGGGCCGAGGCCGCCAGGCGCCGGTCGTCCTGGCTCTGGGCTACGGCGATCAGGGACTTGTGGATCTCGGGATTCCGGGCCAGGGCCAGGTCCAGCGCCTGGGCCAGGCTGAGCGGCATGGCCGGCTCGGCCGCTGCCAGGGCGCCCGCGGCCGCCAGTCCCAGCACGGGCAGCCACAGGAAGCGCAGGCCCGCGGCGCCCAGTTCGCCGCCGTTCAGGATGGACTGGATGATGGGCCCCACGTAGCACCCCGAACCCACCAGGTCCGCGCCTTCGGCGTGGATGCGGGCCAGCAGCTCGCGGCCGGCCTCGTCGATGAAGGCCACACCGCGCATGTCCAGCACGGCCTTGGCGGGATCGATGCGTCCCTGCCAGCCGCTCCAGGCCTGGGCCAGTTCGGCCACCCAGGGGCCGGCCAACTTTCCTTCCAGAACCAGGGTGAGTCCGGTGTCCCGGTCCCTGGGGGTGATTCGAAGCATGGAAACCTCCGTCCAGTTGGGGGTTTGCCGGAATCATGCCGGAATGGGAAAGGCTGTCATAACACTAATTGCAAATCATGATTTGAGGCGGTGCCGAAAGGAACTGCCGATATTTCGGCACTTTGCCCAAATATCGGCAGTCCCTCAGAGGCCCAGCTTGCGCATGCGGCTCTGCAGGGTGGTGCGCTTCATGCCCAGGCGCGCGGCGGCGCCGTCGGGGCCGCCCACCTTGCCGTGGCAGGCTTCCAGGGCCTTGAGGATGTGGGCGCGGTCGGCCTCCTCCAGGGTCGCGGCCGCCGCGGGGGCGGTGGGGCGGGACGCCTCCAGCTCCGCGAAGGGGATCTCCAGTTCCCGGCCGCGGCTGAGGATCACCGAGCGCTCGATGAAGTTCTCCAGCTCCCGGATGTTCCCAGGCCAGTCCCAGGCCGCAAGCCGCTCCAGGGCCCGGCTGGGGATGGACTCGATGGGGCGGTGCATGCGCTGGGCGAACTTCTGGGTGAAGTACCGCACCAGGGTGGGGATGTCCTCCTTGCGTTCGCGCAGGGGCGGGACGCGGATGGGGAAGACGTTCAGGCGGTAGAACAGGTCCGCGCGGAATTCCCGGGCCTCCACCATGGCGGTCAGGTCGCGGTTGGTGGCGGCGATGAGGCGCAGGTCCACCTTGCGGGGCCGATTCCCCCCCACCCGCTCGAATTCCCGCTCCTGGAGGGCCCTGAGCAGCTTGGGCTGCAGGTCCAGGGGCAGGTCGCCGATCTCGTCCAGGAAGAGCGTGCCCTGGTGGGCCAGCTCCAGGCGGCCCGTCTTGGCGGCGATGGCGCCGGTGAAGGCCCCCTTCTCGTGGCCGAAGAGCTCGCTTTCCACGAGGCCCGCGGGGATGGACGCGCAGTTGATCTGCACGAAGCCCCGCTCGGCGCGCGGGCTCAGGGAGTGGATGGCCCGGGCCATGAGCTCCTTGCCCGTGCCCGTCTCGCCCAGCAGCAGCACCGTGGCGTCGGACGGGGCCACGGTCTCCACCTGGCGCAGCACCTTCTGCAGCGACGGGCTCCGGCCGATGATCTCCATGCCGAAATCCTTGTCCATCTCCTCCTGCAGGTAGAGGTTCTCCTGGGCCAGCTGGTCCCGGAGGGTCTGGATCTCCTCGTAGGCGAAGGCGTTGTCCAGGGCGATGGACACCTGGGCGACCACGCGGCTCAGCAGGTCCACCCTGGCTTCCGGGAAGGCGCCGCGCCGGCGGCTGAGAAAGGACAGCACGCCCATCACCCGGCTGCGCGAGATCAGGGGGATGCAGCACATGGCCGCAAGGCCCTCGCCCTCCACCAGCACCTGGGGGATGGGCCCTTCGAACCGGTCCAGCTCGGCCCGGGTGAACACCATCGCCCGGCGCAGGTCCATGGCCCGCTGACTGGGGCCGTTCTTCACGGTGAAGACCTGGTTCTCCTGCATGTGCCCGCGGTTCGTGGGGTAGTCCAGGAAGCGCAGGAGGGGATCGGCGTCCTCCTGGACGAGCGCCAGGGCGATCCCGTCGAAGGAGAAGCGCTCGCGCAGGCTCGCGGCGATGGCCTGGAAGAGGTCCCGGGGGTCGCGGTGCTCCACCAGTTCGTTGGTGATCTGCAGGAGGACGCGCTGCTGGTCGCGCTCCCGCACGAGGGCGGCGTTGAGCTCGTCCAGCTGGCGCAGGCGCTGGATCTTCACCGCGTAGGACGCCACGAATTTCGCCAGGTAGACCAGGTAGGCGGGCCCCGCCTCCCGGAAGGCCGCACGGGAGCGGCTGGCCAGGGCCAGGCCGCCCACGAGCCGTTCCGGGGTGCGCAGCGGCAGCAGGACGCAGGACCGGAAGCCGCGGTCCCGGAGCGTCTGTCCCGAAGCGCCGCCGGTGCCGCCCGGGTCCCACAGGTCCGTCTGCAGGTTCCGGGTGAGCTCCACCAGGCCGGGCGAGGGTTCGACGCGCTCCAGGAAGCCGTCCTCGCCCCGTTCCGCGGCCCAGACCGTCTCGGGCAGGTCCTCGCCGGCGTCCCCGAGCCACAGCGCCATGCGGTGGACGGGCAGGGAAGTCTGAAGCACGCGGAACAGGGCGGGCCCCAGCGAGCCCAGGTCCCTGCAGGGGCCCAGCTCCGCGGCCGCGTCCAGGAGCTGGGCGAGCCTCGGGGCATCCATGTCCCGGAAGCTCCGGGCGGGCGCGTTCACGTTCACCTGGGGATCATACCAGCCCGCCCCCGGGGGCGCGGCTCCGGAACCCGCACGCGGGTTCCGGCACACCTGCTCCAAGGCCGGACCCGAGCGCGGGAGGCCGCGAACCCCAACCCCGAATCCCGCAAGGAGTCCCCATGTCCCGCACGCTGCGCATGCTCCTTTCCGCCCCGCTCCTGGCCGCCGCGCCCCTGGCGGCGGCCGAGGCCTCCTTCGGCGGCCAGATCAACCTGGCCAAGCCGGTGGGTACCTTCTCCGACTCCGGGCACCTGGACGGAAGGATGGGCTTCGGCCTGGGAATCCAGGTCCCCGTCGACTTCGGCGCCGGCCACGTCCTGCGTCCCAGGCTCGACTACCTGGCCTTCAGCCGCGGCGGCGGCAACGACCGCTACAAGAGCGACTCCCTGGTGGTCATGGCCGACTACACCTATTTCGTGGCCCAGGAGGCCGAAGGGGGCTACCTCATCGGGGGCCTCGGCTTCCATTCCACCCGCCTGGACGTGGGGAAGCGCTTCGGCCCGACGCAGGCCAGCGCCAAGTCCACCCGCACGGGCCTGGCCTATGCCGTGGGCCTGGGGTACGCCTTCAACCGCAACGTCACGGCGGAGGTGAAGTTCCTGGGCCTGGACATGGGGAGGCTGGACTACAGCCTCCCGGGCACGTCCGATGCGGGTTTCATGGGAAATTCCATCGTGGCGTCGCTGGGATTCAGGTTCTAGCGGGCGCATCGCAGGTTCCCGTTCCAGGACGGGCCGGATTGCTGCATCATGGTTTGAGGTAATGGGAGACCTCATGATGCGTGGATCCTGGACGTTCCTGGGTATCTGTTTTTCCGCCCTGGCGCTGGTGGCGTCGGATCCGGTCGTGCTGCCCCTGGTGAACGCCGGGTTCGAGCAGCAGCGGGACAACCAGGCCGAGGGCTGGACCCTGGCCAAGGCCAACGGGGCGACCGTCTCCATCGGCCTTGGCCACAAGCCGGGGTTCCGGAGCCTACGGCTCGAGAACCCCGCGGAAGGCGCGGAGTCCACCGTGGTCTCCGAGCCCGTCAAGCTGGAGGTGGGCCGCCTCTACCGCCTCAGCGCCCACATCCGCGCCAAGGGCGTGCGTCCCGACCCCACGGCCCGGTACCCCACGGCGCTGGGGGCCTGCCTCTCCATGAAGAGCTTCCCCTTCACCAACGCCTCGGCGACGGTGGCGGGCGACGGCTCCCGGCGCGTGTCCGTGGCCTTCTTCGCCACCACGGCCAGCGACCGGGTCCAGTTGCACCTGGGCCGCAACGGAAAGACCGCCGGCACGGCCTGGTTCGACGATCTCAAGCTGGAGCAGGTGGACGACATCGGCGCGATGATCCCCCTGGAGACGGTGCGGTGGGCCGGCAAGGGCTTCCGCTACGACGACGGGGGCTGGATCGTCCTGCACATCGAGGGCGAGCCCTACGAGCGGGGCCTGCAGTACGGCCAGCTGGTGGCTTCCGAGCTTGCGCAGTTCGTGGACAAACTGGCCATCCTCCAGGACAAGGCCGATCCCGTGCGGGGCTGGGACCGCCAGCGGACGCTGGCCGACGCGCTCATGCTGCGCAAGTACGAGCCCGAATTCCTGGAGGAGATGAAGGGCATCGCCGACGGCGCCGCCAAGGCCGGCGCGAAGTTCCGGGGCCGGGACCTGGACGTGCTGGACGTGGTCACCGCCAATTCCGACATCGACCTGGGGGAGATCGCCTCGGCCATCCGCGTCACCGCGTCGCCCCTGACCGGCAAGACCTTCATGAAGGCCGAGGACGAGGCCGCCGCGGGAGGGAAGGGGGACCGCTGCTCCTCCTTCATCGCCACGAAATCCGCCTCCGCCGACGGGCGCGTGGTCATGGGCCAGATCTTCATGTGGCCCCCGGGATACACCGGCGTGGACTGGAACGTCATGGTCGACGTTCAGCCCGCCAAGGGCCACCGTTTCGTGATGCAGACCTTCCCGGGCGGCATCAGCTCGGGCACGGACTGGTATCTCAACGACGCGGGCATCGTCATCGGCGAGACCACCGTGCAGCAGACGCCCTTCAACCCCGACGGCACCCCCGAGGCCAACCGCATCCGCCAGGCCGCGCAGTACGCCACGAGCATCGACCAGGTGGCCGAGATCCTCAAGAAGGGGAACAACGGCCTCTACACCAACGACTGGACCATCGCCGACATCAAGACCGACGAGGGCGCCGTCTTCCTCCTGGGCACCAAGGAGACCAAACTCTGGCGCACCGGCAGCAAGGGCCATCCCGCGGACACCCCGGGCGGGCTCAAGGACTTCGTGTGGGCCGACAACAACAACCGGGACCTGGGCGTGCGCAAGGAGCGCGTGCCCAACGCCGAGAACGAGCCGGTGGACCTGGCCTTCAACACCTGGAACCGGGACATCGCCTTCCAGGACTTCTACAAGCGCTTCGGGCAGGGCAAGTTCGACCTGCAGGTGGGCGTGGAGCTGAACGCCTCGAGCCCCATCAACCGTCCCCACGCCTGCGACGGCAAGCTCACCACCTCGGAGATGGCCGAGAAGCTGATGTTCATCGCCCACTTCGGCAAGACCACCCTGCGGGAGAAGTGGGTGGGCGGCCGGTTCATGGCCGACCTGCCCGGGGCCACGCCCCACCTCACCCTGGGCTTCACCACCTTCAGCCCCCTCTACGTCGCCGAGAAGCTCAAGCAGGCCCGGGCCGCCGAAGCCCCGGCGCCCGCCGCCGCGCCCAAGGCCGACCTGGCCGCGGCCCGGGAGGTCTACGCCTTCCCCAGGCGCCTGCTGTGGTCGAACACCGTGTTCCCGGCCACCGACGGCGAGAACTGGTTCGTGAGCGGGTCCGCGGCCTACCACGGCCTCCTCAAGCGCCTGCCCGAGGCCCAGGACAAGGCCGCCGCGTCCCTGCGGGACAGCCTGGCCGAGCTCAACGCCCGCTACGCCTACGTCGTGTCCCGGGAGGGCTCGCTGGCCCCCGCCAAGGCCCGGGTGGCCTACGACCGCTACGGCGCCTACCAGATCCCCCGCATCAAGGGCACCTTCCTGCTGCACCAGCTGCGGCTCCTGGTGGGCAACGGCCCCTTCGCCAAGGCCATGGCCGCGGTGCACGACGCCTTTGGCAACCGCCCCATGACCACCGAGGACTTCACGAAGACCGTCTCCCAGGCCCTGGGCAAGGACCTGGCGCCCTTCGTGCAGCAGTGGGTGGGCCGGGAGGACCTGCCCGACCCGGTCGTCACCGCCGCCGTGGCCCCCGCCGCCGAAGGCTTCGACGTCACGGTCAAGGTCACCCAGCCCGGCACGCCCTGGCATTTCGTCACCTTCCTGGAGCTGCGCTCGGCCAAGGGCTCCCGCTTCGTGCGCCTGGAAGCGGACGCGGCCATGGCCTCCACCACCTACCACGTGGCCGAAAGGCCCACGCACGTCCTCTTCAACGCCGGCCGGGACCTTCCCGTGCGCCAGGAGAACCCCTACACCCTGCCCAACCTCATGGACGACTTCGACCACACGCTCCACGTGTACGGCACCTCGCGGGAGGTGGAGGCCAACCGCTCCCTGGCCTTGAACTTCCGCGACCTCATGGCCGACGCCTTCACGGAGATCCTGCCCCCCGTCAAGCCCGACGCGGAAGTGACCGACGAGGAGCTGGCCTCCCGGGACCTGGTGGTCTTCGGCGGGCCCGAGGCCAACAGCCTCCTGGCGCGCATCGCCGCCGAGCACCCGCTGCCCGTGACGTTCGGGAAGGGCTTCTTCCGGTTCCAGGGGCGGACCTACGGCAGCTCCCGGGACGGCCTGGCCCTGGCCCTGCCCAACCCCTACAACCCCAAGCGCACCCTCTATCTCTACACCGCCAACAGCCGCCTGGAGCTCTGGCACATGACCCACCTCTTCCAGCGGGGCCTGCCGGGATGGGCGCTGTACCGCGGCGCCGAGACGGTGGCGAAGGGGTTCCTGGCCGAGGAACGGCACGAGGTGGCCCTGCGGCCCTGATCGGGAGCAAGGGGGTCCGCACCGCGGACCCCC
>DBMS01000104.1:879-6732 GCA_002297665.1 Holophagaceae bacterium UBA692 | reverse complement strand
GCTGCAGCGCGCCCGGATGCCCTTGGGAACTCCGCTGCAGCAGGGGTTCACCGCCATCGAAAGCCGGACGGACACCGACGGCCGGGTCCTCTACCACCAGGTGAGGCTGGACGGCGGAGGCTTCCTCGTCCTTGCCCCGGACGACACGCTGGAGCCGGTCATCGCCTTCGCCGCCCAGGGCAGCCTGGACCCCGACCCCGAGAACCACCTCCACCTCCTGCTGTCGCAGGATCTCCGCAGGCGCCTGGACGTCATGGTCAAGGCCCGCGGAGCCAAGGGGCCCGGCCCCGCGGAGGCGGCCGCCCAAAAGGCCCAGGCCCGGTGGAAGACCCTCCTGGGCACCGCCGACGTCCTCGCGTCGTCCGTGGGCAGCGTCTCCGACCTGCGGGTGGCGCCCCTGGTGACCAGTTCCTGGAACCAATCCACCGCCGGCGGCAAGAACACCTACAACTATTTCACGCCGTCGGCCTACGTCTGCGGGTGCGTGGCCACCTCCATGGCCCAGCTCATGCGCTTCCACCAGTGGCCCGCCGCCGGCATCGGCGTCACCTCCTTCAAGGTGACCGTGGATTCCGTCTCCCAGACCCTGGCCACCCGGGGCGGGGACGGCAAGGGCGGCCCCTACGGCTGGGCCTCCATGCCCCTCAAGCCCACGAGCGCCACCCCGGACGCCGAACGGCAGATGATCGGCTCCCTGTGCTACGACGCGGGACTGTCGGTGAACATGGCCTACGCCAGCGACGGTTCCGGCGCCAACGCCCTGCTCATCGACAACGCCCTGCGCGACACCTTCAAGTACGCCAACGCCGTCAGCGGCTACCGCTGGGACGGCGCCGACCTCCTGGAGATGACCGGCAACGGCCTGGCCCAGATGGTCCAGCCCAACCTGGACGCGGGCTACCCCGTGATCCTCGGCATCGAGGGCGAGGGCGGCCACAGCATCGTCTGCGACGGGTACGGGTACGAGGCCGGCGTCCCCTACCACCACCTGAACCTCGGCTGGGGAGGGAGCCAGGACGCCTGGTACAACCTTCCGGACATCGGCACCACCTACGCCTTCAACCTGATCGACCTCGTCACCTACAACGTGTTCCCTTCGGGCTCCGGGGAGATCCTCAGCGGACGGATCACGGACGGTTCCGGCAATCCCGTGGCCGGCGCGACGGTCACCGACGGCGCCCTCACGAGCGTCACCGGCCCCACGGGCATCTACGCCCTGAAGGGCATCGCCCCGGGCGCCACGACCGTTTCCGCCTCCAAGGCGGGCCTGGCCTTCCCCCAGGCGGTCCTCGTCCACGACGGGGTATCCAGGGACGGCGCCACCACCGGTAACGTCTGGGGGGTGGACCTGGTCCAGGGCGCCGGCGCCACGCCGGTCATCGCGCCCCAGCCCGCCTCCAGGTCCGCCAAGCTGGGCGGGTCCGCCACCTTCGTGGCCGGGGCCACGGGCATGGGGCCGCTGAGCTTCCAGTGGACCCGCAACGGCGCGGCCGTGGGCACCGACAGCCCCACCTTCACCCTCTCCCCCGCCTCCCTCGCCGATGACCAGGCCAGCATCAAGGTGCGCGTGACCGGTTCCCGGGGCACCGCCGAAAGCGCCCCCGCGACGCTGACCGTCTTGCGCCTGTTCAACGGCGACTTCGAGGCGGGCAACAGCGGCTGGACGCTCTTCAACGACGGCGTGGTGCTCGGCCCCTCCGACTACGCGGAAGTGGCACCCCACGGCGGTTCCAAGTGGCTCTGCATCGGGGACTGGGCCGCCCCCTGCACGGACTTCGCCATGCAGGACATCCCGCTCCCGTCCACCGGCTCCATGGAGCTGGACTTCTGGGTGGGCATCGCCAACAAGCCGAAAACCCCGGCCGCCGCCGGAACCAACGTCTTCAAGGTGATGGTCCTCGACACCGCGGGCAACACCCTGGCCACCCTGAAGACCCTGGACAACGGCTCGGCCGCCGTGGACGGCGCCGGCAAGGTCGTGTGGGTTCCCTGCGGGCCCTTCAGCCTCGAGGCGTGGAAGGGGCAGACCGTGCGGCTGCGCATCGAATCCGTGCAGCCGGGGGTCACCGACACCGGCACCATCTTCGCCGTCGACGACGTCACCCTCACCCTGGGCGCCGCCGGCGCCATCGAGGCGGCCTTCACCGTGGCCTGCCTGGAGCGGGGCCGCATCCCGGCCAGCGCGGGCTTTTGCAACGCCGATCCCGAACTGGGCGGCGCCGAACCCGTGCGCGAGGCCACGGCCGTCCGGGGCGGGGTGGCGCTTTCCACGTCCCTGGCCTTCGGAGGGAACAACGCCGTCCTGGCCTTCGGAGGTCCCCGGTGAAGGTCACGGTGCAGGGCGTCGGCGCGGTGGGCGGCTTCGGCTGCGGAGCCGGAAGCCTGGACCTGGCCCCGGGCGCGCCCGGAACCTTCGACGTCCCCTGGGGGGACGGCACCCGGGCGATTCCGGCCTACCTGGCCGACACCGAACCCCTGGAACGCTTCGTGCCGCGGCGCGCCCTGCGCAGGGTGGACCGCTTCTCCCGCATGGCGCTCCTGGGCGCCTACCTCGCCCTGGAGGACGCCGGGGCCGGCACGGAGGGCCTGGGCCTCGTGGTGGCCAGCGGCTTCGGCCCCACCGCCACCACCTTCAGCCTCATCGACTCCATGATCCAGGACGGGGACGCGTGCACCTCCCCCATCCACTTCGCGGGCTCCCTGCACAACACGCCCGCGGCCCACATCGGCATCTTCATGGGGATCACCGGGCCCTGCCTCACCATCAGCCTTTTCGAGGGCCTGGTGCCCTCGGCGCTGGCGGCGGCGCGGCTCCTGCTGGCCGAAGGGCGCGCCCGGCGCGTCCTGGTGGGCGCGGTGGACGAGTTCTCCGAGCTCATGGGCTACCTCTGGGCCCGGAACGGACCGGGCCCCGTGGCCGGGGAAGGCGCCGCCTTCCTCCTGCTCTCGGCCCGGGAGGAGGACGGCCCCGGCTGCTGCACCCTGGAGGAGGCCCAGGCCGCGGCCCGGCCCTGGCCCTGGGGCGCCCAGCCCGGGTCGGAGGCCTTCGCCCTGGCCGCGGCGGCGGCGCGGATCAGATCATCCCGCCGTTGACCCCGATGACCTGCCGGGTGATGTAGCCCGCCGAGGGCGAGAAGAGGAAGCCCGCCAGGTCCGCCACGTCCTCGGGCCGGCCCACGCGCTTCATGGGCACCGCGGCCATGGCGAAGTCCAATTCCACCCCGGCGAGCATCTCGGAGTCGATGAGGCCCGGGGCGATGCAGTTCACGGTGATGGCGCGGCCGGCCAGTTCCACCGCCAGGGCCTTGGCGGCGCCGATGAGGCCGGCCTTGGCCGCGCTGTAGTTCACCTGCCCGCGGTTCCCGATGACGCCCGACACCGAGGCGATGCAGACCACGCGGCCTCCCTTGCGCAGGCGGATCATGGGCATGGTCAGGGGATGCACCACGTTGAAGAACCCGTCCAGGCTGGTGCGCAGCACCAGGTCCCAGTCCTCCTCCGACAGGGCCGGGAAGGCGTTGTCACGGGTGATCCCGGCATTGCAGACGATGCCGTAGTAGGCGCCGTGGGCCTCCACCAGGGCCTCCAGGGCGCTGCGCGAGGCCTCGCGGTCCGTGACGTCGAAGACGGTCACGTCGGCCGAGCCCCCGGCCTGGATGATCTCGGCGGCGAGGGCCTCGGCCTCGGCGCCGCGGCTGCGGGCGTGGGCGGTGACGTGGAAGCCGTCCCGGGCCAGGCGCAGGGCGATGGCCCGGCCGATGCGGCCGCTGGCGCCGGTGACGAGCACGCGCTGGAGTGGGGTCTGGGTCACGGTCGCTCCCCTTCGAAGGTTTTCAGGATGGCCGCGGCGACCTCCTCCCCGTCCAGCGTGATGCCGCACGCGAAGGCCGACAGGCCGGAGTCGTCCAGGTACTTAAGCCGGGCGTGGACCTCCAGCTCGCTGCCCGCGGGGAACGCGGGAAGGGTGCAGGCGTAGGCCCGGGTCCCCAGGAGGTAGCCCAGGCGGGGCTCCCCGCCCCGGGCCCGCTTCTCGAGCCCGGCGTAGGCCGCGATGGCCTGGGCCATGAGCTCCAGGCCGAACCACGCGGGCATGGCGCCGTCCGCGTCGGCGTACCAGGCGCCGGCGTCCACGCGGGTGAGGGCCAGGATTCCGTCCTGCCGGTGGTCCAGCACGGCGTCCAGGAGGAGCATGGGGGGGCGGTGGACCAGGAGGTCCTCGGCGGGTCGCATCGTCAGTCGTCCAGGGTGGTGATGGTGGCTTCCAGGTCCAGGGGGGGCACCCGCAGGACGATGGCGCGGAAGGGCGGCGCGGGGCCCTGGCGGTCCAGGGTCAGAAGGGGCTTGCCCTTGCGCAGGAGGGTGCGCAGGGTGCCGGCCTCCCTCAGCTCCATGCCCGGGGCCAGGCCCTTGCGCGCTTCGTCCAGGGGCCAGTCGCTGAGCTGGATGAGGGCGGGCAGGAGGTTGGCGTCGAAGGATCCCGGCAGGGGCACCCGGGCGTCCAGCACCGCCGGGCCCGCTTCCACCTTGAGGACGAAGAGGGTCTGGCCCATGGGGGACGAGGCCACGATGGACAGGCGCCGGCCGTCGTTCTCCACGGTGGTCAGGAGCCGCTCGGGCTGGGCCCCGGGGCGCCGGAACACCACTTCCTGGTTCGCGAAGTACGCGGGCCCGGTGGCCGCGGGCTGGAGGGTGTAGGGCAGGGTGCGCCGGAAGGCGCATCCGGTCAGGAGCGCCAGGGCCAGAGTCAGGGGCGCGGCGAGCCTCATGCGCGCTCCCCCAGGGCCAGGAAGGACGTGAGGGTGGCCGCCAGCACCGCCGCGGCCAGGGTGATGCCGAAGGCGCGCAGGCTCGGGGTGTGGCTTAGGGCCAGGAGGCCGAAGGAGATCAGGGTGCTTCCGCTGGCGAGCATCACCCCGAGGAGGGCGGAGGTCCCCGCGGCGTCGCGCTCGCGCAGGAAGACGGTGTAGTCCACCCCCAGGCCCAGGCTCAGGATGAGCGCCATGACCGTGAAGAGCGTCACGGGGTAGCCCAGGGCGGTGCCCGCGGCCAGGGCGGCCAGCATCCCCAGTACGGCCGGCGCCAGGAGACGAAGGGTCGAGGCCGCGCCGTACCGCACGCCCAGGAGGAGGCCCACCAGCAGGACCGCGCCGGCCAGGGCCCAGGTGGCCACCCGGCGGTAGTGGGCCAGGAGGCCCGTGACGCTGGCGGCCTTGTCCACAAGGGTCACGCCCGGAAGGCCCTCGGCGGCCCGCGCCAGGGCCGGGGCGTCGGGGGCGCCCGTGGGAAGGACCACGGAGGCGAAGCCCCGGCCGGTGGGTCCCAGCCAGAACGGCCGCAGCGGAATGGAGAAGGGCGTGCCCAGGAAGGCGCCGACCGTGAGCGGACCCGTGGCGAGGTCCGCCTGGGCCGAGGCGACGGCTTCGGGGCGGAAGCCCGCGTCCAGCATGCCCTTGGCCAGGGCCGGCCGCGCTTCCCGGTTCCGGGCGAGGACGGCCTCCTGGCGCGCCGGGGATGGCACGAAGGCCGACACGGCCATGAGCCCGGCCACGCCGGGAATGGGCATGCGCGCGCGCAGGGCCTCCTCCCGCGCCAGCACCTGGCCTTCGTCGGCGCCTTCCACCAGGAAGAAGGCGCCGGCGGTGGAGATCCGGAGCAGCTCCTGGATGCGGGCCTCGTCCCGGCGCAGGGCCTGCGAAGGGACGATGAGGCCGCGCACGTCGTCGTCCACCCGGCCCAGGGCCACCGCCCCGCCCAGCACCACCAGGGCCGCGGCCGCCACCAGGGGCGTGCGGCGGTGCCCGGACCAGCCCTGGATGCGGCGCATGATGCGGGCCAGGGCGGCGCCCAGGGCGG
>DBMS01000104.1:0-850 GCA_002297665.1 Holophagaceae bacterium UBA692 | reverse complement strand
GCCCGCCAGGGCCACCATGGAGAACAGGGCGATCTGGCGAAGCCCGGGGAAGGGCGCGGCCAGGAGCGCCGCGTACCCGAGCAGGCTGGTGATGAGCCCCAGGAACAGGGCGGGAAGGATGCGGCGCAGGGCCGGCGCGGGCTCCCAGGCCTCCCCCGCGCCCAGGTGGCTGGCGAAGTACAGGAAGGCGTAGTCCACCGCCACGCCCATGACGGTGCACCCCACCACCAGGGTCAGCAGGTAGAGCTTCCCGAAGACCAGGAGGCAGGCCGCGGTGGCCGAGGCGAGCCCCGCGGCCACGCAGGCCAGGCCCAGGACCAGATGGCGCAGGGAGCGGAAGGTGAGNNACGAACATGCCGACGATGCCCAGGGCCGACAGGAGGCTGATGAGGTTCATCTCCCGTTCGGCGCTGAGCCGCGCGTCGGCGGCGTAGAACATCACGCCGGTGCGAAGGACCTGGCGCCCCGGGCGCGCCATGCGTCCGGTCGCGGCGTCCACGGCGCGCAGGCTGCGGGCCTGGACCGCCGGGTCGAAGGCCGATCCCCGCAGGGCGGCGGTGACCATCACGTGGAGGCCGTCGTCGGCCTGGACCGCCAGGAGCCCGTCCCGCAGTTCGAGGCCCGTGGACTGGAAGGGCAGGCCCGACAGGAAGCCGCCGAAGGCCCCGAGGGGATCCAGGTGGGCCGGCAGGCCGGAGAAGATGGGGGAGGCCAGCCGGGCCTGGATGGCGGGGGCCAGGTCCCCGGACGGCGGTTCCGGGGCCGCCAGGCGGAACCGGTACGGGGCGTAGAAGCGCACCAGCTCGCCGGGATCCACCGGGGGCAGTTCGCAGGAGACGTTCTCGAACGC
>DBMS01000089.1 GCA_002297665.1 Holophagaceae bacterium UBA692 | reverse complement strand
GGCCGTGGGCGGCCAGGGCGGGGGCGGGCTGGGGCGCGGGGGCGGTCTCGGATTCGGGGAACAGGGGCGTCATGCCGCCGATGGCCACCGAGGACAGGCCCTGGCTCTCGGGCTTGTTGCTGCCGTTGCCGCCGGTCATCTGCATGAGCTGCTCGGGCTCCACCTGGGCCAATTCGTAGCGGCCCAGGTAGCTGATGGCCAGCTCCCGGAACACGAAGTCGATCAGGCTGGTGGAGAACTTCACCGTGTCGCTGCCCTGGACCATGCCGTTGGGCTCGAAGCGGGTGAAGAGGAATGCCTCGCAGAACTCCTCCAGGGGCACCCCGTGCTGGAGGCCCATGCTCACGGCGATGGCGAAGCAGTTGAGCACGGCCCGGAAACCGGCGCCCTCGCGGTGGATGTCCAGGAAGATCTCGCCCAGCGTCCCGTCCTCGTATTCGCCGGTGCGCAGGTAGAGCTTGGTGCCTCCGATGGTGGCGGCCTGGGTGTAGCCGCCGCGCCGGTTGGGGAGCTTCTTGCGGTAGGTGCGCACCACCTGGCTGGCCAGGGCCTGGCTGAGGGCGTGGACCTTCTCGGGCTTGGGGGCCTCGTCGTCCACGAGCGTGTCGATGCCCTCCAGGAGGTCGAGGTTGGTGGCGATGGCCTGGCTCATCTTGGAGCCGTCGCGGTAGAGGGCCACGGCCTTGAGCATGTGCTGCCAGGAGGCCTTGTAGATGGCGCCCACCTCTTCCATCGTGGCCTCGGCGGGGAGGTTGATCGTCTTGCTGATGGCGCCGCTCAGGAAGGGCTGGGCGGCCCCCATCATGCGGATGTGGCCCATGGGGGCGATGAAGCGCTGTCCCTTGCGGCCGCACCGGTTGGCGCAGTCGAAGATGGGCAGGTGCTCGTCCTTGAGGTGGGGCGCGCCCTCCACGGTCATGGTGCCGGCCAGGGCGTCCAGGAAGGTCTGGGCGTCCTCGTCGCCGAAGTCCTTCTTCAGGCGGTCCACGGGGATCACGTAGGCGGGGTCGAAGGCGGTGGGGAGCTTGTCCTCGATGGCGGCGAGCTCCTCGGCGGTCCAGCCCTTGGCCAGCAGCCGGCTGCGGGTGACGCCCGGGGTCTCGTCGGTGATCTCCAGCCAGCCCACCACGTGCCGCTCGATGTCGCGGATCTGGGCGGGGTTGTAGCCCAGGCGCATGAGGGCCTCGGGGATGGCCCGGTTCACCAGCTTGAAGTAGCCTCCGCCGGCCAGCTTCTTGAACTTGACCAGGGCGAAGTCCGGCTCGACGCCGGTGGTGTCGCAATCCATGAGCAGGCCGATGGTGCCGGTGGGGGCCAGCACCGTCACCTGGGCGTTGCGGAAGCCGTGGGCCTCGCCCAGGGCCAGGGCGTGGTCCCAGCTGTCCCGGGAGGCCTCCAGGATGGACTTGGGCAGCAGGTTGCCCTTGAGGCCCTGGGGCGTGATGGAAAGCTGCTCGTATTCGGAGGCGGGGGCGTCGTAGGCGGCGCGCCGGTGGTTGCGGATCACGCGGAGCATGGCCTCGCGGTTCTGGGCGTAGCCCGGGAAGGGCCCGAGCTGCCCGGCCATCTCGGCGCTGGCGGCGTAGGCGTCGCCGGTGAGGATGGCGGTCAGCGCCGCGCACCACTGGGTGCCGGCTTCGCTGTCGTAGGGGATGCCCAGGCGCATGAGCATCGCGCCCAGGTTGGCGTAGCCCAGGCCCAGGGTGCGGAAGTCATGGGAGAGCTGGGCGATGCGCTCGGAGGGGAACTGCGCCATCAGGACCGAGATCTCCAGCACGATGGTCCACAGGCGGATGGCGTGGCGGTACCCGGCCAGGTCGAACCCGCCGTCGGGGGTGAGGAAGCTGCACAGGTTCAGGGACGCGAGGTTGCAGGCGGTGTCGTCCAGGAACATGTATTCGGAGCAGGGGTTGCTCGCGTTGATGGGACCGTCGGCGGGGCAGGTGTGCCAGTCGTTGATGGTGGTGTCGAACTGGATGCCGGGGTCCGCGCAGGCCCAGGCGGCGTAGTTGATCTTGGCCCACAGGTCGCGGGCCTTGAGGGTCTTGTGGACCTTGCCGTCGGTGCGCCGCTCCAGGTACCAGTCGCCGTCCTTTTCCAGGGCGCGCATGAACTGGTCGGGGACCCGCACGGAGTTGTTGGAGTTCATGCCGCCGACGGTGGCGTAGGCGTCGCCGTCCCAGCCGGTGTCGTAGGTCTTGAGGTCGCGGCTGAAGTCGCCCTGGGCCAGGCGGCTCATGGACTGGGAGAGGAAGGCCGGGGCCACGCCCTCGCCCTTGGCCCGGGCCAGCGCCTTGCGGAGCTTGTCGTTGGTGCGCGGGTCGGCGTCCCGGGTGGTGGAGCCCTCCACGGCCTCGCACAGGGCGTTCCAGGTGCGTCCCAGGACGATGCTGCCCGCGGCCATCATGGCCACCTTGCGCTCCTCGGTGACCTTCCAGTCGATGAAGGCCTCCACGTCGGGATGGTCCAGGTCCAGGCAGACCATCTTGGCGGCGCGGCGGGTGGTGCCGCCGGACTTGATGGCCCCGGCGGCCCGGTCGCCCACGGCCAGGAAGGACATGAGGCCCGAGGAGCAGCCGCCGCCGGAGAGGTTCTCGGTGGCGCCGCGGACCTTGGAGAAATTGGTGCCGGTGCCGCTGCCGTACTTGAAGATCCGGGCCTCGCGGGTCCACAGGTCCATGATCCCGCCGGGGTTCACCAGGTCGTCCTCGACGCTCTGGATGAAGCAGGCGTGGGGCTGGGGGCGCTCGTACGCGGAGGTGGACTGGCGCATGGCCCCGGTGGCCGGGTCCACGTAGCTGTGGCCCTGGGCGGGGCCGGAGATGCCGTAGGCGTAGTGCAGGCCCGTGTTGAACCACTGCGGGCTGTTGGGGGCGCACATCTGGTTGGCGAGCATGTAGATCAGCTCGTCGTAGAACGCCTGGGCGTCCTCGGGCGTGTCGAAGTAGCCGTGCTGCTCGCCCCAGTGGCGCCAGCAGCCCGCCAGCCGATGGAACACCTGCCGGGCGTCCTTCTCGCCGCCGTTGGCCGCGTCGATGCCCTTGCGGCGGAAGTACTTCTGGGCCAGGATGTCCACCGCCACCTGGGACCAGCTCTCGGGGACCATCACGTCCTTGGCCTCGAACACCACCGTGCCGTCCAGCTTGGTGATCCGGCTGGTGCGGCCCACGAAGGGGATGCCCGCGAGCGGATCCTGGCCGGATTTGGTGAAGGAGCGGGAAATGTGCATAGGATCCTCAGGGTTGGTCTCGGGCTTCGTTGAAACGGCCTAGTTCACGCGGCCTGTCCAGCTTCTTGCCAGGTTCGACATCAAGGGGTTGTGCTGGGTAGAAAGAATCACCCCAAGATCTTGGGGCGTCAAGGGGGAGCTGCCCCTTAATTTTCGCTTTCGGAAAAGCCCCATAAAAATCAAAGCGTTTATCGATCCGGCATCCCCCGCCGCCCCGGGCTATGCCCGGGAACCGCGTCCGGCTAAGATGAAATCAAGCCGGGCCCCATGCATCGGGGTGCGATGAACCGGGTCAGATCGGAAGAAGCAGCCCTAAGTCGTTCCCCCGAGTGCCGTGGCAAGCCCGGCCCTTTCGCGTACCGCGCCACCTGCATCGCATTGATAGGTGAAATCGGTGGGCAGGGCCGGCACCTGCGCTACCATGGGGCAAGCCCTCGGCCCACACCTACCCACCGCAGCCCTGAAACGCTCCCCCACGGGACCGAACGGAGACTTGCACCATGGCGGAAAAGACCGGATCCCAGCTCTTCAAGCGCAAGCCGCTGGAACTGCTCCTGGAGGAGATGCGGGGGGAGAACCGCCTCCGCCGGGTCCTGGGCCCGGTCCAGCTCACCGCCCTGGGCGTGGGCGCCATCATCGGCGCCGGGATCTTCGTGGCCACCGGGGCCGCGGCGCACAACGTGGCCGGTCCGGCCCTCATGCTCAGCTACGTGGTCGCCGGCATCACCTGCATCTTCGCCGCCCTGTGCTACGCGGAGTTCGCCTCCATGGTCCCGGTGGCCGGCTCGGCCTACACCTACGCCTACGCCACCCTGGGCGAGCTCTTCGCCTGGATCATCGGCTGGGACCTCATCCTGGAATACGGCGTCTCCAGCGCCGCGGTGGCCACCGGCTGGTCCGCCTACGCCCAGAGCTCCCTCTCGAAGATCGGCGTCACCTTCCCGCTCATCCTGCGGGAGTCCCCCTGGCGGTACGACGCGGTCACCGGCGCCTTCGTGCGCACCGGCAGCTGGCTGAACCTTCCGGCCGTGCTCATCACCGCCATCGTCACCTTCGTGCTGGTCAAGGGCATCAAGGAGAGCGCCGGCTTCAACGCCACCATGGTGGCCATCAAGGTGGCCGCCGTGCTCTTCGTGATCGGCGTGGGCGTGTTCTTCGTCAGCGCCACCAACTGGCACCCCTTCGCGCCCTTCGGGTGGTCGGGCCTGAGCTTTTTCGGCCACACCGTGGCGGGGCAGGTGGACCCGGGCGGCAAGCCCGTGGGAATGCTGGCCGGCGCCGCGATCATCTTCTTCGCATACATCGGGTTCGATTCCGTCTCGACCCACACGGAGGAAGCCAAGAACCCCCAGCGGGACGTGCCCATGGCCATCGTGATCTCGCTGGTGCTCTGCACGGTGCTCTACATCGCCGTGGTGGCCGTGCTCACGGGAATGGTGCGGTTCGACCGGCTCGACGTCAACGCTCCGGTCTCCATGGCCTTCAAGGTGCACAACCTGGGCTGGGCCGAGGGCCTCATCGCCACCGCGGGGGTGGCGGGCATCACCTCCGTGCTCCTGGTCATGATGCTCAGCGGCCCCCGCGTCTTCCTGGCCATGGCCCGGGACGGCCTCCTGCCGAAGAGCGTGTTCGGCGTGGTGCACCCCGAATTCCGGACCCCCTGGAAGTCCACGATCCTCATCGGCGTGTTCGTGGCGGTCCTTTCGGGCCTCCTGCCCATCGACTCCCTCCTGCACCTCACGAACATCGGGACCCTTCTGGCCTTCGTCATCGTCTGCGCGGCGGTGCTCGTCATGCGCAGGAAGTACCCCGACGCGCCCCGGCCCTTCCGGTGCCCCTGGGTGCCCGTGGTGCCCATGCTGGGCATCCTCTCCTGCCTGCTGCTCATGTTCTCCCTCCCCACGGAGAACTGGTGGCGGCTCATCGCCTGGTTGGCCCTGGGCTTCGCGATCTATTTCTTGTATGGCCGTAACCATAGCGTTATGAAACATTATAGTGAAAACAATCGGTAACGACTGGCATCGAAAACGCCAGGCGACGCTCTCCCTTCGGATTGAACCACCGCCTCACCCACCGAGCGTGGAACCCCGCCCACCGTTGATTGAATACTCCATAGCGCTATGAATCTGGAGTACCCATTCCGGCGGGAATGGGATCACTCCGCCTCCAGGGTGCCTTTCCCCTCTGGAGGTGGTCCATGGACCCAGCTGTCTCGCCGGGCGCGCGCCGCAACCGGCTGTTCTCCCGCAAACCCCTTGCGGCGCTCCTGGAGGAGGCCAAGGGGGAGGACCGGCTCAGGCGGATCCTGGGCCCCGTCCACCTCACGGCCCTGGGCATCGGGGCCGTCATCGGGGCGGGCATCTTCGTGGCCACCGGGGCCGCCGCGCGCAACGTGGCGGGACCGGCCCTGATGCTCTCCTACGCCGTGGCGGCCGTGACCTGCGTGTTCGCCGCGCTCTGCTACGCGGAATTCGCGGCCATGGTGCCGGTGGCGGGCTCGGCCTACACCTACGCCTACGCCACCCTGGGCGAGCTGTTCGCCTGGGTCATCGGGTGGGACCTCATCCTCGAGTACGGCGTCTCCAGCGCCGCCGTGGCCACCGGGTGGTCCGCCTACGCCCAGGGCCTCCTGGCCAAGGCGGGGCTGGGCCTGCCGGCCGCCCTGGCGGAATCGCCCTGGCGCTACGATGCGGCCTCGGGGGCCCTGGTGGGCACGGGCGCCCTGGTGAACCTGCCCGCGGTGCTCGTGGTGGCCGCGGTCACCGTCGTCCTGGTCAAGGGCATCCAGGAGTCGTCCCGGCTCAACACCGCCATGGTGGCCGTGAAGGTGGCGGCCGTGGTCTTCGTCATCGCCGTGGGCCTGTTCTTCGTGAGCGCGGCCAACTGGCGGCCCTTCGCCCCCTACGGGTGGACCGGCCTGTGCTTTTTCGGGCACACCGTGGCCGGCCAGGTGGACCCCGGCGGCAAGCCCGTGGGGATGCTGGCCGGCGCCGCCATCATCTTTTTCGCCTACATCGGGTTCGACGCCGTGTCCACCCACACCGAGGAGGCGCGGAACCCCCAGCGCGACATCCCGGTGGGCATCGTGGCCTCCCTGGCCGTGTGCACCGTCCTCTACATCGCCCTGGTGGCGGTGCTCACGGGCATGGTGCGGTTCGACCAGTTGGACATCAGCGCCCCGGTTTCCCTGGCGTTCAAGGCCAGGGGCCTGGGCTGGGCCGAGGGGCTCATCGCGGTGGCGGGGGTGGCCGGCATCACGTCGGTGCTCCTGGTGATGATGCTCAGCGGCCCCCGGGTCTTCCTGGCCATGGCCCGGGACGGGCTCCTGCCCAAGCAGGTGTTCGGGGTCGTGCATCCGCGGTACCGCACCCCCTGGAAATCCACGGCCCTCACTGGCGCCTGCGTGGCGGCGATGGCCGGGCTGCTGCCCATCGACGTGCTGCTCCACCTCACCAACATCGGCACCCTCCTGGCCTTCGTCATCGTCTGCGCGGCGGTGCTCATCATGCGCAGGACCCACCCCGGGGCCGAGCGCCCCTTCCGGTGCCCGTGGGTGCCCGTGGTGCCCGTGCTGGGCATCCTCTCCTGCCTGCTCCTGATGTTCTCCCTGCCCGCGGCCAACTGGTGGCGGCTCGCGGGCTGGCTGGCCCTGGGAATCGCGGTCTACTTCCTGTATGGCCGCCACCACAGCGTCCTGGGGAGGGGGTCCGATGAATGCCCTTCATGAGGTGATCCGCTGCCGCGGCTGCCTGGGTTCCATGGACGGGCGTGCCCAGGCCGGCCTGTGCTCCCGGTGCTGGAGCCTGCTCACGCCCCTGCCGGAGGAGCGGTGCGCCCTGTGCGCCCTGGGTCACGGCTGGGGCGAGGACTGCCCGGATCCCGTGGCCTGGTCCTGGGGCGACGCCCTCTGGGACTACCACGGGGGGCTGGGAGCCCTCCTGGTGCCCGCCATCAAGCGCGGGGAGCTGGGGTGGATGGAAGGGCTCCTCGCGCGGGCGGGACGGGCCCCCCTTCCGGCGTGGACCGCGGGGTTCAGCCTCGTGTGCAACGCCCCGACGGCGCGGCTGCGGCGCTGGTACCGGGGCTTCGACCTGGCCGAGCGCGCCGCGGGCCTGTTCGCGGCGCGGCTGGGGGCGGCCTTCCGCGGG
>DBMS01000315.1 GCA_002297665.1 Holophagaceae bacterium UBA692 | reverse complement strand
CGGTGAGGTGGGGGAACAGCGCCGAGTCCTGGAAGACGCAGGCGATGCCCCGGCGGAAGGGGGGAATGAAGGAACCCGGGCCGAACCAGGTCGCGTCCCCGGCGCGGATGAAGCCGGCGTCGGGGGTCTCGAGCCCGGCCAGGCACCGCAGGAGGGTGGTCTTGCCGCAGCCCGAGGGGCCGAAGAGCACGGTGAGGCCGAACCGGCCCAGCTCCAGCTCCAGCTCGCCGTGGATGGCGGGGCCCTGGGGGAAGGTCCTGGTGAAGGACGCCGTCAGGCCCATGGGCGCTCCCTGGAGCGGAGCCAGGCCGTGCCCGAGAGCACCGCCAGGGCGAAGGCCAGGAGGAGCAGCGCGGTGCGGTTGGCGCCGGCCATGTCGAAGGCCTGCACCTGGTCGAAGAGGGCGATGGAGGCGGTGCGCGTGGTCCCGGGCAGGTTGCCGCCCACCATCAGCACGACCCCGAATTCCCCGATGGCGTGGGCGAAGCTGAGGATCAGGGCCGAGAGCAGGCCGCGCCAGGCCAGGGGCAGGGCCACCCGGAGGTAGACGCCCAGGGGGCGGGAGCCCAGGGTCGAGGCCACCTCCAGGAGCCGCCGGTCCACGCCCCCCAGGGACGCCACCAGGGGCTGCAGGAAGAACGGCAGGTTGGTGATGGCCTGGGCCAGGAGCAGCCCCTGGAAACTGAAGACCAGCCGCGCGCCGGTGAGGTGCTCCCAGGCCGCGCCGATGGGGCTGCGGGGTCCCAGGGCGACGATGATGTAGAAGCCCAGCACCGTGGGAGGGAGGATGAGGGGCAGGGAGGTGAGGGCCTCCAGGACCACCTTGCCCCGGAAGCGCCCCAGGGCCAGGGGCCACGCCAGCAGGATGCCGATGGGCAGCAGCAGCCCCACGGAACAGGCCGCAAGCCGAAAGCTCAACCGAATGGCTTCCCAGTCCATGTCAGGGGGTTCCGGTTGGGTTGGGCATCGCGGGGCGGCCGGACAAGGAGGCTCCAGGGATCGATGTCTGTTATCGCATACATCGACCGGAAGGAGAACCCTCTCAGGCCCGGACGGGCTCCAGCAGGCGGATCTCCGCGGCGGCCACCAGGGCCTTCTGGCGCTCGCGGGAGGCGGCGAAGGCGGGCGTGCCCAGGTGGGCCTCCAGGTCGCCGTGGCTGGCCCAGGCCTCCAGGAAGGCCAGGGTGGCGGGGTCGGCGGCGTCCCGGTGGAGGTCGTAGCGCAGGCATCCCCGCTCCAGGCGGGTGGGGGCCACCATGCCCGCGAGTTCCCGGGCCAGCGCGGCCTCGCAGCCGGGGAGGGCGGTGACCAGGGCGAGGACCGCCACGGGCCCGGCGCCGTCCGGGCCGGGATCCCCCAGGGGTTCCAGGGTGTGCACCTCGCGCCGGTCCACGAAACCGGCCGAGGCCGCGCGCCAGGCCTGGATGTGGGGGCTTGCGCGATGCGCCGCCAGGGCCGCCGGGCTCTCCCAGGCTTCCAGGAAGGCGATCCCGGCGGGGTCGCGGAAGAGATCGTAGCGCAGGCAGCCCGGCTCGGCGCGGGTGGGGACCACCATCCGCGCGGCCTCGGCCTCCAGGGCGGCCTGGCACCCGGGGCGCGCGGTGAAGGTGGCGGCGATGACGACCTGGGGCATGGGTTTCTCCGGGGTGTCCTTCAACCATACCCCTACGCGGGCTCCCGAGGGAGCGGCTACTGGGCGGTGATCCCCGAGACGGCGATGGTGATGGGCGCCAGGGTGCCGTCGGCGAGCAGGACCTTGCACCGGGCGGCGTCGGGCGTGAGGGTGGCCGCGGCGCCCGGGGCGAGGCCGGGCTGGAGGTCCAGGGCCAGGCGCAGGAGGGCCTTGTCCAGGGCCTTGGGGGCTGACGTGCCCTTCTCGGCGACGGTGGCGGCGAGGACCGGGCCGGTGACCTTGCCCTTGAGGATGGGCGCGCCCGGGCCCAGGTCGAAGGCGGCGCCGTTGGCCACGAAGGTGCCGGCGGGGTCCGCGGCGTTCACGTTGTGCCAGGAGGCCGCGGTGCCGCCCAGGGTGAAGGCCGCCGTGACGCCGCAGCCGGTGGCGCCGGCGGGGCCCCACAATTCGAGCACGAGGTGGCCCGGGGTGCTGAGGGAGGCGTTCTTCTTCAGGAGGTAGGAGGCGGCGGCGGGGTCGGCGTAGGCCAGGGAGGTGGCGGTGGCGGGGGGCTTGGAGCCTCCGCCTCCGCCGCCCCCGCAGGCGAGGAGGGTGCCGAGAAGGGCCGGAAGGAGGATGCGCGCGTTCATGGGTGCCTCGGCGTTCACTGCAACTGGGTGAGAAGGGTGTCCAGGTCGGTGCCGTCCACGGTGCCGCCGCCCTTGAAGTTGGCGGGGCTGGCGGCGTCCTTGCCCCACTGGCCGGCGAAGACCAGCAGGTCGCACAGGCCCAGGGCGCCGTCGCCGTCCAGGTCCAGGCCCTTGACCGTGACCAGGGCGGTGGCCTTGGCGGCGGGGGCGAGCTTGTGGGTGGCGGTGAGGGTGTAGGTGGTGGTNNGGTGGCGGGCACGGTGACCGTGGAGGCCAGGCCCGCGTCGGCGTGGGAGGCGGGGGCCGTGAGGGTCCAGTCCACGCCCAGGCCCAGGTCGCCGGTGGCGGTGAAGGTGGCGGTCCCGCCCGGGCGCAGGGTGGCCGCGGGCGGCGCCACGGCCAGGGCGACCGAGGCCAGGTCCACCACCCGCACGGTGGCCGAGGCGGACCG
>DBMS01000151.1 GCA_002297665.1 Holophagaceae bacterium UBA692 | reverse complement strand
GTCCCCCAGGCCTTGGCCGCGCTGCGCCAGGCCGTGGAGGACGACCCCAGCGGCGCCCCGCTGATGCTCCTGGGCCAGGCGCGCCGGGAGGTGGAGCGCCTCTGCCGGCTGGCCGACGCCCGCCGCAACGGCGTCAAGAGCCGCGACGGCCAGGTGGCCGCCCTGGGCCTGGGGCCCAACCAGGCCTTCCTGTTCGACGGCTATGACCGGGTCCTGAACCGCATCGGCCCCGAGGGGGCCGGGCGCCTGCTCCACCTGGTGAATCAGACCGATATGGATCTCAAGGGAATGGCCATCAGCCGCAGTCCCAGCCCCCTTCTGAACCTCACCGCCGCCCTGTGCCGGGCCTGGTCGGCCTGAATCAAAAAAAGAGTTGTTAATCCTTTGAATCGGACCTACACCTAGAGCACGCCAAGGGGGATCCATGACCGCCTGTTCCATGCCCAACCTCACGTCCCTGGGGACGGTCGAATCCAGGTCGGTGCTGCCGAAGGACTGGAAGGCCGACCTGTCCGACCTGGCCGGCCTCGACCTCACCCAGCCGGTCCTGGAACTCATCCGCCGCACCACCAGCCGGCTGCCCCAGGACGTCATCGAAGCGGTGGTGGCCAACCGGAACCTGGAAGCCGAGGGCTCCCGCGCCGCCAACACCCTGGACACGATGCTCGAGAACATCACCCTGGCCGACGACCACGTGTCGCCGCTCTGCCAGGACACGGGCACCATCATCTTCTGGGTGCGCCATCCCTTCGGCCTGTCCCAGCGCAGGGCGAAGGAGCAGATCCGGAAGGCCGTGGCCGAGGCCACCGCCAAGTCCTGGCTGCGGCCCAACTGCGTGGAGAGCCTTTCCGGCCGGAATCCCGGGAACAACATGGACCCCTTCCTGGAAGGCCATCCCGTCATCCACTTCGAGGAGCGCGAGGAGCCCGGCATCGAGATCTCCATCATGCTCAAGGGCGGCGGCTGCGAGAACGTGGGCGCCCAGTACCGGCTGCCCGAAGCCTCCCTGGGCGCGGGCCGCGACCTGGGCGGCGTGCGCAAGTGCATCCTGGACGCCGTCACCAAGGCCCAGGGCCAGGGCTGCTCCCCGGGCATCCTTGGCGTGGCCATCGGCGGCGACCGCGTCACCGGCTACGAGCGCAGCAAGGAAGTGATCCTCCGCAAGCTGGGCACCCCCAACCCCGACCCCAAGCTGGACGCCTTCGAGCGCAGGCTCACGGAGGAGATCAACACGCTGGGCATCGGCCCCATGGGCTACGGCGGCCGCACCACGGTCCTGGGCGTGCTCGTGTCCGAGATGTTCCGCCATCCCGCCAGCTTCTTCGTGAGCGTCAGCTACATGTGCTGGTCCAGCCGGCGCATGGACCTGGTCCTCGAACCGTCCGGCTCCGTCGCGTACCGCTAGGAGGCTCCCGTGAAGCGCATCTCCACTCCCATTTCCGAGGACGTCATCCGCGGCCTGAAGGTCGGCGACGAGATCCTCCTCAACGGCCGGGTGGTCCTGTCCCGGGACATCGGCCACAAGTTCATGGTCGAGAAGAAGCCCGACTGGCTTAAGCCGCTGCTCCACGAGGCGGTCATCTACCACTGCGGGCCCGTGGTGGCCCACCACGAGGACGGCCACTGGTCCTTCGTCTCCGCCGGCCCCACCACCAGCATCCGGGAGGAGCCCTACCAGGCGGATGTCCTCGAGACCTACACCGTCCGCGGCGTCATCGGCAAGGGCGGCATGGGCAGGAAGACCTCCGACGCCCTGGGCAAGGTGGGCGCCTGCTACCTGCACGCCACCGGCGGCGCCGGCGCGCTCCTGGCCGAGCGGGTCAAGCGGGTGGTGGACGTGAAGATGCTCGAGGAGTTCGGCAGCCCCGAGGCCTTCTGGATCATCGAAGTGGAGGATTTCCCCCTGGTGGTCACCATGGACAGCCACGGCGGCAGCCTCCACGAGGACGTGGCCCAATCGAGCCTGGCACGGGCCAAGGAACTGATGGCCTCAAAATAAATGGGATTTTTTTCTTTTATCCTCTTTTATCCCCGTCCATCCTCGTTCATCCCCGGCAAATTAAGCGCCTAATTTGCCGGGGATGAACGGGGATGGACGGGGATGAAAAAGGGATAAAAAAAAGAATCCCTGTTTCTCCCCGAAAGATCCAGCCTGCCCATGCACACTTCCTATTCCCAGCTTTCCAGCGATTTGACCTCGGCCCTGGCAAGGTTTCTCGACCCGGACGAGACCCGGGCCGAGTGCCGTCGCTGGTTCCAGGAGGGATTGGGGCTTCCGGCCTCCTGGATCCTGATCCACGGCGACGAGCCCGTGCCCGCGGAGGACGCGGCGAAGGTGGCCGGGTGGCTGGAAAGGCGGAAGCAGGGGGAGCCCTGGTCCTACATCCTCGGCTGGTGCGACTTCAGGGGGCGGCGGTTCACGGTGACCCGGGATACGCTGATCCCCCGGCCCGAGACGGAGCTGGTGCTGGAGGCGGCCCTGGAGGTGGGGCGGCGCCTGGGGGTCCTCCACGCCTGCGACGTGGGCACGGGGTCGGGCATCCTCGCGGTGTGCATGGCCCTGGAGACGGACTGGGAGGTCCAGGCCTCCGACATCAGCCTGGGGGCCCTGAAGGCCGCCCGGGCCAACGCCGAGGCCCTGGGGGCCAAGGTGGCCTTCCAGCGCGGGCACCTCCTGGCCCCCCTCAAGGACCCCCTGGGCCTCGTGGTGTCCAACCCTCCCTACGTGGACCCCGCGGACGCCCCCGGACTCCAGCGGGAGTTGGCCTTCGAGCCCGCCACGGCCCTCTTCGCCCCGGACCGCGGCCTGGCGCTGGCCACGGAGATCCTGCGAGAGGCCCGGCGGCGGGCCGCCCCGGGCTGCGTCCTGGAGATCGGCGCGGGGCAGGGGGAGGAACTCCGGTCCCGGGCCCTGGCTTCGGGCTGGAAGCGCGCCGTGGTGCACCAGGACCTGGCCGGACACGACCGGTGCCTCATGGCACTGCTGTAACTGGCACGACCCCTGCCATGACTGGGAGTGGAGGCAGGTCATGCGGTATCTTTTGCCCATCACCATCGGAGTTCTGGCCTTGGGGTGCTCCATCCCCAAGACCCATGATGCCAGTCTCACCAAGCAGGCCCGGATCCCCTACGCCGAGGAGGGGCCGGCCGCCGCGCCCCTCTCGGACGGCTCCCTCTGGCAGGACCGGCAGACCGTGGCCGACCTGCGCGCCCACCGCCTCAACGACCTGGTGACCATCAAGATCTCCGAGTCCACCACCGCCACCTCCAAGGCCGACGTCACCACCTCGCGGGCCGGATCGAACACCCTCACCAGCCCGTCCCTCTTCAGCCGCCTGGCCAACCTGGGCGTGGGCAGCGGGGCCGCGGCCACCGGCGGCTTCAAGACCGGCACCGCCAGCAAGTACGCGGGCAACGGCGTCACCGACCGCAGCGCCCTGTTCACCACCACCATCACCGCCCGGGTGGTGAAGGTCCTGGGCAACGGCAACCTCATCTTCGAAGGGTACCGGGACATCCAGCTCAACAACGAGAAGCAGCGCCTCTACGTGGCCGGGATGCTCGATCCCGCGCGCCTGGACACCGCCAACACCATCGGCTCGGCACAAGTGGCCGAGCTGAGGGTGGGTTACGGCGGCCAGGGCGTGGTGGACGAGACCCTGAAACCCGGCTACGTCAGCCGCCTCCTTTCCTTCATCTGGCCCTTCTGAGGCAGGATCCATGCGCAGACTCCTCCTCCTTCTCCTCGCGCCCATCGTCCTGGCGGCGGCCACCTCCAGCACCGCCCTCCCCCTGCGGGAGGTCGCCTCCCTCCAGGGCGTCCGGGGCAACATGCTCATGGGCTACGGCCTCGTGGTGGGCCTCAAGGGCACCGGCGACACCATCCAGTCCAAGTTCACCATCCAGAGCCTGGCCAACCTCATGGCCCGCCAGGGCATCAGCATTCCCACCACCGGCGTGAACGTGAAGAACGTGGCCTCGGTGATCGTCACCTCCGAGCTGCCCGCCTTCGGCAGGCCCGGCCAGAGGGTGGACGTCACCGTCAGCTCCAACGGGGACGCCTCGTCCCTGGCCGGCGGCACCCTCCTCATGACCCCGCTGCAGGGCCCCGACGGCCAGGTCTACGTGGTGGCCCAGGGCCCGCTCCTGGTGGGAGGCTTCTCCGTGGCCACCGCGGGCGCCTCCAACACCAAGAACCACCCCACCGCCGGCCGCATCCCGGAGGGGGGCCTGGTGGAGCGCGAGGTGGGCGGCAATTTCAACGACCGCAAGGTGCTGCGCTACAGCCTGCTCATGGAGGACTTCACCACCGCCGTGCGCGTCGTCAAGGCCATCAACCAGGAGCTGCCTTCGGCCTCGGCCCGGGCCCTGGACGCCCGGACCGTGGAGGTCCCCGTGCCCTCCGAGTTCCAGGGGCGCATCGTCGAGCTGGTGGCCCGGCTCGAGAACCTGCCCGTGCAGCTCCAGAGCCACGCCCGGGTGGTGGTGAACGAGAAGACCGGCACCGTGATCATGGGCTCGGACGTGCACATCGGCGCCGTGAGCATCGTCCAGGCCGGCCTGTCCATCTCCGTTACGAACACGAGCCAGGTGAGCCAGCCCAAACCGCTCAGCAAGGGCAGGACCGCCACCACCACCGCCGGCGAGGTGAAGGCCGAGGACGAGAAGGTCAAGTCCCTCACCCTGGAACCGGGCACCACCGTGGGCCGGCTCGCCGAGATGCTGAACAACGTGGGCGTCACGCCCCGGGACCTCGTGGCCATCCTCCAGGCCATGAAGGACGCCGGCGCCCTCAACGCCGAGCTGAGGATCCTGTGAGCGCCCCCATCCTCAGCCTCACGGCCGCTCCGGCCCAGGACCTGGTGGTCCCCGCCCTTCCGGGCGGAAGGGACCCCAAGGAGGCCGCCATGCAGTTCGAGGGCCTCCTGATGGCCAACCTTTTCAAGGAAATGCGCAAGACGGTGCACAGCTCGGGCCTGTTCGGCCAAAGCGATTCGGCCCGGGGGACATATGAGTATTTATTGGACCAGGCGGTGGTCAATCACGCCATGGAGAGCGGAAAAACCTGGGGGCTGAGTGAACGGCTGGCGTCCTCCTTCGCCGCCTCGAAGCAAAAGTGATGAACAGTACTTAATTGGATCCTCGCCTCTGCCGATACTAGAATCGAGTTGAGGTGAGTAATGAGGGTTTCAATCAAGACCGGGGCGCCAGCCGCTTCCCAGAAGGTGGGGGGCGGGGCCGCTCCCGCCTCGACGGGTCCGGTGGGGGCCGCGGTGCCGGCCGATGCGTTCAGCGTTTCCAACGGGGCCCATTTCATCGCGGTGGCGCGCGCCCGCCTTGACGCCATCCCCGATGTGCGCCAGGACAAGGTCGAAGCCATCCGGGCCCGCATCGACGCCGACGCCTACAACCCCGACGGGGAGGCCGTGGCCGATGGCCTGGTGCGGGAGCACATGCCCGCCCGCCAGGAGCCGTGACGGACCCGGCCCATGAACCCCATCACCCTGCGCCAGTCGTTCCAGAACGCCAACCTGGAGGCCCTCCGGGAGGCCCAGGGCGTCCATGAGCTGCAGGCCCGGGACGCCGCCCGGAAGCGGGACGTCGACGAGCAGACGACGCTTGAACAAAAAAATGTTCCACTAATACCCAAGGCGGATGCCATGCGCACCGAGGAGCGCCAGGGCCGCCAGCAGCAAGGCAAGGAAAAGGGCGAACGCGAGGCCGAAGAGGAGGCCGCCAACGGCACGGAAGGCGGGGATCAGGCATATTTTGCCGAAGGACGCCTGGATTTATTGGCCTGACGGAGACGGCACAGCCTTTGCGCAGGGAGGGCCTGGAGGCTCTTCATGCTGCACTCGCTGCCCGCCCTGCTCAATGACCTGGAGCAAAGGCTCATCGCGGGCGAGGATCCCATCCCCCTTCTGGCCACCGTCCGGTGGCAGGAGGTCATCGGCTGGCCCAAGGACCGGGAGGAGGCCCTGCGCCTCCAGACCCGCCTCCGGAACCTGAAGCTCCTCATCAACACCCTGGAGGCCCCGCTGCGGGCGACCCTTTCCAAGCTGAGCGACGGCGCCACCTACGCCGCCCGGGGAGGCGTGCCCCTTCCGCCCACCGTGTCCATCCGCCTCCACCAGAACGCCTAGGAGATCGCCATGCCGGGCTTGACCGCAGGATTGAACATCGGCCTTTCGGGCCTCACGGCCGCCCAGAGCGCCCTGGACGTCATCGGCCACAACATCGCCAACGTCAACACCCCCGGCTACAGCCGGCAGATCGCGCAGATGGGTACCGCCGGCTCCTCCATGTTCGGCGGCCTCGTCTACGGCACCGGCGTCAACCTCCAGGCCATCCAGGGCATCCGGGACCAGCTGCTGGACCTCCAGATCACCGTGAGCACCGCCCAGCAGAGCGGGGCCCAGGCCCGGTACCAGGGCCTCCAGGCCATCTCGAGCGTCTTCGCCGAAGACGGCACTTCGGGCATCAGCTCCCAGCTCAACGCGTTCTTCACCAGCCTCCAGAAGGTCGCGGCGCAGCCCGAGGATTCCGCCCTGCGCACCAACCTCGTGGGCACCGCCCAGAACCTGATCAGCACCCTGCAGACCAAGTACCAGTCCCTGCGGGCCGCCCAGACCAGCGCGGACCAGCAGGTGGCCGCCCTGGTCCCCACCGTCAACACGCTCACGGCGCAGATCGCCGCCCTGAACAAGAAGCTGGCGGGCGAAGTGAACCCCACCCAGGACAACACGATCATCGACCAGCGCCAGGACCTGGCCAACCAGCTGGCGAAGATCGTGGGGATCCAGACCTACATCGACGGCAAGGGCCAGATGAACATCAACCTGGACGGCGGCGCGGCGCCCCTGGTCATCGGAGGCACGGCCTACACCATGACCGCGGTGCAGAACAACGCCGCCCCCGCCACCGCGCCCTTCTACAACAACGTGATGGTGAGCCTGGGAGGCACTCCCCCCTTCACGGACGTCACCTCCGCCATCACCAACGGCCAGCTGGGGGCCCAGCTGGACCTGCGGGACAACCTCATCGCCGGTTACGAGAAGCAGATGGATGAGCTGGCCGCGGGACTCGCATACAACATCAACGTCCTGAACAGCTCCGGATACTCCCTGGACGGGGTCCAGCACAACCTGGACTTCTTCCAGAACGCCTCCGGCAACACCAGCCACCTGCCCAGCGCCATCCAGGTGCCCCCGGACGTGCCCCCGCAGGTGGCCGCCAACGACTACAAGGGAATGGTCCTCGCCCTTTCCGTGAACGCGGCCATCGTCGCCAACCCTTCGCTCTTCGCCGCCAGCAGCACCGGCGCCGCGGGCGACACCCAGAACGCCCAGGCGATGGTGGCCCTGCAGACCTCCGCGTCCACCGTGGACACCACCGGCGCGGGCCCCGCGGGGGCGGTCACGGGCCCGTTCAGCACCTTCGTCACGGGGCTCGTCACGAAGGCGGGCACCGACGCCTCCCAGTGGAAGATCACCTCCACCAACGTGGAGAACATCACCACGGCGCTCACCACCCAGCGCGACAGCATTTCCGCGGTGGACCTGGACACCGAGGCCGCGAACCTCATCACCTACCAGCGCGGGTACCAGGCCTCGGCCCGGTTCGTATCCGTGATCAGCCAGCTCACCGAGCAGCTCATCAACAACCTCGGCGTCTAGGCGGGAGAGGAACCATGACCATCCGCACCCCCAACCCCACCAACTCGGCCCGGATGCTCCTGGACCTGCAGCGGTCCAAGGAACGTTACTCCAACTACGCCACCCAGCTCACCACCGGCAAGGCCATCGTGAACCTCGGGGACGACCCGGCGGGATCCGCGGCCATCCTGAACTTCCAGGCCTCCATCGACCAGAACCGCCAGTTCATGAGCCAGATCGACGCAGCCACCGGGTACCTCCAGAATTCGGAGACCGTCGCCACTTCCGTCCAGACCCAGGTCACCCGGCTCATGGAACTGGCGCAGTCCGGCCTGAACGGCACCCAGAGCACCGTCAGCCGCGGGGCCATCGCCTCCGAAGTGGACGGCATCTTCACCAGCCTGGTGAACCTGGCCAACACCAGGGTGCAGGGCAAGTACATCTTCGCCGGCACCAACACCACCACCCCTCCCTTCGACGCCGCCACCGCCCCCGCGGGCTCCCCCAATTCCATCACCTACAACGGCAACAACGCGACCATCAACTTCACGGTCGGCGCCAGCGCCACGACGGCCACCAACATCGCCGGCGACACCCTGTTCCTGGGCGGGGCGGCCCCCGGAGCCTACGGCGGGAACCTGGACCTGTTCAACGCCACCAAGAGCCTCAGCCAGGCGCTCACGGCCGGCAACACCGCCAACATCCAGGCCGCCTACGACAACCTCAAGGCCATCAGCTCGCACCTGAACGATTCCATCACCCACCTGGGCGGCCTGCAGAACAGCATCGACAACATCCGCACCAGCCTGGCCGACATCAACACCAACCTCAAGGCCGTGCAGGACACCGTCCAGGGCGTGGACTACCCCAGCGCCATCACCGGCTTCACGCAGGAGGGCACGGCGCAGTCCGCGACCCTGAGCGTCATGGCCAAGATCAGCAGCAGGAACCTCTTCGACTACCTCGCGTAGAGGGCCTAGCTAGCACAGTTCCTGAAGGGCAGGGACCCCAGCGGCAGCCACCATCCGGCCCGGCTCCCCTCGAGGAACATCGTGCCCGCCGCGGGTTGAAGCACCGGCGCGCCCAGGGCCACCTCGGGCGGCGGGTTCAGCGAGGCCCAGGCCTGGCTCCACACCAGGCGCTCCAGGACCTCCTTGTCCGGGTCCCAGCGGTAGACCCGGCCCAGGCCCTGGGCGGCGTAGGCCGCCCAGTCGTCCACGCCCCCGGGAGCGGCCGCGGGCGCCGCCAGGCCGAACCACAGCCGCCCCGAGGCGTCGGCCCCCAGAAGGCGCAGCAGCCTCGCGTCCCGGGCCAGGGCGTCCTCCGGCGCGAAGCCCGTCACCTCCCTGTCGGCCACCAGGGCGCCGTCCTGGGCCACCTGCACGATGCGGCCCGGCGCGGGCTGC
>DBMS01000263.1:1460-2610 GCA_002297665.1 Holophagaceae bacterium UBA692 | reverse complement strand
GTAATATGAACTCATCATTCGCAAAGTCCTGGGCTCCCAATTATTTCCAACGGCCTTGGGGACGCATTCCTGATAAATTCAACCCCTGCCCCCCCGCTACAGTCGAGGAGACGCCATGGCCTTCACCAACCTCAGGGAGCGCCTCGGGCGCCTTTCAGGCAAGATCGTCCTGCTCAGCCTCCTTCCCGTCGTATTCTTCGTGCTTCTCATCGCGTTGCACATCCTCCCCCGGCTTCGCACGGCGGTGATGGAGGCCCGTCGCTCCGAAGTGCGCAGCGTCGTCCACCTGGCCATGGGCATCCTGGAGAACCAGCAGGTGGAAGTCGCCGCGGGCCGGCGGACCATGGAATTCGCCCAGCAGCGGACGAAGGAACTCCTGGCCACCATGCACTTCGACGGGAAGAACTACCTGTGGATCCAGTCGTCCGGGCCCACCATCGTCTACCATCCCAACGCGGCCCTGGTCGGCCGGAAGACGGACACGCTGGAGCCGGCCATGGCCACCCTGTTCCGGGACCTGGACCGCACGGCCCAGGGCCCGGAGGGCGGGTTCCACGCCTACACCTGGGCCAAGCCCGGCTTTTCCGGCCTCCATCCCAAGGTCTCCTACGTCCAGCGCTACGAACCCTGGGGCTGGATCCTGGGAGCGGGGGTCTACGTGGACGACGTGGAGGCGGAGGTGGGCCGGGTGGTGCTGAGCACCGGCATCGCGACCCTGGTCGTGTCCGTGCTCATCTTCGCGCTGTCGGTCAACGTGGCCCGGCGCATGATGAACCCCCTGGGGCAGCTGGTGGAGGGGCTCCGCACGAGCGACCTGTCCCGCCCGATCAGCATCCAGTCCAGGGACGAGATCGGCGAGGCGGCCGCCGCCTTCAACGCCTACAACGGCAGCCTGCGCACGACCATCCTCGAGGTGAACGCGCTGGCGGAACGGGTGGCCTCGGGAAGCGCGGAACTGGCCGCCTCCTCGTCNNCAGATGGCCAGCGCCGTGCAGGAGATCGCCCTGGTCAGCGAGGAGCTGAGGACCTCGGGCGAGGAGGTCTCCAACGCCCTGGTGCGCCTGGGCACCAACGTGGAGGCCATGGCCGAGCGCAGTCGGCAGACCGGCGCCCAGAGCGGGGACGCGGTCCAGGACACCGCCAGCGGCAC
>DBMS01000263.1:976-1348 GCA_002297665.1 Holophagaceae bacterium UBA692 | reverse complement strand
CGCGGTGGTGGCCGAGGAGGTCAGAAAGCTGGCCGAGCGTTCCCGGGCCTCGGCCCAGGAGATCGAGCAGTTGATCCTGCGCACCCAGGAGGCCGTGGACGAAGGCGTGCAGGGCGTGGGCGTCACCCTGGAGAACCTGGACACCATCCGCACCCGGATCCATGCCATCGCCGGCAGCATCCAGGAGATCGGCCACCTGAGCCAGGCCCAGGCCACCACCAACGCGGACGTGAGCGAGCGCATGGTCAGGACCAGCGAGCGCCTCGTCCAGAACGCCGCGGCGACCCAGCAGCTGGCGGCCACCGTCCACGAGGTTTCCCGCACCTCGGAGGACCTTTCCCGGGTCGCGGAAGGTCTCCGGAACGTGGTGCA
>DBMS01000263.1:773-947 GCA_002297665.1 Holophagaceae bacterium UBA692 | reverse complement strand
AGATGTTCGAGCCGACAGCTGGGTGAAAGAAATCTTCTTTTATCCCCGTTCATCACCGTTTATCCCCGGCTCGTTCTTTTGGCCGGTGTGGGTCGGCGGGCCTGGGCTCGGCTTCGCACACTTTGGCCAGGCAGCATGCAATGCTTGATTTAGCCGGGGATGAAGGGGATGGAC
>DBMS01000263.1:205-659 GCA_002297665.1 Holophagaceae bacterium UBA692 | reverse complement strand
ATTCCATGGTGTCCACGGCGCAGGGGGTGAGCCATTCCAGCGGGAAGCTCGCCGCGCGCTCGCCTTCAACCAGGTCCCAGAACTCCATCTGGCCCGCGTCCAGGTCCAGGATGTAGGCGAATTCGCAGTCCATGCACATCTCGAAGGCCCGGTTGTTCCGCGCGACGCGCTGGACNNCCCCGGGCGATGGCCTCCAGCAGGTCCCGCCCCTGGAGCCGGGTGGCGGTCCGGTCCCGGGGTTTGTCCACCCACTGCAGCGCCTGGATCCGGTGACCGAAGGCCTCGATGGCGGATTCCGATCCCAGGTGTTCCTGGGCGAAGGCGCAGACCCAGGCGCCCAGGCCCTTGGGGTAGCTGTCGGAGTGGTTGTAGGTGACGTAGTCCTGGCCGTTGAAACGGAAGGACAGCAGGCCGCGGGTGCTCACGGTGGACTCCAAAGGGATTCTGAATGGCG
>DBMS01000263.1:0-137 GCA_002297665.1 Holophagaceae bacterium UBA692 | reverse complement strand
TTCCTGTGCCGGCGGGGTCCGCGCGCCCGGACGCCTTGATTCCGGCCCGCCGGTGGGTCATTCTCCCTTCATGCACCTGGAACAGCTGGAGATCGTGAACTTCTGCGGCATCGCCCGCCTGCGCCTGGCGGTGGAGC
>DBMS01000063.1:14306-18715 GCA_002297665.1 Holophagaceae bacterium UBA692 | reverse complement strand
GCGCTCACCGCCTCGGGCATGGCCAAGGAAGCCTTCGGGAGCGGCGCCATCTACGCGGGCCTCATCTATCCCATCGGCATCGCCCTGCTGACCCTGGTGGTGGGCGCGCTCTTCATCAAGGAGACCCGGGGCCACAAGATCGACACCGCCATCCGGGTGGACGCCACCGTCCAGGAGCTCTTCGACTGGGTGGCCGTGCTCGCCGCCATGGCCATCGGCTTCATCCTGCTCCTGCAGTGGAACAGCGACTTCCTGGCGGACATCGCCGCCCGCAAGGGCCTCTTCCAGTCCCTGTGGAACAACCTGTGGTACCCCCTCATCGGGGCCATGTCGCTGTGGGCCCTGCCGGTGCTGTTCTTCCGGCTGGAGTTCGACCGGCTGCCAGCCCTGGGCATGGTCCTGGCCTGCCAGGCCCTCACGGGCCTGTTCTCCTACCGCTTGTACCTGGCCTTCACCAGCATGGGCGGCATGTGGAAGTTCTTCGCGTTCACCTTCGTGCTGGGCATCTACACCGCCGTCCTTGCCGGAGGCTACGCCTTCGGCAAGGGTAAGGCGAAGACGGCGGCCTGAAACCTGGATGACAACANNCCCCTTTTCCTAGGCTTCCGCGAAGAGCGGGTGGGTGAGGTAGCGTTCCCCGGTGTCGCACACCACGGCGACGACGGTCTTGCCCGCGCCCAGTTCCCTGGCCACCTTCAGGGCGGTGAAGACGATGGCGCCGGTGCTGATGCCCGTGAAGATCCCTTCCTCGCGGGTGAGGCGGCGGGCGATGGCGATGGCGTCCTCGTACCCCACGTCCTCCACCCGCTGGAAGGCCTCCCGGTTGAGGATCTTCGGCACGAAGTTGGCGCCCAGGCCCTGGAGCTTGTGGGGGCCGGCCTTGCCCTGGGTGAGGAGCGGGGAATCCACGGGCTCCACGGCCACCACGAGGGTGCCGGGCTTCTTCTGGGCCAGGATCTCGCCCACGCCGGTGATGGTGCCGCCGGTGCCGATGCCGGCCACGAAGGCGTCCAGCTCGGGCACCTGCTCCAGGATCTCCTCGGCGGTGGTGCGGCGGTGGACGTCGGGGTTGGCGGGGTTGTCGAACTGGCGAACGACCCAGTACTTGGGATCGGCCGCGGCCAGTTCCTCCGCCTTGTCCACGGCGCCCTTCATGCCCAGGGGGCCCGGGGTCAGGATCAGGCTGGCCCCGTAGGCCTTGAGGATGGCCCGGCGCTCCAGGGTCATGGTCTCGGGCATGATCAGGGTGATGGGGTAGCCCTTGGCGGCGGCCACGAAGGCCAGGCCCACGCCGGTGTTGCCGCTGGTGGCTTCCAGCAGCTCCATGCCGGGCTTGAGGGCGCCGGAGCGCTCGGCGTCCTCGATCATGCTGAGGGCGATGCGGTCCTTGACGCTGCCGCCGGGATTGGCGCTCTCGAGCTTGAGGTAGATGGTGGCGCTGCCCTTTTCCGCGATGCGGTTCAGGCGGACCACGGGGGTGTTGCCGATGAGCTGGTAGGCGTAATCCACGCGGTTGGGACGGGGCATGGGGCTCTCCTTTCGGGGTTGGGGGACCTGCGAAGCCCAAGGATGAAAGGTTCGAATTTAATTGTCAAGTTTTTCCATAGACAATAGGAAGAATGCCGGACTCCCCCTATACTGGATGCCCGGAGGCAAGCGATGAAGGTTTCCACCAGAGGTCGGTACGGGCTGCGGATCATGGTCGAACTGGCCGTGCAGCACGGGTCGGGACCGGTCCAGGTGACCACCATCGCCCAGAACCAGGAACTGCCGGGCAAGTACATCCACGTGCTGGTGGGGGGCCTGAAGGCCGCGGGCCTGGTGACGGCCGTCCGCGGCCCCAACGGCGGGCTGGAGCTGGCGCGGGAGCCCCGGACCATCACGCCCCTGGACGTGGTGGAAGCCCTCGAGGGCCGCATCAGCGCCGCGGACTGCACCCAGGAGCCCGGCCTCTGCCGCCGCGCGGCGGATTGCGTGACCCGCGACGTGTGGTGCGAACTGGCCGCGGCCATGGAGGACGCCCTGCGCCGGCATACCCTGGCCGACCTGGCCGACCGCGTCAAGGCCGGCGGCGGCGCCGCCTACGTGATCTGAGCGGCTGGCGGGGCCCGCCCGGCCCTGGCAGGATGAAGGCAACCCCCGGAGTCTCCATGGCAGAGCAGGTCTGGAAGCGCAGGATCCTGACGCCCCTGCAGGTCCTGCTTTCCCTGGCTCTGTTCGCCGAGGCGGCCCTGGTGCTGGGCCTGGCGGCCTTCCCCGCCATCAAGCTGGCGGTGTGGGCCCAGGGGCTGCCCCTTTCCGGCAACCTCCACGTGCTGGTCCTGGGCATCGCCCTGGGGGCGGCCTACTTCGTCTTCGGCATCACCCTCCTGGTCCTGCTGCCCCTCGCGCGCTGGGTCACCTTCGCCCGGGGCACCCCCGTGGGCACCTTCAGCTACGTGTCCCGGGAAGGCTGGCGGTGGGCCAGCTACAACGCGCTCACGCTCTTCCTGCGCTTCTCCTTCGTGAACTGGGTCCGGCTCACCCCCTTCCTTCCCGCCTACCACCGCCTCATGGGCATGCGGATCGGCGCCCGCGTGCAGATCAACACCGCCGTGGTGTCCGACCAGAACCTCATCACCATCGGCGACGACACCGTCATCGGCGGCGACGTCACCCTGGTGGCCCACGTGGCCGAGCGGGGCCGCCTCCACGCCGCGCCCGTGGTGATCGGGCGGAACGTCACGGTGGGGCTCATGGCCGTCATCTTCCCGGGCTGCGTCATCGGCGACGGGGCCGTCCTGGCCGCGGGCTCGGTGCTGTCCAAGGGGAGCCGGGTGGGCGCCGGGGAGATCTGGAGCGGGGTGCCGGCGCGCAGGGTGGGGAGGCGGCACGGGGCGCGGCGGGAGGCCCGGGCGCAGGCTATTTGATGGCCGCCTTCACCCACCTGAATCCGCTCGGGAGCCGGTTCTCCGATGCCAGCGTTGGCGCCGATGCCCAGGGCAAGGATGAGCACCGCCATGGCCGTGAAGACGGGGGTGCCCGCCTGGGAGCGCAGGGCCCATCTCAGGTTGCTCGCGAATCGATCCAGGTCACTCCTGCCGGAGGGCTTCTGCCGGATTCACCCGGGCGGCGCGCGCCGCGGGCAGGGCGCAGGCCAGGAGCGCGGTGGGGACGAGGATGGCCAGGACGCCCAGGTGGATGGCCGGGCCCGCCCCGCCCAGGCCGAAGAGCAGCGGCCCCAGGATCCTCCCGGCCTGCCACCCGAACAGGGTCCCAAGACCCAGGCCCAGCCCCACCATCGCGGCGGCGCCCGCCAGGATCCCCCCCACCACCTGGGCGCGGGTGGCGCCCAGGGAAAGGCGGATGCCGATCTCCCGCCGCCGCTGGAGGGTGGTCTGGGCCAGGACTCCGTAGAGGCCCACGCCCGAAAGCAGAAGGGCCAGGAGCCCGAACACCGTGAACAGGATGCCCGCCATGGTGCGCACGGCCATGCTCTCCTTGAGCGCTTCCCGCAGGGGCCTGGGTTCGGGCAGCGCCAGGCCCGGGTCCAGGGACCGGATGACGGCCTTCACCTGGGCGCAGTACCGGACGGGGTCGCCCTGCACCTTCACCGCCACCACGGGGCCGCCGAAGAGGTCATTGAACTCGGCCGGCAGGTAGATCTGGGGATCCTCGGGCCGGTCGAGGCGGTTCTCGGCGGTATCGCCCACCACGCCGGCCACGCGCATGGAGGAAAGGCCATCGGAATAAAGGGGCCGGCCCACGGCGTCCTGGCCCGGCCAAAGCTTTGCCGCCAGGCGCCTGCTGATCACGCAGGCGCCGGGGTCCGCCGGCGGGAAGGTCCCGCCCGCCAGAAGGGGGATGCCCATGGCCTGGAAATAGCCGGAGGTCACCACGTGGACGCGCACGTAGACCTCCGAGCCCTGGGCCCGCCCGGGATCCGCGGTGACGCTGCCTCCGTTGGTGGCCTTGACGAAGGGGAGGGTGTCGTTGACGCCGGCGCCCGCGACGCCCGGCAGGGCCGTCAGGGCGGGTTCCAGGCGCGCCAGGAACGCGCGCTGCGCCTTCAGGTCGTACCGGGAGGGAGGAAGGGCGACGTTCATCGTCAGCACCGGCCCGGCCTCGAAGCCGGGATGCACGCGCTGGAGGTTCACGAGGCTGTGGATGAGCAGCCCGGCCCCGGTGAGCAGCACCACCGACAGGGCGACCTCCGCCACCACCAGGCTCTTGAGCACGCGCCAGTGGCCGCGGGAGTGGCTGGCGCCGTAGCCGGCCCGGAGCACCTCCACCAGGCGCGGGCCCCGGGCCATGAACCAGGACAGGAAGGCCAGGGCCAGGCCCGTGGCCAGGACCAGCCCCAGGGCCGCCGCCAGCAGCGCGGGGTAGACGGAGGGGGCCGGCATGGGGAGGAGGTCCTCCAGCAGCCA
>DBMS01000063.1:0-14271 GCA_002297665.1 Holophagaceae bacterium UBA692 | reverse complement strand
CCCATGCGCCCCCGCCCCGCGCCCAGGGCCTGGCGGATGGCCAGGTCCCGCCCCCGGCCCAGGTCCCGCACCAGCTGGAGTCCGGCGACGTCGAAGCAGGTGATGAGCAGCACCAGGGCCACCGCGCCCTGCAGGAGCAGCAGCACGCGCCGGTAGTTGCTCACCGTCTCCTCCAGGAGGCTCGAGGCCCGCAGGTCGAACCGGGGGTTCTGGCGGCGGGCCTCCATGCCCGCGGCGAGGGTGCGGACCTGGGCCTGGGCCTGGGCGAGGGGAACGCCCGGGTTCAGCCTTCCGATGGCCAGGAAAGTGCCCATGCCGGGGCTGCGCGTTCCGAAGGGGGCCGCTTCCGGCACGAACACCTGGGAGTCGGAGATCCTCCGGTGGAACCGGAAGTCCGCGGGCAGCACCCCCACCACCTGCACGGCCTTGCCGTCCAGGTCCAGGGTCCGGCCCAGCACCGCGGGGTCGCCGCCGAACCGCGCCATCCAGAAATCATGCCTAAGCACCCCCACCGTGGCCGGCAGCCCCTCCTCGTCGGGGCGGAACACGACCCGCCCCAGGGCGGCCCGGACGCCCAGAACCTCGAAGAAGCCCGCCGTGACCATCCCCACGTCCACGCGGATCGGCTCGGCCAGTCCCGTCAGGGTGCGGGTCCGCGCCGTGCAGGCCGCCATGGCCTTGAACCCTCCGCCGGCGCCCTGGAGGGCCAGGAAGTCGGGCATGGTCATGGGGCCGGTCTCCCCGGTCCGGAGATCGGCGGGGTCCACCTCCACCAGGCGGCCGCTGTCCGGAAAGGGCAGCGGCCTCAGGAGGAGGCGGTCCACGTGGGAGATCACCGCCAGGTTCGCGCCGATGCCCAGGGCCATGCAGACCGTCGCGGCGGCCAGGAACCCCGGAGCGCGGAGAAGGCTCCGGACCGCCTGGCGGATGTCGATGAGAAGACCTGTCATGGCGTTGCTCCGGGGAATCCGGTACTGCGCAGCCAGATGGGTGCCAAAATCAACTTCCTGTATTTCCATCTCTTGATCTCGGGACTGGAGGAGTGGCGTCCCGGAATCGGGATCCGGCGTCCCACCAGCGGAAATCACTTCCCTCCCGGAGCGGGCCGGAAGGCGCGGTTCCAGTCCATGCGGCGGGTCCCGAGCATCACCCCGGCCAGCAGCACGAAAAGCAGGATGGAGCCCAGCAGGAGCGCGTTGTCCTCCGACGCCAGGAGGCCATACAGCGCCGCGTAGAGCAGGCCCAGCCCCCCCGTGAAGAGGAGGCCCTCCCGGCGGCTGCCGAGCGCAGCGCAGAGGTAGGCGCCCAGGAGCCCGAGGTTGGCCGCCGTGGCCACCGCGTACGCGGCGGGAAAGCCCAGGTGTTCCGAGAGGCTCAGGAGCAGGAGGAAGAAGATCGCGATGGACAGGCCCACCAGGAGGTACTGCACCGGGTGCACCGGCAGGGACCGCAACAGCTCCCGCAGGAGGAAGGCGGCGAAGGTGAGCAGGACGAAGAGGAAGCCGTACTTCACGGCCCGCTCGGACTGCAGGTGGACGTTGACCGGATCGATGAAGGCCACGCCGAAGTCGAGCGCGGCGGATTTCGGGCCTCCGGCGAGCAGGGTGTCCAGGTCCCGGCTCAGGCTGGGGATCTTCCACAGGGCGGAAAAGCCCTTTCCGGACCAGGTCCGCTCCACCGGCGCGAAGCCGCCCTCGAAGCTGGGGGCGGGCCAGGCCCCCTGGAGGCGGACGCGGGTCTCTTCCGCCACGGGCGCCATGCGGATGGCGCGGGTGCCCATCAATTCCAGCGGGATCTCGAAGGAGAGGCTCCGGGCCCGGCCCAGGTCCAGGTGCGGGAGGTCGGCATGGACGCCCGCGGCCGGGTAACCCTGGCGCGTGCCGGGAAGGAATTCCACGCTCCTTCCGTCCAGGGAGAGCGTCATGCGGTTGAGGATGCCCCGGGGATCGCTGATGCCCAGGACGAGGCTGGGCGTGCCCAGCCTGAGGTTCCTGCCGGTGCGGATGCCGGCGTCGGCTTCCAGGGAGAAGTGGCCCTTGAGGGGGCCCGTGAGCCGGTAGACCTGGGTCCGGTAGAGCCCCCGCCGCCGGGCCTCGATGCCGATCCCCCCTTCGAGCTGGAGTTCCCGGGGGACGAAGCGGACCTCCCCTTGCCGGTCCTCCCAGACTTCGCGCGGTTCGCCGGTCTTCTCGTTCCGTTCCGTCCGCTTCTCCTCCACCGCGTAGGGGATCACCAGGAGGGGCCCCACGATCGTCTGGGAGGATGCGGTGAGGCGGGCCACCTCGGTCTCGGTCTCGCCCTGGCGCGCGTTGCGGGCCGCGACGAGCTCCCGTGTCCAGGAAAGGGGGATCAGCAGCAGCAGGGCCAGGCCGAGCACGGCCAGGATCTTCAGGACGAACGGAACGCGCATTGGAGCCTCCAGGGTTGAAGCCTGGAGGATCCCCGGGTTCCGTGAAGTCCCGGAGAAGTCCCGTGAAGCGGACGTGTGTCAGCGGGGCAGAAGGATGCGGGCCAGGGCGCCGCCTCCGGGATGGTTTTCCAGGGAGGCCTTCCCGCCGTGGAGCAGGGCCACCTCCCTGACGAAGCAGAGCCCGAGGCCGGTCCCCCGGGATCCGCCCCCGGGCCGGGGAAGGGAGAAGAAGGGCGTGAACACCTTGTCCAGGGCGAAACCGGGAAGCCCGGGCCCCTGGTCCCGGACGGCCACCACCACGGTGTCGGGTCCCGTCTCCAGGGTGACCTCCACGGTGCTGCCCCGGGGGGCGAAGGACAAGGCGTTGTCCACGAGGTTGCCCAGGGCCTGCTCCAGCAGGAAGGCTTCGCCCGTGACGGTGGCGGGCCCGTCCGGGCCCACCCGGAGCTCCACGCCCAGCCGCGCGGCCTCCTCCAGCCGGCCTGCGACCACCTTGCGTGCAAGGGAACCGGGCTCCACGGGCGCGGGAGCCTGGAGCTGCTGGCGGTGCCTGAGGCTGGCGAGGGTGAGCATGCGCTCCACCAGCTCGCGCATGCGCTTTTCCTGGTCCAGGATGTTGCCGGTGAACCGCGCGCGGTCGGCCTCCGGCAAGTCCTCCGAGAGCAGCTCCGCGGCGCCCCGGATGGCCGAGAGGGGGCTCTTCATCTCGTGGGTGAGGGTGTGGATGTAGTGCTCCACGTAGTCCCTGCCGTCGATGCGGGCGCGCATGGCCTCCAGGGCCTCCCCCAGCTCCCTCAGCTCGGGGGCGCCCAGGGGGGGCAGCGGGGTCTTGCCGTCGGCTCCCACCGCCCGGGCGTAGGCCTGGAGGCGGGTCACGTCCCTGGTGAGCCACCAGGTGAGAGCCAGGCCGATGCCGAGGGAGGCCGCCACCAGGATGGCCCCCGCCACCCGGATGCGGTGCTCGCTGCGCCTTGCGAAGGGCTGGACGAGGGAGGTGGGGGCCACGACGGTCAGCACGCCGATGATCCGCCCTTCCCGGCGCACCGGGGCCGCCACATGCATCGCCGAGGTCGCCGGATCCCCCGGGTCCAGGCGGGTCACCCGGGCTCCGTACTGCCCCCGGAGGGTCAGCGCAACGTCGTTCCACCGGGAGTAGTCGCGGCCCACGGCCTCCCCGTCGCTGTCGTAGCGGACGATGCCTTCGGCGTCCGTGACGTAGAGGCGCAGTTCGGCGCCCCGCTTCGTCAACCATCCGATGCGGGCCTGGACGTCCCGGGCCTGGTAGCCCCGGAAGGCCTGGGCCAGCCGTCCCTGGGCCAGGGTTCCCCCGGCCAGGTCCTGGGCGGCGAGTTCCGCCAGCAGGTTGGCGGTGTCCACCAGGGCCACCTCCATGCCCTGCCGGACGCCGGGCTTCACCTCCTTGGAGAAGGTCGACAGCCCCACGTAGGCCGCCATCCCCACGATGAGGAAGACCCCGAGCAGGAGCCGGAAGCCGAGCCTCACGGGGCGTCCACGCTGTAGCCCACGCCCCGGTGGGTCTGGATGGGATCGGCCTGCGGGTCCAGGGCGCGGATCTTGCCCCGCAGGGTCTTGATGTGGGTGTCCACGGTGCGGTCCCCGGTCTCCTCGGAGCCCGCCCAGACCGAGTCCATGAGCTCGGCCCGGGTGAAGACGCGGCCGGGGCGGGCCAGGAGGGTGCGCAGGAGCCCGTATTCGTACCGCGTGAGGTCGAGCCACTGGCCGCGGAAGGCGATCCGCCTTGAGACGGGGTCAGCCATGAACCCCGCGGGAGCCGCCGCGGGCCTGGCGCGTCTCAGGATGGTGCGGATCCTGGCGGCCACCTCCCGGGGGCTGAAGGGCTTGGTGACGTAGTCGTCAGCCCCGATCTCGAGGCCGACGATGCGGTCCACCTCCGCGTCCCGGGCCGTGAGGAACAGGACCGGCACTTCGGAGAAGGTTCGCAGGATCCGGCAAACCTCGAAGCCGGAAACGTCGGGAAGGCCGATGTCCAGAATCACCAGGGCCGGGGCGGCCCGCCGCACCGATTCGACCGCCTTCATGCCCAGGTCCACCCACTCAGGATTGAATCCTTCGGATCGAAGGACATAGACCAAGGTGTCGGCGATTGCGCGCTCGTCCTCGACGATCAGGATCCGTTCGGGCATGGGGAGAGGGTCCGGGTTGGGAGGGAGGGGAAACCAAGGAAGGGGCAGGCGCCCATGATACCCAACCCGCCAGGCCCCGGCCGAAGGGGAAAAACCCCGGGGAGCAGGACTCCACGGGGCCTTTCGATCTGGGGCGGATGACCGGATTTGAACCGGCGACACCTGGAATCACAATCCAGTACTCTAACCAACTGAGCTACATCCGCCGTCGGGTCCATCAGAATATCCGCAACGGGCTCCCCAGGGAAGCGCCATCTCGGGCCGGCGGGACCGGGCGCTAAACCCGCGGCTTTTTTCATCGTCTATACTAGATGCCGCAAAGGGTTCCCGGCGTGGAACTAATTGATCTTTTACATCATATAGAATCCAGACTCACCACCTGGCCCGGGTCGGGCTTTTTTGACGAGGGAAAACCTATGAAACGTCAGATCAAGCAACTCTTCATGCTTTCCGCCTTCGCGGGCGTCTGCATGGCCGTGGGCATGGGGCTCAGCTACCGCTGGGTCGCACGGGCCCAGGAGGAGCAGCCGGTCACCGTCGACGCCAGGGGTCTCGACCGCCTCCCGCCCATCGCGGACGTGGCGGAAAAGCTCAACCCCACGGTGGTGGCCATCACCAACACCAGCTTCGTGAAGAACAGGGGACGCTTCGAGGGCGAGTCGCCCTTCGGCGACGACTTCTTCAACTGGTTCTTCGGGCCCCAGCGCCCGGGCACCCGCAAGCCCCAGGAGGAGGAGCAGCGGGTCCAGGCCGGCGGCAGCGGCGTGGTCATCTCGCCCGACGGCAAGATCCTCACCAACAACCACGTCATCGACGGCGTCCGGGGCGGCGATACCACCATCGAAGTGAAGATGGCCGACGGGCGCACCTTCAAGGCCACGATCCTGGGCAAGGACAAGGAACTGGACATCGCGCTCATCAAGATCGACGCCAAGCACCTGCCCTACGCCAAGCTGGGCGACAGCGACGCGGCGCGCATCGGCGAGTGGGTGGTGGCCATCGGCAACCCCCTGGGCCTCGAGCACACCGTCACCCAGGGCATCGTCTCCGCCAAGGGCCGCCAGCTCACCGGCCCCGGCCTCGAATCCTTCATCCAGACCGACGCCGCCATCAACCGCGGCAACTCCGGCGGGCCCCTGCTCAACCTCCGGGGCGAGGTCATCGGCATCAACACCGCCATCCGCCCCGACGGCCAGAACATCGGCTTCGCGGTGCCCGTGAACATGATCAAGCGGGTCATCGCCGACCTCGAGAGCGGCAAGCCCGTGAGCCGCGGCTATCTGGGCGTGGGCACCCGCAACCTGGACAACGAGTTCCAGTCCAGCCTGGGCATCAAGGAAGGCGCCGTGGTCTCCAACGTGGAACGGGGCACCCCCGCGGACAAGGCCGGCATCCGGCGCCTGGACGTCATCACCGCCGTGGACGGCCAGAAGTTGCGCAGCGGCGACCAGCTGGTGGCCGCCATCGCGGGTCGCAGGGCCGGCGAGTCCGTCACCGTCACCGTGTGGCGCGACGGGGCCTTCAAGGACATCAAGGTGACCCTGGGCGACCGCAAGGAACTGCAGAAGGGCGAGGCCCAGGACGGGGAGGAGGACGATTCCGCCCCCAACGCCGACCCCGACAACCCCAAGCAGCTGAACCTCGAGAAGTCCTACGGCTTCACCGTCGAGGGCCTGTCCCCCGCCAACCGCCACCAGTTCGGCGTCCCCGCCGACGTCAAGGGCGTGGTCATCACCTTCGTGGCCGCGCGCTCCGGCGCCGCGGAGAAGGGCCTCCAGCCCGGGCTGGTCATCACCGCGGTGGGCCCCAAGGACGTCGACGGGCTCCAGTCCTTCCAGGCCGAGGTGAAGAAGGCCGGCGGCAAGAAGCCCCTGCTGCTCCTCGTGCGGCCTCCCCGGGGCGCCTCCCTCACGATGGCCATCCCGCCCCGCTAGGCGGCGGATGCGCAAAGGCTGCCGGGGATTCTTTCCCGGCAGCTTTTTTTCTGGGTTATCGTATAAGTCCATTTGCAAGGATCGAACATGGGCAAGCGTCTCCTCGTCGTGGACAGCGATCGGAGATTCATCCAGGACCACAAGTTCCCGTTGGAATCCGCCTTCGAAGTCGACTTCCTCTACACCACCGAAGGGGCCCTCACGCGCCTGGAGTCGGGGCAGTACGCCGGGATTCTCCTGTGCGTCGAAACCTCTGAGAACAAGGGCTACGCGCTCTGTTCGGCCATCCGCAGGGCCCCGACCCTCGGGGACCTCAAGATCGCCCTCATCAGCGCCAAGGCGTCGGAGGAGGAGTACGCGCGGCACCGCGGCACCAAGGGCAAGGCCGACCTGTACCTCCACAAGCCCATCAACACCACCGCCCTCATTCCGGCGCTGGCCGAGCTGGTGCCCATGAAGGAGGACGATCCCGACAACCCCCTGGGCGACCTGGCCGGAGCCGACCTGGGCGACGAGTGGCTGGAGAGCCTGCGCACGGAGCTGGAGACCGAGCCGGTCCCCGCCCCCCGGGCCATCGCCCCCATCGCGGGCTGGGCCGCGGAGCCCCTGCCCGCCCCCGAGAAGCCCCTTCGCAACCAGGGCGAGATCGAGCTGCTGGAGTGGCGCGTCAAGGACCTGGAGCTCAAGCTCTCGGCCCAGCACGACGAGCTCGAGCGCAAGACCCGGGAGATCGAGGAGCTCATCCAGCGCAACGCCGCGGTCACCCGCAACCTGGACGACGCCCAGCACAGCCAGGGCGAGGCCGAGGCCCTGCGCCATTCGCTCCAGGAGCGCGTGGCCGCCGAGGACGGCCTGAGGGGCGACCTGCAGGACGCCCTGGACGAGCAGAAGCGCCTGGTGGAGCAGCTCGACCTGGTCAACGCCCTCCTCTCCGAGAAGAGCCAGCAGAACGCCGAGCTCCTGGAGTCCCACCAGCTGCTCCAGGCCCAGCTCGAGGAGGCCTGGGAGGCGGGAGGCCAGGTCAAGGGCCTGGAAGGCGCCCTGTCGGAGACCCGCGAGACCCTGCGCACCGTCGAGGCTCAGGCGGCCCTTTCCGAGCAGCACCGCACCGACCTGCTCCACGAGCTCGAAGGCGTGCGCGCCGACGCGGCCGTGAAGCAGGCCCGCATCCAGGAGCTGGAGGGCGCCCAGGGCCGGATCGGGGAGCTGGAGGCCGAAGCGGCTTCGGCCAGGGAGCAGGTGGCCTTCCAGGAGACGGCCCTGCGCGACCTCGCCGAGGCGCGGGCCCGGCTCCAGGCCGAGTGCGCCGCCAAGGACGACGAGCTCACGGAGCAGGCCGGGGAGATCTTCGTGCTCCAGGAGAAGCTCAGCCTCCAGGAAGCCGCCGTCAGGGACCTGGGCGAGGAGCGCGACGCCCTGGGCGGGCTCAGGGAGCAGCTGGAGCGCGCCGCCAACGACCTCCAGGGCCGCCTGGAAACCGCCGAGGCCGCCGGGGAGAGCCAGCGCCGGGAGTTCCTGGCCGGCATCGAGGAGCGGGACGCCAACCTGGCCCGCCTGCAGGCGGACCTGGAAGCCGGGCATGACCGCATCAGCCAGCTCAACCGCGAAAAGGCCGACCTCGCCGCCGACCTCCAGGGCCGCCAGGACCGCCTGGATACCCTCGGCGCCGTCCTGGCCGAGCTCGAGGACAAGGCGCGCCAGGCCCTGGACCTCGCCAAGGGCTGAGGATGCACACAAGCGCCCTGATCGCCACCCCGGCGCTCATCCTGGCCACGGGGTTCTTCGTCTGCGCCGAATTCGCGGCGGTGCGGGTGCGCGGCACGCAGCTGGAGTCCCTGCTGGAAGCCGATCCCCGCGCGGCCCAGGCCCTGGAGGTCCACCGCAACCTGGACCGCCACCTCTCCAGCATCCAGGTGGCCATCACGCTCCTCACCATCAGCCTGGGCGCGGTGGGAGAGGACGTCTTCGTCAAGGGGTTCCAGGCGCTGTTCGGGGCCGCGCCCTGGCCGCGGGTGGGGCTCGTCCTGGGCTCGTTCCTGGGGATCATGGCGATCACCCTGCTGCAGGTGGTGCTGGCCGAGCTGCTGCCCCGGGGCGTGGCCCTGCGGTCGGCCGAGACGTGGGCGCTGCGCACCGCGGGGCCCCTGCTTTTCTGGTCCCGGGCCATCGCCCCCTTGACCCGGACGCTGACCGGCCTCACCCACGCGCTGGAGCGGGCCCTGGGCGTGCCCCCCGCCGTGGAGCACGCGCCCACGGAAGACGAGTTCCGGCGCATGCTCATGAAGAGCAAGCTGGAGATCTCCCGCAAGGACCTCATCGGGAACCTCTTCGATTTCTCCAAGCGCACCGTCAAGGAGATCGCGGTGCCCCGGGCCCAGGTGGTCCACTTCGACCTCCAGCGCACCTTCGAGGAGAACCTGGCCCTGGCGCGCACCTGCGTCAACACCCGCCTGCCCCTGTGCGACGGCGACCTGGACCACGTGGTGGGCGTCATCCACCTGCGCGACCTGCTGTGGGCCCTCAACGACCAGGGCCCGGACCTGGACTTCCGCAAGCTGGCCCGGGCCGCGTTCCTGGTGCCCGAGATGCGCCTGATCCAGGACCTGCTCCTGGACTTCCAGAAGCAGAAGCAGCACCTGGCCCTGGTGGTCAACGAGCACGGCGGGGTGGACGGCCTGGTGACCCTGGAGGACGTCCTGGAGGAGCTGGTGGGCGAGATCCAGGACGAGTTCGACCGCGAGGTGATCAACCTGCGCCGCACCCGGGGCGGGGCCTGGCTGGCCCAGGGAAACGTCACCCTGGAGGAGCTGGAGGACCACCTGGACCTGCACCTCGAGGTCGAGAAGGGCTCCGTGAGCCTGGGCGGGCTGTTCCAGGAACGGCTGGGGCGGATCCTCCGGGCCGGGGACGAGCTGCGCATCCAGGGCTGGCGCATCCGCGTGCTGGAGATGCGGGGCATGGCCCCGCGGAAGTTCCTCCTCAAGCCCGTGGCCACCGGGGAGCCCCGTGAGGATTGACGGATTCATCCTGGCGGCGGGACTGGGAACGCGCATGGGACCCCTGTCCCGGGCGCTGCCCAAGCCGGCCTGGCCCTTCAATGGCCGTCCGCTCATAGCCCTGGCCGCCGATGGCCTTCGCCGGGCGGGCATCCGGAACCTGGCCTGCAACGCCCACGTCCTGCCGGACCGCATCCGGGAGGCCACCCGGGGCACCGGCATCGAGGTGTGCCCGGAGCCGGTCCTGCTGGGCACGGCCGGCGGCCTGCGCCACGTGCGGGACCGGGCCGCGGCCGAACTGGCGGTTTGGAACGGGGACATCCTGGCCGACCCGCCCTGGGCGGCGTTCCGGGAGCGCCACCGGGCCCTGGGCTCGGACCTGAGCTGGCTGCTCATCCCCCACCCCGGCGGCCCCTGGAACCCGGTGTGGCTGGACCGCACGGGCCGCATCCTCCCCCCGGGCGAGACCGGCGAAGGGCCCTACCATTTCGTGGGCCCCGCCTTCTGGAGTCCCCGCGCCCTGGGGCTCCTGCCGGCCGAAGGCCCGGCCGACGTGAAGGCCCACGTGCTGGCCAACCTGGACCGGGCCTTCGGCGTGGTGGTGGACCCCTTCCCCTTCTTCGAGATCGGATCGCCGGACCAGCTCATCGAGGCGGCCGCCCAGGTGGCGCCGGATGCCGAAGGCCGGATTCCCGGCTGCTATGTGCACCCCGACGCCCAGCCCGCCGGGTCCCTGGAGCGCTGCGTCCTGGGTCCCGGGGCCCGGCTCCACCCCGCCTTCCGGGACCGGGACGCGTTCTGGTTCGAGGAAGGGGGACACCTGGTGCGCCTGGCGCTATAGACTGGAACGATGAGCACCCAACTCCAGTCCGTCCTCGATCGCTGGGGCTGCAGGAACCCGGTCCTCCTGAACGGGGACGCCGGACTGCGGCAGTACTTCCGCGTGGAACACCCGCACCTGGGCAGCGCCCTGGTGGTGCTCTACCCCGACGCCGATCCCGCGGGCGGCGACGATTCCTACTTCGAGTACCGCGCCCTCCAGGCCTACCTGGACCCCGTGGTGCGCGTGGCCACCATCATCCAGTACGACGACGAGCTGCGCGCCATGCTGGTGGAGGACCTGGGCTCCACCACCCTGGAGACCCGCCTGATCGCCCACCCCGAGGAGGAACTCGCCTGGGCGAAGGATGTGGGCGGCCTCCTGGCCACCTGGCTGGGCCTGCTCACCGAGGGCGCCCCGCCCCGGGCCTTCTTCATGCTGCGCCGCTTCGACCACGCCAAGTTCCAGTTCGAGTGGGAGTTCTGCAAGCAGCACTTCTTCGTGGACTTCCTGGGCAAGGAAGCGCCCCTCTGGCTGGACCGCATGATGGAGGACGTGCACAACGGCCTGGAATCGCGCACCCATTCCCTCGCCCACCGCGACTTCCACGTGCGCAACCTCATGGTGCACGGCGACCGCCTCGTGACCCTCGATTTCCAGGACGCCCGCAAGGGCGCCGCCACCTACGACCTGGCCTCCATCCTCTTCGACGGGTACTGGGACTGGTCCGCGGAGGCCCGCGCCATCATGGTCCGCAGCGTGGAGGAGGAGACCGGCTGGAGCGAGACCCTCCTGTGGGAGGAGCTCAACCTCAGCGGCATCCAGCGCAACCTCAAGACCCTGGGCACCTTCGGCAACCAGGTGGTGAACCGCGGCAAGGCCCACTTCGCCCCCGCCATCCCCCGCACCATCCGCCACCTCCTGGGCCACTTCCAGCGCATCCACCACGGCGAGGGCGTCCTGGCCGCGGAGCACTGGCTGCGCCTGGCGGAAAAGCGCCTCCTGAAGGCCGCCGGGGACGTCGACTAGCATGCGCGTGCGCCCGGGCCGTGCGGAGGACGTGGAGCCCGTCATGGCGCTGGTGCGCCGCGCCGTGCCCCTCATGCGCCAGGCCGGCAACCTGCAGTGGGACGACGCCTACCCCAACGCGGAGGTGTTCGCCGAGGACGCCGCCCGAGGCCAGCTGTGGATCGCCGAGGAGGACGGGCGCGTGGCCGGCGTGGCCGCCATCACCGAGGACCAGGAGCCGGAATACGCCGATGCCGGGCTGGACCCGGACGAACCGGCCATCGTGGTGCACCGCCTGGCCGTGGACCCCGCCTTCCGGGGCCGGGGCGTCGCGGAGGCCCTGATGCGCCAGGCGGAGGAGGTGGCCCGCGCGCGGGGGATCATGGCGCTGCGGCTCGACACCAACACCGAAAACGAGGCGACCCGGCGCCTGTTCCCCAAGCTCGGGTACGTCCTGGCGGGGGAGATCGGCCTGGCCTTCCGCCCGGGAAGGCGCTTCCTCTGCTACGAGAAGCGGCTCGGCTAGCGGCTAGGTTTCGGTCCCGATCCCGTGGGTGATGCTCTGGTGGCCGAACGCGGCCCAGGCCAGGTCCCGGAAGCGCTCCGTGTGGCCCCAGTCCACGCCCTCCATCCAGAGCTTGTAGTGGATGAGCTCGTGCTCCAGGATGCGGCGCACGACGTCCTCCGGGTTGCGGCAGTTGCAGCCGCAGACCTCCACGGGCCAGGGCCGGTCCCGGCGGCGCAGCAGGGGCGTCGACAGGCGGATCTCGGGACGCCAGACGCCGCGGCTGTCCTTCTCGATGACGAACAGCCCCGCGCAGCGGCTCATGCGGGGGGACCACACGATGGGACAGGGCGCCAGGTCCCACCCGGCCCGCCGGAGGATGAGCGCGGCCTGCTGGCGGAGGGTGGAGCCGCGCGGGGGAAGGGGATCCGCGAAGCCTTCGGCGTCCATGGGCGTGCCCTGGACGCGGGCGGGGGGCGTTCGGTCTTCCATCCCCCCATTGTGAGGCATGCCGGGACTTCGCGCCGCGTCCCGATGCGGCCAAGGCCCCGGTCCTGACATGAACGAGGGGAGACCGCGCGGTCGCTGCGCGACCTCTCCGTCCCCCCTCGTGCTCCCCCACGTGCTGGCCAGGTGGAGCCCGGCCACCACGTGGGGCTATCATCTCAACCAGGAGGCCGCCTTGGACGTGGCATGGTACTACTCGACCGGAGGGCAGGACAGGACGGGCCCGGTGGCCTGGGCTGACATCGAGGCCGCCTACCGCAGCGGCATCATCGGCCCCGCCAGCCTGCTGTGGGCCTCCCACCTCCCGGGCTGGGTCCCGGCCGGAACCCTCCTGGACGCCCCGGCGCCGCCGCCCATCCCCGCCGCCGTCGCCTCCCCCGCGCCGGGAGCCCGGGCCGCCTTCCACTGCGGCCTCTGGTCCCTGCTAAGCGTGTTCCTGTGCTTTCCCGTGGCCCTGGGGCTGGCCGTGGCGGCCATCGTCCAGAACCAGAAGGCCCACCGCCTGGCCCGGGAGAACCCCGGCGCCTACCGGAAGCCGGGCAGCGGCGGGCTGGTCATGGCCATCATCGCCCTGGCCATCCTGCCCCTGCTGGCGGTCCTGGGCATCGTCAGCGCCATCGCCATCCCGGCGTTCCTCGGCCAACGCGAGCGGGCCCGGGCCAAGGGCGCCGTCGTCGCCCTGGAGCCGGGGCACCGCGCCCCCCGGGAGGGAAGGGCCTGAGGGTCACCGGGGCAGGTCCTCGTGGCGGAAGGGCCGGGCGCCGGGCCCGGCGTAGTCCGCCACCACCTGGCCGGTGCCGCGCAGGAGGTACTTCACGGTGACCAGGCCTTCGATGCCCACGGGGCCCCGGGCGTGGATGCGCGAGGTGCTGATGCCCACCTCGGCGCCGAACCCGTACCGGTAGCCGTCGGCAAAGCGCGTGGAGGCGTTGTGGTAGACGCCGGCCGCGTCCACCTCCCGCAGGAACCGCCCGGCGGCCTCCGGGTCCTCCGTGACGATGGCCTCGGTGTGGCCGCTGCCGTGGGCGCGGATGTGGGCCAGGGCGGCGTCCAGGTCGTCCACGATCCGAAGCGCGAGGACGGGCGCGCCGTACTCCGCGTCCCAGTCGGCTTCGGAGGCGGCGGCCAGGCCCGGCACCAGGGCGAGGCAGCGCGGACACCCCCGCAGCTCCACCTCCGGCAGGCTCCGGGCCAGGAGGGGCACCATGGCGGGGGCGCAGGCCCGGTGCACCAGCGCCGTNNTCCACGGCGTTGCAGGCGGCGGGGTACTGGAGCTTGCCGTCCCGGGCCAGGGCCACGGCCATGGCCGGGTCCGCGGCGGCGTCGATGTAGAGGTGGCAGACGCCCTCGGCGTGGCCCAGCACGGGAATGCGGGTGCGGGCCNNTGATGGAGCGAACCAGGGCGGAGGATCCCCGGGGAATGACCAGGTCCACGTCCGCGTCCAGCGCCAGGAGCCCGTCCACGTCGGCGCGGGAATGGAGGAGTTGCAGGGCGTCGCCGGGAAGGCCTTCGGCCTCCAGGGCCCCGCGCAGGATCCCCACCAGCGCCCCCACCGACGCGGCGGCCTCGGTTCCCCCCTTGAGGAGGGCGGCGTTGCCGCTCTTGATGGCCAGGGCGCCGATCTGCGCNNCGGCGTCGGGGCGGCTCTCGAAGATCACCGCGAGCACCCCCAGGGGCACGCTCACGCGCTCCAGGAGAAGGCCCTCGTCCAGGAGCCGGCGCAGGTCCACGCGGCCCAGGGGATCCGCCAGGCCGGCCACGGCTTCCAGGCCCCGGGCCATCTCCTCCACCTTGGCTTCGTCCACCTTCAGGCGCTGGAACGCCGGCGCGTCCAGCTCCCCCGCGGCCAGCAGGGCCCGGGCCGCTTCCAGGTCCAGGGCGTTGGCCGCCAGGAGGGCCGGGGTTGCCGCCCGCAGGGAAGCGGC
>DBMS01000135.1 GCA_002297665.1 Holophagaceae bacterium UBA692 | reverse complement strand
GGAGGTCGGGGGTGCCGGCGCCCGAGGCCCGGCGGTTGGCCAGGGCCCACTGGGCCACGCCCAGCTCGTCCGCGTTCAGCCCGGCCCGCGGCAGGAGGCCGCCGTCCGGGCCCGGGAGGAGGACCAGCACCCGCACGCCCAGTTCCCGGCCCAGGTAGGCTTCCACCCGCTCCTGGATGGCCGGGGCGTCGCCCCCTTCGGCCAGGATGCCCCCGAGGCGATAGAGGGCCGTGGTGTGGCGTTCCCGCTCCCCGGCCTCCCGGGCCTGGGCGCGGATGCGCCCGGCCAGGTGCCCCACGATCCAGCCCACGCCCATCATCATGCCGAAGGTGCCCAGGTACCGCGTGTCGTGCACCGAGAAGGTGAAATAGGGCCGGATGAAGAAGTAGTCCAGGCAGCCCACGCAAAGGGCCGTGGCCAGGAGGGCCGGGCCCTTCTCGAACCGGGTGGCCACCACGGTGATGCACAGCATGTAGAGCACCACCAGGTCCGCCAGCTGGAGGTAGCGGTTCACGACGAAGCCGGCCGCTGTTGTGGCGGCCACCGCGGCCGCCGCGGCGAACCACGTCCATCGGGGCGTTCCGGGTGGGGTCATCTCAGTCCTGCGTCACGAACCAGCTCAGGATCCAGCATACGAGGGGCAGCCACGCGAGGACAGGGAGAAGCCACAGGCCCCCGTCGCGCGCGCCGAGGCTCGAGTGCCGCGCCTGCATCCAGGTCCGGGTTCCCGCCGCCCCGACGGCCAGGGCCAGGGGAAGGAGCAGGGCCGCCTTCACCGCCTGGCCTCCTCCAGGGCCAGGTTCAGCGCCAGGACGTCCACCCGGGGTTCCCCCACCAGGCCCAGGAGGCGTCCGGACGTGGCCCGGGCCACGAAAGCCCTGACCTCGGCCTCGGGCAGCCCCCGGACCCGGGCCACGCGCGGAACCTGGTAGGCCGCGGCGGCGGGGCTGATGTGGGGGTCCAGGCCGCTGCCCGAGGCCGTGACCAGGTCCACCGGGACCGGCGCCGCGTTGCCGGGGTCGGCCCGCAGCAGCGCCTGGATGCGACGCTGGGCCGCCTCCTTCAGGGCCGGGTTGGACGGCGCGAGGTTGGACCCCCCCGAATGGGCCGCGTCGGTGGGAAAGGCCGCCGCCGACAGCCGGCCCCAGAAGAAGGCGGGATCCTCGGTGTGCTGGCCCAGGAGGCGGCTCCCCAGCACCCGGCCGTCCTTGACGACGAGGCTGCCCCGGGCCTGGAAGGGAAAGGCGGCCTGGCCGATCCCGGTGAGGGCGAGGGGGTAGGCCAGGCCGGTGAGGAGGACCAGTGACCCGGTGACGGCGAAGGCGGGGCGGAGGATGAACATGGCGGACCTCAGACCAGGTGGGCTGCGACGAGCGCGAGATCGATGAGCTTGATGCCGAGGAAGGGCGCCGCGAGGCCCCCGGCGCCGTAGACCAGGAGGTTGCGCCTGAGCACGGCGGCCGCGCCCAGGGGACGGTAGGCCACGCCCCGCAGGGCCAGGGGGATCAGGAAGACGATGACCAGGGCGTTGAAGATCACCGCCGAGAGNNATGATGGCGAAGTACTTGGCCACGTCGTTGGCGATGCTGAAGGTGGTGAGCGAGCCACGGGTCATGAGCATCTGCTTGCCGATCCGCACGATCTCGATGAGCTTGGTGGGGTTGGAGTCCAGGTCGACCATGTTCCCGGCCTCCTTGGCGGCCTGGGTCCCGGTGTTCATGGCCACGGCCACGTCGGCCTGGGCCAGGGCCGGGGCGTCGTTGGTGCCGTCGCCGGTCATGGCCACCAGGCGCCCCCCGGCCTGGTAGTCGCGGATGAGCTTGAGCTTGGCTTCGGGGGTGGCCTGGGCCAGGAAGTCGTCCACCCCGGCCTCGGCGGCGATGGCCGCGGCGGTGAGGGGGTTGTCGCCGGTGATCATTACGGTGCGGATGCCCATCCCGCGCAGTTCGGCGAAGCGCTCCCGGATGCCGCCCTTGACGATGTCCTTGAGGTTGATCACGCCCAGGGCCCGGGTCCCGCTCCCGTCCTTCTCGGCCACCACCAGGGGCGTGCCCCCGCCGCGGGCGATGCCGTCCACCTCCACCCGGAGGGACGCCGGGAATTCGCCTCCCTCGGCTTCCACCCACGCCTCGATGGCGCTCACCGCGCCCTTGCGGATCTCGCGGCCCTCGAGCGCCACGCCGCTCATGCGGGTCTGGGCGGTGAAGGGGATGAACTTCGCGCCCAGGGCGTGGATGTCCCGCTCCCGCAGGCCGTACTGCTCCTTGGCGAGCACCACGATGCTGCGGCCCTCGGGAGTCTCGTCGGCGAGGCTGCCGAGCTGCGCGGCGTCGGCCAGGTGCGCGACGTCCACGCCCTCGGCCGGAACGAAGGCCACGGCCTGGCGGTTGCCCAGGGTGATGGTGCCGGTCTTGTCCAGGAGCAGCACGTCCACGTCGCCCGCGGCTTCGACGGCCCTGCCCGAGGTGGCGATGACGTTGGCCTGCACCATGCGGTCCATGCCCGCGATGCCGATGGCGCTGAGGAGCCCGCCGATGGTGGTGGGGATCAGGCACACCAGGAGGGCCACGAGGACCGTGAGGGACACGGGGCTGCCCTGCCCCGCGGCCCTGACGCCGTAGACCGAATAGGGCAGCAGCGTGGCGGTGGCCAGCAGGAAGATGAGGGTGAGCGCGGCCAGGAGGATGTCCAGGGCGATCTCGTTGGGGGTCTTCCGGCGCCTGGCGCCCTCCACCATGGCGATCATGCGGTCCAGGAACGTCTCGCCGGGGTTGGAGGCGATGCGCACCACCAGCCAATCCGAAAGCACCTGGGTGCCGCCCGTGACCGCGGAGCGGTCTCCGCCCGATTCGCGGATCACGGGGGCCGATTCGCCGGTGATGGCCGCCTCGTTCACGGAGGCCACTCCCTCGATCACCTCGCCGTCGCCGGGGATGGTGTCGCCCGCCTCCACCAGCACGGCCATGCCGATGCGCAGGCAGGAGGCCCCCACGCTCTCCCAGGGGGCGCCGTGGCTGGGCTCCCTGAGCAGCTTGGCGGTGACGTCGCGCTTGGCCTTGCGAAGGCTGTCGGCCTGGGCCTTGCCCCGGCCCTCGGCCATGGCCTCGGCGAAATTGGCGAAGAGCAGGGTGAACCAGAGCCAGAGGGAGATGGTCAGGATGAACCCGGCCGGGGCGTCCCCCCGGCCCTGGAGGGCCTGGACCCACAGCACCAGCGTGAAGGCGCTGCCCACCCACACGGTGAACATCACGGGGTTCTTGAGTTGATGGGCGGGATTGAGCTTGGCGAAGGCGGCCAGCGCCGCGCGCCTTGCGATGGCCGGCTCGAACAGCGGCCTGGGCTGGAGTTCCCCGAAGGAGGTGGAGGTGCGCATGGGTGTCGCCTAGAGGAGGGAAAGGTGCTCGGCGACGGGGCCGAGCGCCAGGGCGGGGATGAAGGTCAGGGCGCCCACCAGGAGCACCACGGCCACCAGGAGGGCCACGAAGAGCGGCGTGTGGGTGGGCAGGGTTCCCGCCCCCGGCGGCGTGCGTTTCTTCTTCGCCAGGGAGCCCGCCACGGCCAGCACGGGCAGGAGGGTTCCGTAGCGGCCCAGGAGCATGGCGATGCCCGTGGCCAGGTTGAAGAAGTCCGTGTTGGCGTTGAGCCCGCCGAAGGCGCTGCCGTTGTTGTTGGAGGCGCTGCTGAAGGCGTAGAGGGCCTGGCTGAAGCCGTGGGGACCGGGGTTCGACAGGCTGGCCACGGCCGCCGGGAGCGTGACCGCCAGGGCGGTGCCCACCAGCACCGAGGCGGCGGGGATGAGGATCACCAGGGAGGCCATCTTGGTCTCGAATGCCTCGATCTTCTTGCCCAGGTACTCGGGGGTCCGGCCCACCATGAGCCCGGCGATGAACACCGCGATGATCGCGAAGATGAGCATGGTGTAGAGCCCTGAGCCCACCCCGCCGAAGACCACCTCGCCCAGGTCCATGAGGAGGATGGGGACCATGCCCCCCAGGGGCGTGAAGGCGTCGTGCATGCCGTTGACCGCCCCGCAGGAAGTGGCCGTGGTGGCCGTGGCGAACAGCGTGGAGCCGGTGATGCCGAAGCGCGTCTCCTTGCCCTCCATGTTTCCGCCGGGCTGCTCAAGGCCCGGCGTGGAAACGGCGGCCTGCGCCACGGGCAGGGAACGGAAGGCGGCGTTCCCCCTCTGCTCGGCCAGGTGCAGGGCCCCCAGGGCCATCACGAAGATCACAGTCATGGCCGAGAGGATGGCCCATCCCTGGCGCCTGTCGCGCACCATGCGCCCGAAGGCGTGGCAGAGACCGGCGGGGATGAGCAGGATGGCCAGCACCTGGGCCAGGTTCGCGAGGGCCGTGGGGTTCTCGAAGGGGTGGGCGGAGTTGGCGTTGAAGAAGCCCCCGCCGTTGGTGCCCAGGAGCTTGATGGCCTCCTGCGAGGCCACGGGGCCCACGGCGATCACCTGGTCCAGAACCGGCTTCCCGTCGGCGCCCGCCACCGGCGTCAGGAAGTGCGCCACCGGGTTGGGGCCGAGGGTCTGCACCACGCCCTGGCTGATGAGGAACAGGGCGAAGAGGATGGAAAGGGGGAGCAGGATGTAGAGGGTGATGCGGGTGAGGTCCACCCAGAAGTTCCCCAGGAAGGTCGCCTTCCGGCGCCGGAGGCCCCGGGCGAGGGCCGCCAGCACCGCGATGCCCTTGGCGGCGGAAAGGAAATTCTGCACCGTGAGCCCCAGCATCTGGGTGAGGTGGCTCATGGTGGATTCGCCGGCATAGGCCTGCCAGTTGGTGTTGGTGACGAAGCTCACCGCCGTGTTCAGGGCCACCCCCCAGGGCACCGCGGGCTGGCGCTGGGGGTTGAAGGGCAGCCGGTGCTGGACCAGCTGGAGCCCGAAGAGGAACAGGAGGCCCAGGAGGCTGAAGACCAGCACCGCCCCGGCGTACTGCTTCCAGTCCATGCGCGCGTCGGGGGCGATCCCCGCCAGGCGGTAGATGCCGCGCTCCAGGGGGCCCGCCACGGGATCCAGGAAGGTGGTCTCCCGGTCCAGCACCCGGCCCATGTATTCGCCCAGGGGCTTGGAGACCAGGAGGAGGATTCCCAGGAGCAGGGCGAACTGGATGAGGGTGTTGGCGGTCACTGGAAGCGCTCCGGAAGGAGAAGGGCGATGCCCAGGTAGATGAGAAGCCCAAGGGTCAGGGCCGCCGCGAGGATCTGGATGGCTGACATGGATCCCTCCTGCCCCAGCGTGCGGGAACCGCCGTCAATACGGTGTTAACGTTGGGCGGCCGCACGTTAAGATTCCGTCAAGGGAACGGCCGGAACCGGGGCGCCGCACCCGGCTGGCACATGCGGTCTTCCCCCGCCCCCGTCCCCAACCTAGAATTGCAGAGGCACAGCCTTACCCCCGCCTTCTCCCATGCTCCGGAGCCCCATGTTCAAGGTCACGTTAAGAGGCAGGCAGACGGTCGAAATCGACCTGGAGCGCGAACTTTCCATCCTGGCCGCGGCGGCCCGCGGGGAGGTGCCCCTGACGCACACCTGCGGGGGCCATGCCCGGTGCGGCACCTGCCTGGTGACGGTGGAGGAAGGCGCCGAGCACCTCTCGCCCGTGGGCGCCACCGAGGCCCGCATCCTCAAGGTCCTCAAGGCCGCCCCCAGCCAGCGGCTGGGGTGCCAGGCGTGGGCCAACGGGGACGTCACCTGCAAGGTCGACTAGCGGAACCGGCCGGCGATGCTCGGCTTCGCAGGATTTTAATGAACGGGGTGACCTGCCGATGCTTCGGGAATGTCCACCTCCCCTTCGACCTTTCGCTATTACCAGGCAGGCGAAGCGCCGCCTCCCCAGCCGGCAGACGGGTTCCACCTGGAATTCTGGCGCCCCACCTGGCGCCAGCTCCTGCACCCTGCCCTGCCGGCGCTGCCCTTCCTGGCCTTGAGCCTCTTCCATCTCCTGCACCTCTTCGCCAACCGGGACTTCACGATCCTCCTGATCTCCCAGGGAACGCAGCTCGCGCACCGGGCGTGCCTCTTCCCGGCCCATTTCCGGTTCCCGTTCATGGCCGCGGGCGACCTGCAGATCGCAGGCCTCTGGACCCACCCCGACCTGCGTGGGCGGGGCCTGGGACTGCTGGCCCTGGCAGAGATCCTGCGCCGGTTCGGCGGGCGAACCCTCTGGTACCTGGTGAGGGAGGAGAACGCCGCCTCCATCCGCCTCGCGGAAAAGGCCGGCCTGCGCCTGGTGGGCCGGGGCGGCCGCAGGAAGCGGCTTGGCCTCCGGGCGCTGGGGTATTTCCACCTGGACGGCCAGGGGCCGGAGCAAGGAACCGAAGGAAGGCCTTGAACTGAACTGTGCCGAGTTCCCGATCGCCGGTCCCTGCCCGGCCCTGCCGCCTGTCTCGATTCCGAACCGGCAGCCGCAGAGCACGGCGCCGGCCGCCAGGAGGATCCGAGGTTCAAGGCGAGTCCAGCATGTTCTCCTTTCCGGGACATGCAATCCCATGAATGGGACGATCAGCTCGTGCGGCGTCCATCCTAAATATTACAATTATTGATTATTATAAAATGGCATAGGTTTGGCTCTTCATTGAAAACCAGCGAAATCCAAGACACCCGACCAGGATTCCCCATGCGCGCTCGTTCCCTACTCAAATCGCTCCTGCGTGAACCGCGCACGGCCCTGCCGGCCCTGATCCTGCTGGGATTGGGCATTGGCGGCTTCGCCTGGATGATGGCCCTCCACCGCAGCCTCATGATCCGGAGCCTGCCCGCGCCCAGGTCGGATCGCTTGGTGAGCCTCTTCAACGGCATGGCCTCCATTCCCGATCAGCACGGAACGCCCTCCACGGGCGACCTTCAGTTGATGCGGGGATTTCCCGGCACCTTCAAAGGCGTGGCGGCCTGGGAACCCACGAACGCGAACCTGGGGCTGGAGATGCCCGTCCGCGTGCGCCTCGACCGCGTGACCGGCAATTTCTTTGATGTGCTGGAGGTCCGGCCCGCCCTGGGCCGGACCTTCCATCCCGCCGATGATGAACCGGGCGCCCCGCCCACCCTCATGCTGTCCCACAGCGCCTGGCGGAATCACTTCGGCGCCGATCCCAGCCTGGTGGGACACAGCATCACGGTGAACGGCGAGAGCGCCCAGGTGATCGGCATCCTCCCCGCTGGGTTCCACACGACGCACGGAACGGATCTGTTCCGTCCTTTCCAGTGGACGCCCGAACGGCGCGATAACCACGGCCCCCACTTCCTTCGCGTGGTAGCCCGCCTGCAGGACGGTGCGACGCTCGCCCAGGCCCGCGCGGCCATGGGCCAGGTGGCGGCGCGCATCCGCCAGATCTTCGCGCAGGAAGCCCCCAAGGAGATCCTCGACCAGGTGCGCTACGACGCCGCGCCCCTCGTCGATGAGGTGCTGGGCCAGGGCCTTCGGGTTTTGCGCGTCTTGCGCATGGCCACGCTCCTCGTGCTGGTGTTGGCCGCCTACAATGCTGCCACGCTGCTTCTGACCCGGGGCCTGGGCCGGCGCACCGAGATGGCCGTGCGCAGCGCCCTCGGGGCCCAACCCGAGAATCTTCGCCACATGCTGATGATGGAAGGCGCCCTGCTGGGTTTCATCGGTGCATTGGGAGGCCTGCTGTTCACGCACCTCAGCCTGGGTCTCACAGGGCAAGTGCTCGCGTGGAGTTTTCCAGACCTTTCCCTGGAAGGCCTTTCCCTCGACGGACCTTCCATTCTGGCAGCGGCCTTGATGGGCCCGCTGCTGGGGGCCGTCTGCGCCCTCGCGGCCCAACCGGGCGACCAAATCTCCAACATCCTTCGAGCGGGCGGACGTTCTCCTCGCCTGGGCGGCCCGGGCCGAGCACGGCGCGTGCTGGTGGGCACGCAGCTGGTGCTGGGCGGAACGCTGCTCATCGTGGCCCTCTCCCTGCAACACGGCCTGGGGCGCCTCATGGCTTCGGACCCGGGCTTCGATCTGGATCGAGTCTGGACGTTCCAGATTCAGCCCGGCAAGGGGATGCCTCTGGCAGCGCGCACTCGGTTGGCCCAGGCCATCACGCAGCGGCTTGGCGCTCTGCCTGGCGTGCAGGCCGTCGGGGCCAGCAATGGACTGCCCATGAGTGGTTTCCGCAGCGACCTCTACACGTTCCTGCCCGATGGCCGGAAGATCGATCCCGAGGCCCGCGCTCTGACGCCCGGCATGGTCCATGCTTTGGGCTTGCACCTGCTGCGGGGCCGCGATGTGGAACCCACGGATAGCGCCGATGCCGAAAAGGTGATGCTGGTGACCCGCACGCTGGCCCAGCAGGCCTTCGGCACCGACGACGTCGTGGGCCAGCGTCTCAGCCTCCAGGGGCAGCCTTTCCGCATCGTGGGCCTGCTGGCGGATGTGCACGAGTTCGGGCCCGCGCAAAAAGCCCCGCCCCTGTTCTATGTGCCCCTCGCCCAGTCGAGCATCGTGTGGAACCAGGATCTCCATGTGGCCTTCCGGTCGATGGGCCCTCCGCCCACGGAGCAGCAGATGCAGGCCCTGCTTCGCGAAGCGGCGCCGGGCCAGGCTCTTTTCCGATACCTGCCCATGCGGGAACTGCTGAAGGCGCAGCTGGGCCCCCAGCGAATGGCCCTGGCTTTCATCGGGGCCTTCGCGAGCCTGGCCCTTCTCCTGGCGACAGGCGGCGTGTTCGGCATCATGGCCGCGTCGGTATCGGCCCGGCGAGCCGAGTTCGGCGTCCGTTCCGCCCTGGGCGCCACGCCCCTCTCCATCCTGGGGCAGATCCTTGGAGAAACCCTCCGGTTGGCCTCCCTGGCGGGCCTGGCGGGCGTGTTGCTAGGCGGCCTGCTGGAACGGCTGGGCCGCGATGTGCTGGGCGCCTGGCCGAACCCACCCTACACGATCACCGTCGTTTCCCTTGCCTCCCTGGTGGGCGCGGCCCTGGCCGCAGCCCTTCTACCGGCTTTTCGTGCCGCAAGGGTTTCACCTTCCGAGGCTCTGCGGGAAGGCTAGCCGCCCTGGAGCGGGTTGTCGCCCACGCGCTGCGCCCGGGCATCCCCGGGTTTCCGCTTCCGGGCTGCTGGCGCCTGGATGGGGAAGGTCCCCGGCCCATGCCGGAGTCTAGTCGAGCTTGAAGCCGACTCCCTGCCACACCCGCACCCGGGTGGTGCCGTCCGCGCCCCGCGCCGGGTCGAAGACGATGCGCTTGGCGGCCTCCAGGCAGGCCTCGTGGGCCTTCTGCACCCACTCGCCCTCGCCGGGCAGGGCCTGCAGGAGCCGGGTGTCCAGGACCTCGCCGTTCTCGCTGATGAGGACGTTCACCACGACCACGCCGCTGACCTTGCGGGGGGACGGGGTGACCTTGTTGAGGTTCATGGGCTTGGCGGGGGTGATGTCGGGGGTGATGGGCACCACGGTCTTGGCGGCGTCGGCGGCCTTGCGCTCGTTGGCCTTGGCCAGTTCCTCCTTCAGGGCCTCGTTGGCGGCCTGGGCGGCGGCGGCGTCGTCCTTGGCCTTCTGGAGCTCCTTCAGGATGGTGTCCGAGCTGCCCTGGTTCTCGGCGAGGGCGCCCTTGATCTGGTCCAGCTGCCGCTTGACGGCCTCGGTCTCCTGGCGGGCCAGGTCCCGGCTCTTCTGGGCGGCGGCGAGGTCCTCCTGCATGCTTTCGGTGGCCGCCAGGCGCTCCTTGAGCTCGTCCCGCTCCTGGGTGAGCTTGCGGATCTGGGCCTGGGCCGGGGTGGCCTTGGGGGCGGCCTTGGGCTTGGCGGCGGCGGGAACGGCCAGGGCCAGGGCCAGGATGGCGTGGAACCAGGGGTTGGGCATTCGCACAGGGCCTCCGGGGCTCGGGGGACCTAGCGCCGGTATCCGGGCTGGGCGCCCCCAGGTGATTTCTGCACGTTCAGGATCCCACGCTTGAGCAGCTTGGAGAAGATGGCCAGGCACTCGTCGTGGGGAAAGGGGGAGATGGAGATGATGTCGTGGATGCTCCACACCGCGTTCACGCGGGTGGCCAGGAAGGCCTCGTTGGGCCCCAGCTGGGCCTGCATGAGCTCCTCGATGCTCACGGCCAGTTCGGGCACCAGCGTCTCGTCGATGGTGTTCTCCTCCATCATGTGCTCGACCACCTGGAGCATGCGGGTGGCCTCCTGGAGCCTGGGCTGCTCGGCCAGGAGGTTGCGCAGCTCCACCTGGGCCTCCTGCAGCTTCTGGCGCTCCACCAGCTGCCGGGCCCGCTGCAGTTGCAGGCTGGACTGGTCCCCGAGCTTGCCGCCGGGGTGGAGGATGCGCACCATCCCCTTCTCGGCCAGGTCGAAGATGAGCTTGTTGGCCTTGAATTCGGGCACGCGCATCTCGATGACGAGCTGGTCGATGGTCTTGTGGCCGTCCATGCGGGTGAGGATGTCGGCGTCCTCGGGCGCCAGCGGGAGCATCTCGGCGATGGCCTCGGAAACCCCCACCACCACGGCGTCCCCGCCCTTGATGACCTTGCGGATGCGCTTCCACTCGTCGGTCCTGCGGGCGCCCTCCAGGACGATGCCGGTCACCTCCAGGCTGAGCAGCATGGACTTCTGCAGCGGAGGCTGGCCGTCGTGGAACTCGAAGGTGCCGGTGTCCCAGAGGAAGGTGTCGTAGACGGATTCCTCCACCTTGAGCTGGACGATGCGGCGGATCTCCGCCTCGGTGACCAGCTGGCGGTTCACCAGGATGCGGCCCAGGAGCTGGTTCTCGTCCTCCTGGGTGGCCAGGGCCTCGCGCAGCTGCTCCTCGGTGATGCGGTTGTAGGCCAGGAGGTACTGGCCGAGGTACTCCCGCGGGTCGGAGGACCACACGCTGGTGATGCGCCCGTCGGAAAAGGCCACGCGCTTGGTGTGGAGGAAACCCTTGAGTTCGAGGATGCCGGTCTTCTTGCCCACCGACAGCCATTGGAGGATGTCCTCCAGGCCCATGGTGGAAAGATCGCCTTTTATGCCCATGCCTCGACTCCGGTACCCCAATGGTATCTGTATTCGGGCCCGTGGCTACAACGTTGCGATAACCTCCCGCAGGGCCCGGTTGAGAAGCACCGGGTGGTGCCTTACCATCTCCGCCTCCGGATCCAGGAGGGCGTAGGCGAAAACCGGCACTCCGCAAAGGACCGGGGCGTCGGGGACCAGGGGGGTTCCGCCCTCCTGCCGGTAGCGCCGCAGGAGGTTGTCCGGCAGGGGCGCGGTGTTGGCGATGACGGCGGCCACGGCCAGGTGGGCGTGGGACTGGATGGCGGCGAGGTGGGCCTCCAGGTCCAGCCCGGAACTCTCGCCGGGCTCGGTCATGAGGTTGGCGACGTAGACCACCGGGTGGCCGGTGCGGAAGACCGCCTCCCGCAGTTCGGTCACCAGGAGGGAGGCGATGGTGGAGGTGTAGAGGCTGCCGGGGGCCAGGAGGATGAGGTCGGCCTGGAGGATGGCCAGGATGGCCTCGGGCAGGGGCTCGGCGTCCAGGGGTTCGGCCCAGAAGCGCGCCAGGGGCGGCGTGCAGGCGTTCACGTTGGTCTCGCCGGTGTAGCGCCGGCCTTCCATGTCCTCGGCCTTGAGGACCACCGGCACCACCGTGGAGGGGTAGAGCCGCCCCACGGTCACCAGGACGTTGGAAAGCGCCCGGATGGCGCGCACCCAGTCGCCGGTGAGGTCGGCCATCGCGTGGAGCATCAGGTTGCCCAGGGAGTGCCCGGCCAGCGAACCGTCCCCCGTGAACCGGTAGTTGAGGAGCTCGGAGAGCACCGACTCCTCCCGGGTGAGGGCCGACAGGCAGTTGCGCAGGTCGCCCGGGGGGATCCCGCCCAGCTCGTCCCGCAGGCGTCCGCTGGACCCGCCGTCGTCGGAGACGGTCACGATGCCCGTGAGCCGCCAGGGGTCCCGGGCGCGCCCCGCCTCGGGCTTCAGGGCCCGCAGCAGGGCGGCCAGGCCCGTGCCGCCCCCGATGGCCACGACCTTCAGGGGCTGGTCGGCGTGGAGGCCCCTCCCGCCGTCCACGGGCGCGTCAGCCGCGGTTGAAGACGGCGAAGGGGGCGCTGTGCCGCACGCCGTCGAAATCCGCTTCCAGACGGAACTGGTAGATGAGGCCGGGATCCAGCTCCGTGGCCTGGCTCAGGGCGTCGGCGGCGGGCTGGGCCTGGTCCAGCTGGGCCAGGGCCAGGGCCTTGAGGTAGTGCAGGCCGGCGTGGCCGGCATGGGCCTTGAGGGCCTCCTCGACCTGGGCCAGGGCCGCTTCAGGCTCGTGCCGGTTGAGCTCCACCTGCACGGCCAGTTCGGCGGTCTGGGGGAGGCTGGCGTCCAGGTTCTCGAGGCGCGACTGGATGGCCTTGAGGTAACCCTGGGCGGTGCGGCTGAGCCGCAGTTCCTCCCGCTTGAGCGCCTCCTCCATGAGGGTCCCGAAGGCCGCGGAGGCCTCCTTGAGCGCGCCGGCGTTGAACTGTTCCAGCGCCTTGGCGAGCAACCCGTCCAGCGATGCGTCCTTCAGGGGAGCCTGGCTTTCGGATGTCTTGGGCTTTGTGGCCATGCTTGATACCTCGGAATGATCGACGGATTTCAACTATACCCTAAACCTTGAATATAGCCGATTCGCGCCTGAGCATGCGGGTGGATAGCCAGGTCATGAGGCAGGCCAGGCCGATGGTCATGAGCAGCGCAACCGTGTATTCCCAGTAGTTGGCTTGCTGGCTGAACAGCTTGCGGATGGCCAGGCTGACGTTCACCACGGGCACGTAGGGCAGGAAGGCCATCTTCTCGATGCCGGGCGCCATGGAGAAGACCCCCAGGAAGATCACCACCACCATGCCCGGCATGATGGCCGTGCCGGCCTCGACGGTGTTCTTGGCCTGGATGCCCGCCAGGATGATGAAGTTCGCAAAGAAGAGACCCAGGGGAATCATCAGGATGAAGGTCAGCCCGAGGGTCCCCGGCGACGCCAGGGCGCCCAGCCCCGGCATGGCCTGCGCCCCCTGCCCCGCCGCGGCCGCCTCGGACCCCACCAGCCGGGTCACGGCGAAGGCCATGCTGAGGAGGTTGATCATGGCCACGATGATGCCGATGGAGAAGACGTACAGCAGCTTGCCGATGATGATCTGGCTGCGGGGGATGCTGGTGGAAAGGAGGCTGAGCAGGGTGCCCCGCTCCTTCTCGCCGGCGGTGGCGTAGATGCCGTGCTGCATGGCGCCCGCGAACATCATCATCATGACCATGTAGGGGAGGAAGGAACCCAGGGCCTTGCCCAGGGCCCGGCTGGTGCCGCCGGCGTCGTCGGGCTCGATGCGCGTGGGCACGGCGAGCTGCGTCGAGGCGCCCATGGCCTTCAGGCGCTCCTGCACCACCACCTTGTCCCGGCTGGCCACGGCCTTCCTGAGGCGGTCCAGGGCCAGGGCGGAGGACTCGTCGCTGCGGTCGTAGACGGCCTTGACCGACCAGGTCTCCTGCCGGCGCTGCTTGTCGGCGGCCTGGGGCTCGATCTCCAGGGACATTTCCAGCTTCTGGTCGCGGATGGCCTGCTTGAGGTCCCCGGAGGGCCGCTCCACCACCTGGAACTCCTTGGGGTTCCCGGTCAGCACGCCCGCGAGGGCGCCGGAGTCGTCCACCACGCACACCCGGCTGGGGCGCCCGGTGCGCTCGGCCTTGTCGTTCTTGCCCAGCTTGCCGATCATCCCGAACAGCAGGGGGAACAGCACCAGGGGCATGACGAAGGTGAAGAACATGGTCTTGCGGTCCTTGGACAGCTCCATGAACTCCTTTTTCACGATCAGCAGAGCCCCCCTCATGCCACGCCCCTTTCCTTGTCGGCCACCAGCTGGAAGAACACTTCGTCGAGGGTCCGGACCTTCCACCGGTCCAGGATCTCCCGGGGCGAGGCGTCCCCGTGGAGGGTCCCCTCGAAGATGATGCCCACCCGGTCGCAGATGGCTTCCACCATGGGCATGACGTGGGTGGAGACGATGACCGAGCGCCCCTCGGCCTTCATGATCCCCAGGAGGTCGAGCACCGTCTTGGCGGTGAGCACGTCCAGGCCCGTGGTGGGCTCGTCGAAGATCACCACCTTCGGGTCGTGGAGGAGGGCCCGGGCGATGGACACCTTCTGCTTCTGGCCGCCGGAGAAGCCTTCCATCTTGACGTCGGCGAACTCGGCCATGTGCAGGCGGTCCAGGAGGTGCAGGCCGCGGCGCTCGGCCACGGCCGCGTCCACGCCCTGGAACTCGCCGAAGAGCTTGAGGAGCTCCCGCGGGGTGAAGCGGTTGTAGACGCTGAGGTCCGTGGAGAGGTAGCCGATGGTGCTCCGGGCCCGTTCGGGCTCCTTCGCGGAATCGATGCCGCACACCTGGATGGTGCCGGCGTCCGGGAGCATGAGGCCCGCGATCATCCGCAGGGTGGTGGACTTGCCCGCGCCGTTGGGGCCCAGGAGGCCGTAGATCTCGCCGGGCTTCACCGTGAGCGAGATGCCCCGGACCGCCTCGATCCGCATCCGGGAACGCGATTTCTTGTCCTTGACATTGAAGGACTTATAGATGTCAGAGATCTGGATCAAGCCGTCTCCTTCTGTTTTCAGGGGTGAAAGTTGAACAAGTCTAGTCCCGCAAACGGTAATAGGCGAGGGCCGCGACCTTGGTCACGGCCATGACGCACAGGACGGCGAAGAGGTCCTTGCGAAGGCCCTCGCCCCGGAACTGGGCGCGCAGGATGATGAAGGCCGCCGCGAGGCTTCCGGCCACGGCGGCGTGGCTCGTGGCCTTGTAGCGGTGGAGGATCATGCGCTCGTCGAACATCCTCAATGCTCCTTAAGCTCGAACAGGGCGTCGGTGGCCATGGCGAACACCTGGGCCAGGTGCAGGGCCAGCGGCAGGCTGGGGACGTACTTCCCCTGCTCGATGGAATTGATGCTTTGCCGGGAGACCCCCACCGCGTCGGCCAGGTCCTGCTGCGTCATGCCGAGGCCTTGCCTCGACTCGCGGACTCGGTTGTGCACGACCAGCCGTGCCATGGGTCTCCCGGAATGTGTCAAATCGACTTGACATCAATCTAGGGGCATCCGAACGCCCTGTCAAGCAAACTTGACTAGAGGGAGACCCCCTGGGCGAAAAAGAAGCCCTTGGTCCCCACCGTGCCCAGGATGACCAGGGCCACGCCCGCGCACAGGCAGTAGAACGCGAAGGGGTTGAGCTTCGGCTTGCGGGTGAACCGGTCCAGGAGCCCGATGGCGAGGTAGCCCGACACGGCCGACACGGCCACGCCCACGGCGCAGGCCACGGCGGGGCTGATGGAGCCGGCGGGGAAGGCCAGTTCGGCGGGCAGGGGCTGGTGGCGGAGCAGGGGCTTGAGGATGTGGGTGCCCTCCAGGACGGCGGCTCCCAGGATGGTGGGCATGCCCAGCAGGAAGCTGAAGCGGGTCGCCGAGGGCAGCTTCAGGCCCCGGAACACGCCCATGGCGATGGTCGAGCCGCTGCGGGAGAGCCCGAAGCCGCCGCCGATGCCCTGGATGGTGCCCACCGCCAGGGCGTCCCAGGGGCCCATCCCCTCCAGTCCGCGGGCGTCCTCGTTCCGGGCGCTCATGTTGTTGGCCGCGAAGAGCAGGGCCGCCGTGACCAGGAGGCAGACGCCGTAGATCCAGATGTGGTCCTTGGCGGTTTCCTTCAGGTGGCGGGTGGCGAAGCCGAAGACCACCGTGGGCGCCATGGCCAGGAGGATCCACCCCGCCAGGCGCAGCCCCTCGGGGTCCCGTCCCAGGAGGCCGCGGATCATCTGGACGACCTCGGCGCGGAAGTACACCAGCAGCGCCAGGAGGGTCCCCACGTGGAGGAGCACGTCGAAGGCCAGGGGCATGCTCTGGTGAAGGAGCAGGTTCTCCGCGAGGGTCAGGTGGGCGGTGGAGGAAACGGGCAGGAACTCGGTGAGGCCCTGGACGAGGCCCAGAAGGATCGCGATGAGAAGGGTCATGGTGGCTCCGTAGCGTCCAGGGTAGCAAAAAAGAGGGCTACAATCGGGAACATGAGAACCCTTGATTTCCGCTCCGACACCGTCACCCGGCCCACGCCCGGAATGCGAAGGGCCATGGCCGAGGCGGAGGTGGGGGACGACGTCCTCGACCGCGACCCCACCCTGGACCGCCTGGAACGGCGCGTGGCGGAGCTCCTGGGCAAGGAGGCCGGCCTGTGGACCCCCACCGGCTGCATGGCCAACGCCATCGCCCTCATGCTCCACCTCAAGCGGGGCGAGCGCTTCCTGGCCCCCGCCCAGGCCCACGTGCTGGGCTCGGAACTGGGCACCGCGGCCTGGCTCGCCCAGGGCATGCCCGAAGCCCTGCCCTGGGAGGGCGGCCCCGGCAGGATCACCCCCATGCAGGTCTGGAAGGCCGCGGGCGCGCCGGGCCCCTACTACACCCTGCGCACCACCCTGCTCTGCCTGGAGAACACCCACAACTTCGCCGGGGGCACCTGCCTCACCGCCGCCGAGCACCGGGCCCTGGTGGAACAGGCCCAGGGACGCGACCTGAAGGTGCACCTGGACGGCGCNNCCCGCCTCTGGCACGCCGCCGCGGCCTGCAACGCGTCGCCGGCGGACCTGGCCTGGGGCGCCGACACGGTGAGCGTGTGCCTCAGCAAGGGCCTGGGCGCGCCCATGGGCTCCGTGCTGTGCGGAACCCGGGATGCCGTGGAAGGCGCGCGGCGCCTGCGCAAGATGCTGGGCGGCGGGGTGCGCCAGGGGGGCGTCATGGCCGCGGCGGGCCTGGAGGCCCTGGACTACCTGCCCCGGATCCCCGAGGACCACGAGAAGGCCCGGGTCCTGGCCGACGGCCTGCGGTCCATGGGCTTCCAGGTGCCGGTGCCCGAGACCAACATCCTGCTGGTCCCGGTGCCCGACGCCCCTTCCGCCCAGGCCATCCTGGAGGAGGCCCGCGTCCGGGTCCTTCCGGTGGGCGCGGCGCTGCGGTTCATCACCCACCGCGACCTCTCCCCGGCGGACGTGGCTGAGGCGGTGGAACGCATCCGGGGCATCGCGGACCGGCTCGTGACCACCTGGGAGGGGGTCCGGCCGATGATCTAGGTGTGGCACCGGCTTGGATGGTTATTTTTGGGTCGATGGCTTTGAGTAAAATACCCGTACGCCGAGCACGCCGA
>DBMS01000175.1 GCA_002297665.1 Holophagaceae bacterium UBA692 | reverse complement strand
CCGCCACCTCCGCCATGGCCGCCGCGAGGCCGCCGCGCCAGGCGCCGATGGCCATGCCGTGGCCGCGGCCCGCGGGCCCGGGGGTCCAGCCGAAGCGGTCCGCCACCTTCCGGAGCAGCTTGATCATGCGGGGGTCGGTGAGGTGGTCCAGGCGGAAGGCGAGGGGGTCCCGCCCCGCCTTGGCGGCCAGGACGTCCATGTGGGATTCCCGGGCGAAGGTGTTGGTCACCGCGGCGGGGGCGCGCCAGGCGCCGGTGAGCACCGGGTGGACGGCAGGCACGTCGCCGGAAAAGCGCACCTGCTGGTTGGGCAAGGTGTAGCCGATGTCCGACTCGCGGTCGCCGATGCCGTGCACCTGGTAGTCCCAGAAGCTGATGCGCCCGGCCCGGTCCACGCCGGACCGGATCCGGATCGCCGCGGCGGGGCGGTAGGTGTCCAGGAAGAACTCCTCCTTGCGCGTCCACATCACCTGCACGGGCCGGCCCGTGAGGCGGGCCAGGCGCGCGGCCTCCACGGCGTGCGGGGCCGGCGGAAGCTTGCCGCCGAAGGCGCCGCCCACGTAGGGGGTGATGATCCGCACCTTGTCCGCCGCCAGGCCCAGGGCCTGGGCCACCTGGGCCTTGGCCGCGAAGGGGGCCTGGGTGCTCAGCCACACCGTCATCCGGCCGCCTTCCCACCGGGCCACGGCCCCGTGGGGCTCCATGGGCGCGTGGGCCACGTAGTCGTTGAGGTACTCCGCCTCGGCCCTGGCCGCCGCGCGGCCCTCGCCCTCCTTCAGGTCCCCCGCCTTGGCCCCGGACCTCAGGGCGGGGGCGTTGGCCACCAGGTGGGCATGGATGGTCGCATCGTCAACCGCCGGTTCCGTTCCCTCGAAGGTCGCCTTGACCCGGGCCAGGGCCCTGCGCGCTTCGGAGGGGTCCTCGTGGAGGACCGCGGCCAGGTCGCCGTCCCGCACCACGCGCGCCCCGGGCACGAGCTCGGCCTCGGCGCCGTCGAAGGTCTTGAGCCGAAGGCCGTGGGCCGGGGGACGGAGGATGAAGGCGTGGAGGGTGCCGGGAAGGCCCAGGTCGGCCACGTAGCGGGCCGCCCCCGTCACCTTCTCCAGGGCGTCCTTGCGCACCGGGGACGTGCCGGTCAGGGTGCGCGCCTTCAGGTCCTTGGGCTTCACCGCGCCCAGGAATTTCTCCAGGCGCCTGCCCTGCGCAAGTTCCGCATAGGACACCCGCCTATCCGGGGCGCCCTTCACCGAGACCACGCCCAGGCTGACCTCCAGGGCCTCCGCCGGCGCTCCCAGCCTTTCGCCGGCCATGCGGAGCAGGACCGCCCTCGCCTCGGCCGCGGCCCCGCGCAGCGCCGGAGCGGTCTGCCAAAGGGTGGTGGACCCGCCCGTGGCGTTGTCCCACGGGCAGAGGTCGGTGTCCCCCATGAGGATGTCCACCTTGTCCAAGGCCACGTCCAGCTCCTCGGCGATGAGCATGGGCAGCGCGGTCATGATGCCCTGGCCCAGCTCCACCTTGCCCGTGAAGCAGCCCACGCGGCCGTCGGAACCGATGCGCAGGTAGGCGTTCCAGTCCGCGGGATAGCCCGCGGGGCGCGGCGCCGCCAGGGGCGCCGGGGCCGCGTCCAGCGGCACCCCGCGGAAGAAGAGGAAGAGGCCCGTGGCCCCGGTGGCCTGGAGGAAAGCGCGGCGCTTCACTTCACACCCCCTTTCGCCACTGATTCCACCGCAGCGACGATGCGCGCGTGGGCCCCGCAGCGGCAGAGGTTGCCCTCCATGGCCTCGACGATCTCGGCCCGGGTGGCGCCCGGCCTCCGGCGCAGGAGCGCATAGGCGGTGAGGATCATCCCCGGCGTGCAGAATCCGCACTGGAAGGCGTGGTGATCGATGAAGGCCTGCTGGACCGGATCCAGGATCCCGCCCTTCATGAGGCCCTCGATGGTGATCACCGATTTCCCCGCCACGTCCGCCACGGCCGTCGCGCAGGAGGGCACCGGCTCGTGGTCCAGCAGCACCGTGCAGGCGCCGCAAAGGCCGGCGCCGCAGCCCTGCTTGGTGCCGGTGAGGCCCAGGTCGTACCGGAGCGCGTCCACCAGCATCCGGCCGGGATCGCCGGCCACCTGGGCGGGCCGGCCGTTGAGGGTGAAGGATGTGGTCTGCGCCATGGGGCTTCTCCTCCGTGGGGGAGCGGGACTACGTGCGGAAACGGCCTGGGAACACGCTGAATCTCCCGCCGCCGGGCGGACGTGTCAAGCCGGAACTGCCGGGGAGGCCGCAGGGGGGTACCCATTCCCACGTTCACATGCCAAACCCTGTCCTCAGCGGCCCTGTCTCGGCGACCTGAACTCGCCAAGAAGGAATGCCGTTCTGATGGCAGAGCTAACTGCTGCTATATATAGTTATAAATCGCGTTGGGCGGGAAATTGGGCTAGGCCTTTCGCTCCGCCAGCAGCGCCTTGGTCTCGTAGGCGCTCTCCTCCGTCAGCGGATAGCTCGCCAGCAGGAAGATCCCCCCCACGCACAGCGCCGTGGGCAGTCCGATCTCCCAGAACCGGATCCAGAACATCGCGCTCGCCGTCTGGGTCCCGACGCCCTCCAGGAAGCCCGTCCACCGGAGCAGGTAGCCCCCGATGACGGAGGCGAGGGAGACGCCCACCTTCCACCACCAGTTGTAGACGGCGAAGTAGACGCCCTCCTGGCGGATGCCCACCCGCGCCTCCTCCTCGTCGCAGATGTCCGAGATCATGGAGTTCACCAGCGAGAAGCAGAACACCATCCCCAGCGAAAGGCACACCGTCGGAATGAAGGTGAGCCGCGGCCAGGCGCGGTTGTAGCACACGAGCTTGAGCAGGTTGCCTCCGGCGATGACGGCGAAGCTGAGGATCACGGTGCCCTTCTTGCCAAGGTGCTTCGAGAGCCAGAGCATCGGGAACACGCCGGCGATGCCCACGGCGGCCCAAAGGGTGCCGTTCTGGGCCATGAGGCTGGAGGCGGCGTCCTTGTCGCCCCCGTACAGGTAGAAGATCGTCGTGAAGTTGCTGAAGCCCATCACGACCTGGAATCCCACGATGAGCAGGGTGAAGGCGGCCACCAGCTTCAGGAAGGCGCGGTTCCGGTAGGTGGCGCGGAAGCCCTTGAGGATGGGGATCCGCTCCTGCTTGCGGGCCTGGGTGAGTTTGCCCTCCTTGCACACCAGGGCGCACACGAGCGCGGAACCCGTAAGGAAGAGGCTCATGCCCAGGCACACCCACTTGATACCTGCCACCGTGTCGCCGCGGAAGATGGGCCGGTTGGCCAGGTAGTAGACCCAGGGCAGGAAGAAGGCGCCCACGTTGCCGATGAAGCTGGCGTAGGCGAAGATGCTGGTCTTCTCGTGGTAGTCCTCGGTCATCTCCAGACCCAGCGCGCCGTGGGGGATGGAGTAGATGGGGACCACGGTGTAGAAGAACAGGGAGGTGGCGACGAAGTACGCGAACATCGCCGGCCGGCTCCAGTCCCGGGGCACCGTCCACAGGAGCGTGAAGGCCACGCCCAGGAGGATCCCGCCCACCACCAGGAAGGGGATGCGGCGCCCGAAGCGCGAGCGGCTGTTGTCCGAAAGGTTGCCCAGGAAGGGGTCCACCAGCGCGTCCCAGAGGCGGGGAATGGCCTGGGCGTACCCGATCCAGATGGCGCTTATGCCCAGTCCCACGACGTACACGAGACTCGTGAGCTGCACGACGGAATTCACCGCCACGATCGTGACGATCGCCCCCAGCCCGTAGGCGATCTTTTGCCGGACGGGAACCCGGTCGGCGGCAAGGGTCGTGTGGTGGGGGCGGCTGGCCATGGGGGATCCTGACGGAAGGGGAGGAATTCCAAAGGAAAAATCGAGAAATCAGATTGATGTGCCAACATGCATAACGGTTTTTGCCTAACCAGAACTTTGTTTTTCAGTGATTTTCTGACGATATCCAACTCGTTACAACGTTGTTACTTTCTTCTTGCAGGTTTCAAGGTCAGGGGTATATTACTACTTGTCCCACGCTTGTAAACGTTTTCATTTCCTCTCACCGGAGACCCGAGCCATGACGGAGCGCCCCCAGGCAGGTGCCGCCAGCCAGGACGACCGGGCCGAGGTGACCATCCACGACGTGGCCCGCCTGGCCAACGTCTCCATCGCCACCGTGTCGCGGGTGCTCAACGGGAGCAACCCCGTCAAGGGCGCCACCAGCAGCCGCGTCCTCGAGGCCATCGAAAGCCTGGGCTACGTCCCCCACAGCGGCGCCCGGAGCCTGATCAAGAAGGAGACGCGCACCATCGGGGCGCTCCTGCCGGACATGTTCGGGGAGTTCTTCTCCGAAGTGATCCGGGGCCTCGACCAGGTGGCGCGCAACCGCCGCTACAGCCTCCTGGTGACCTGCACCCACGGGGACATGGAGTCCGCGGAGGCGATGCTGAGGACCATGCACGGGAAGGTGGACGGGCTGGTGATCCTGTCTTCCGAACTGGAGGTCCACGCGGGCATGGCGCGGCTGCTGAAGCGCACGCCGGCGGTCTTCCTCAGCCAGGTGGCGGGGAGCCTGGAGGAGCGCTTCGATTCCATCAGCGTCGACAACCGCGGCGGGGCCCTTTCCATGGTGCGCTACCTCATCGGCCTGGGCCACGCCCGCATCGCCTTCATCCGCGGGCCCGAGAACAATACCGACGCCCTGCAGAGGCTCGAGGGCTACCGGGAGGCCATGGCGGCCAACCCCGCCACCCGCGACTGCGTCCTGGAGGCCCAGGGCGACTTCGGGGAGGCCTCGGGCTACCGCGCGGCGTGCCGGCTCCTGAAGGCCTCGCCGCGCCCCACCGCCATCTTCGCGGCCAACGACGACATGGGCATCGGGGCCCTGGCCGCCCTGAAGGACCAGGGCCTTCGGGTCCCCGAGGACATCTCCCTGGCGGGGTTCGACGACGTGCCCATCGTGCGCTACCTGACCCCCGCCCTCACCTCCATCCGCGCGCCCATCTCCGACCTGGGCGCCAGGGCCGCCGAGAGGCTGCTGACGGTCATCGAGTCCGGAGGCTCCGCGCAGCCCCGGCAGCAGACCCTCGAAGTCCTCCTGGTGCCCCGGGGCTCCACCTGCCCTCCCCTTTCCGGAAGCGGGGGTCAATGACCTCCGGCTCCACCCCAGCATTACCATAAGTTAAATTCCTACAACAAAAGGAGAGAACCATGAGCCGAACCCTCCGAGCCAGGGTTAGCGCAGCCCATATCCCCGCCTTCGCGGCGGCCCTCATCGCCATGGGCGCCGCCCCATGCCTCATGGCCCAGACCACGTCGGCCATCCTCCGGGGGCGCGTCCAGCTCGCCGGCAAGGCCGTGGGCGGCGCCAAGGTCACGGCCGTGAACAAGGCCAAGGGCTTCACCACCATCGCGGTGGCCAAGGCCGACGGCACGTACCACCTCGTGCTGGACCCGGCGACCTACACCCTCACCGCCAGCGCCCCGGGCGCCGGCACCGCCGTCAAGTCCGTGCGCGTGCAGGTGGGCCAGGCCCTGGACCTGGACTTCTCCCTGGCGCCCCAGGCCGCGGCGGTCGTGGAAGTCACGGGCTCCCTCGTCGAGCTGCGCTCGGCCGAAGTGGCCACCAACATCACCCTCGAGCAGCTCGTGGACCTGCCCCAGGGCAACCGCAACTTCCTGAACTACGCAGCGCTGGCCCCCGGCATCAAGCTCTCCAACGACGAGATGAACCAGTCCTTCTCCTCCGGAGGCCAGACCAACCAGCGCGTGAACATCTTCATCGACGGCGCCAGCTACAAGAGCGACCTCCTCTCCGGCGGCACCGTCGGCCAGGACAGCAGCCGCGGCAACCCCTTCCCCCTGGGCGCGGTGCAGGAATTCCGCGTGATGACCGAGAACTACAAGGCCGAGTACCAGAAGGCCTCGGGCGCCGTCATCAGCGCCGTCACCAAGTCCGGAACCAACGACTTCCACGGCGACCTCTTCGTCTACTACCAGAACAAGTCCCTGGTCTCGAACAACTACTTCGCGGAAAAGCGCGGCCAGCCCAAACCGGAATACACCCGCACCCAGGAGGGGTTCAGCCTGGGCGGCCCCATCATCAAGGACAAGATGCACTTCTTCGTGTCCTATGAGGGCAACCAGCAGGACCGCGACAACCAGGTCTACCTGGGCGGCGGCAACCTCAGCGGCGCTTCGCCCGCCCTGGTGAGCCAGTTGAAGAGCTACGCCGGCAACTTCGGCTCCCCGTTCCGCTCCCACCTCCTGTTCGGCAAGGTGGACTACCAGCTCAATCCCTCCCACATGGTGGAGTATTCCTTCAACTACCGCTCCGAGCACGAGAAGCGCGACTTCGGCGCCCAGACCACGTTCGAGAACGGCACGGACATGTCCAACGCCGTCCTGACCACCAGCCTCAAGGACAAGTTCACCACGGCCAACTGGGTGAACGAGTTCATGGTCACCTACCAGAAGTCCGAGTGGAATCCCAAGGCCATCAATCCCGACCTCGTGGCCAAGAACTACTACGGCATCCTGATCACCGGCGGCCACACCGACCAGCAGGACTTCGTGCAGAAGCGCATCTCCCTGCGCGACGACTTCTCCTACGTCGCCGTGACGAACCACAGCTTCAAGTTCGGCGGCAACATCGACTTCATGGACTACGGGGTCAAGAAGTACCAGGTGGGCAACCCCGTGTTCAACTTCGACCCCAACCTCGACCCCACCCTCACCATCCCCTTCCAGGCCCAGTACGGCACGGGCAACCCCGATCTCAGCGCCACCAACAAGCAGTTCGGCGTGTACGCCCAGGACGACTGGAACGTCACCCCCCGCCTCCTGGTGAACATCGGCCTGCGCTGGGACTACGAGGCCGACATGTTCAACAAGGACTACGTCACCCCGCAGGCCGTGGTGACCGCGCTGGGCGGGATGTACGACTCCAAGTACTTCTCCGACGGCAGCCAGCGCAAGGCCTACCTGGGCGCCTTCCAGCCCCGCATCGGCTTCTCCTACGACGTCAAGGGCGACGGCACGGCGGTGGTGTTCGGCGGCGTGGGCCGCTACTACGACCGCGAGTCCTTCAACAACGTGCTCGACGAGCGCTTCCGCCTGCAGTACGGCGTGCGCACCTTCACCTTCTCCGCCGACGGTTCCCCCGTGAACGGCACCCCGGCCATCAAGTGGGACCCCAAGTACATGTCCAAGGAGGGCCTCAACGGCCTCATCGCCCAGGGCGTGGCCCCCAACCCCGAGGTCTACCTCCTCGACAACAACGCCAAGCCCGCCCACTCCGACCAGGTCAGCCTGGGCTTCCGCACCAAGGTCGGCAGCGTCAACGCCTCGGTCACCTTCACGGACGTGCGCAGCTTCGACTCGATCACCTGGAAATGGGGCAACCGCGACGCCCAGCTGAACTTCATCTCCGTCCCCGGCTACTCCAACGTCCTGCTCAGCGACACCAAGAAGACGTGGTACGACGCGATGTACGTGGTCGTGGAGAAGCCCTTCACCGAGGCCTCGGGCTGGGGCGCCGGCATCCACTACACCCTCTCCAGCGCCAAGCAGACCGGCAACGACCTCTTCAGCCTGGACTTCGTCAACGCCGAGGCCTACGGCAAGCACCCCACCGCCGACGACGAGCGCAACCGCCTGGTCATGGACGGCATCGTCAGCCTGCCCTACGGCTTCCGCCTCAGCGGCCTGATCACCCTCAGCTCCGGCAAGCCCTACACCATCTGGGACGTGACCAACGGCTGGGGCTACAACCAGCGCCACTTCCACTACAACGCCGGCCGGCCCAAGAAGTACAGCTTCATCATCCCCGACGCCTGGGGCTACCGCTCCGTGGACCTGAAGCTCCAGAAGGACTTCCGGATCGGCAAGACCCGGCTGGGCGTGAACGTGGAAGCGCTCAATGTCTTCAACTACAACAACTTCCTCTACGGCTGGGATTCCGGCTACATTGACGGATCCGCGGGCGCGGCCGAGAAGTTCGGCCAGCCCACGGACGCCATGACCGGCCGCCGCATCCAGTTCGGCGCCACGTTCCAGTTCTGAGCAGGAAGGTCCAACCGACATGGGAACGTTTACATCCATGAAAACGGCGTCCGTTGGCCTGGCGTTGCTGCTGGCGGCATCCACCGCCTGCGGCGCCGCCGCGCCCGCCCCCCCCGTGCCGGAGCTTTCGGACCAGGCATTCATCGATCTGCTGGAACAGCGGACGTTCCAGTTCTTCTGGGACACAGCGGATCCGGGGACGGGCCTCATCCCGGACCGCCATCCCACCCCTTCCTTCGCCAGCATCTCGGCGGTGGGCTTCGGGCTGACGGCCTACGTCATCGGCGCCGAGCGGGGCTACGTCACCCGTGACCAGGCGGCGCAGCGGGTCCTCAAGACCCTGCGCTTCCTGGAGCGGGCCCCCCAGGGCCCCGATCCCGTCAACGTATCGGGCTACCGGGGCTTCTACTACCACTTCCTCGACATGAAGACCGGACTCCGGTTCAAGAACGTCGAGCTCTCCACCATCGACACCGCCCTGCTCATCGCGGGCGCCCTCACCTGCCGGGCCTACTTCGACCGGCCCGCCGAAGCCGAGATCCGCGCCATCGCGAACCGCCTCAACGAGCGGGTCGAGTGGACCTGGGCCATGCCCCGCGCCAACCGCGTCAGCATGGGCTGGACGCCGGAAGAAGGCTTCAACACCTGGGACTGGCACGGCTACATGGAGGCGATGCTCCTGGAGTTCCTGGCCATGGGCTCGCCCACCCACCCCATCCCCGCCGCCGCCTGGCCCGAGTACACGAAGTCCCAGGTCTGGGGCACCTTCCAGGGCCAGGCCTCCTTCCAGTTCGGCCCGCTCTTCGGGCACCAGTATTCACACGTCTGGATCGACTTCCGCGGTATCCAGGACCGTTACATGCGCGCCCGGCAGAGCGACTACTTCGTGAACTCGGTGCGCGCCACCTACGCCAACCGGAACTACTGCGTCGCCAATCCCGGGGGCTGGGAGGGATACGGCACGCGGGTGTGGGGCCTGACCGCCTCGGACGGCCCGCTCGATCCAGCCGCCGAGCGGCGCGCCACGCGCTTCCATGCGTACTGGGCGCGTGGGGCGGGGCCGGACTCCTCCACGGACGACGGCACCATCGCGCCCTCGGCGGTGGGCGGCTCCGTCCCGTTCGCACCGGAGCTGGCCGTCCCCACGCTGGTGGGGCTGCGAGACACCTTCGGCTACCGGGTCTACGGACGATACGGCTTCAAGGACGCCTTCAACCTCTCCTACCGCGGCGCGGACGGGTCGAGCGGCTGGTTCGCCACCCAGTACCTGGGCATCGACGAGGGGCCCATCGTGCTGATGATCGAGAACTACCGCTCGGGGTTCCTCTGGGATCTCCTGAAGAAGTGCAGCTACCTGACCACCGGGCTGCGCAGGGCAGGCTTCACGGGCGGGTGGCTGGATGCGGCCCCCGCGGAGCATGGCGTCGTCGAGCAGACGCTCAGGCCGTGACCGGGGCCTGGGGTTGGTGCCCGCCGCGCTCGATGTGCTCCGCGCGACACCCCAGTGCATCGGCGATGGCGTCGCGCACCACGGGATCGTCGTCGCCAGCGAGCTTCCCTCCGACGCCGCCCTCGCCCCGCGCGACGCGGCTGACCTGGGCGATGATGGGGACGGCCTGTCCGGGCTGGACCTTGCCCGTATCGACCACGAGATCGAAGAACCGCGTCGAGTCCCAGGGGATCCTGTAGGAGAGCTCGACGAAGGCTGCGCGACGCTTGTCCCGTTGGCGTGCACGCCACCAAGCGCGCACCCTCCGCTCTCGCGGCGGGGCCACGCGTTCAGCACTCCCGCAACGCTGTCCACGGGCGTCTCGGTTGCCGACCCCCGGCCGGGAACGCCGGCGGGGCCGCATCCGCCGAGATCGGGGAGACGAGCTGGCGGGCGCTCCGCGCCCCCGCACGGCGCTGCGAGTCACCGGCCCACGCCAAGGCTTCGAGGAACGCAATCGAGCCGCGCCGCGAGAATCACCCTGAGTGATTGCACTCAGGGTGACAGCCTTCCCTGGTGCGCCGAGGTCGTACGCAGGAAGACGCGAAGAAGCGTCTCCGCGTCATCTGGCAGGCGGTCCAAGTGGTCGCCAGGGAGCGCACCCGGCGTGGGCGATTCAGTCCCGTCGCGCTCGCCCGCGAGGTCGACCCCATCGCCGGGCGCTCCGGGTACTTCAAGGAACGCGGGTTGTACCGGCTCTGCCGTCCACGATGGGCCGCCGGTCAGGTCCGGGCTCGGGCACCGTCGACCCTGGCGAGCAGTCACATACCGGATTCAGCCCCCAGGGCTGAGAAAAGGAAAGGATACCGCGATGTCCAAGAAGCCCACCGCGACCACGCCGAAGGCAGTTCACCCCCTGCGGGAGGAGGAACTGCGCAGCGTCACCGGCGGCGACGCCGCCCAGGAGAAGTTCTTCCACAAGCTAGCAGCGAACGCCTGGGCGGCTGGCGATTCGTTCTCGGCCGCCGTCTTCGATGCGGCCGCGCACGTCTGAATCGGCCATCTGTTCCACAGACCCACAGCAAGAGGACACGCCGGGAGGCATGGCCGGGAGGGCCAGGCCATGCCTCTCGGCCACGGCCGAAGTCGTCAAGCTGGTGGGCTCGGACGGAACGATTCCGTGCCCGTGGGTCCGCTCACCCAAGCGGACGCCCGGACTAGACCCTCACCCGACCACCGCCGAGGGCTCGATGCACGGCAGCTTCAGCGCCCGGACCCTTGCAGTCCGCGAGCGAAAAACCCCCTGCAACTGGACGAGGGTTGCAGGGGGCGGATGGTGACCCGTACGGGACTTGAACCCATGTTTTCGGCGTGAGAGGCCGACGTCCTAACCGCTAGACTAACGGGCCATTTCCTCTCTTTTCTCGCCCCGTCGGCCGGGCAGGCGGCCCCGGGGCAACCTCGACTGGCTGGGGAACTAGGATTCGAACCTAGATAGCCAGATCCAGAGTCTGGCGTCCTGCCGTTAGACGATTCCCCAAGAACCTCACTTCCGCTTCACGAGCACGAAGATGCGGACCTCGCCCTTCGTCTCGTAGATGTTCAGCCCTTCCCAGAGGCCCGGCTTCGCGTCCGGGTTGTCGATGTGCACGGCCTTCACGCCGGGCTGCTCGGCGATGAGCCGCCTTGTATACCTCGGCGGGTACGTCTGTCGATAGAACCGGATGGTCTCGTCCCAGCTCTTCGGGATCCGGNNAGCACCACACCCGCCACTCGAGGCTCGGCGAGGGCGAGCACCGGCAAGGCCACGAGGACCCCGGCGAGGGCGGCCTTATATCTAGAGGATAGGGCCATGGTCAAGGTTTCCCGTGTACCCGGTCCGGGCGCCCTGCGTCAACGGCCCGGCCGTCACCGCCACACGCCGATGAGCCGTCCCCTGTGCCCCGGCTCGCGGAGCTTCAGGTCGGCACGCTTCCAGGCGGTGGCCGCGTGCGGCCCGACCCAGAACCCCTTGGGATCGCTCCGCCGCCAGCTCTTCTTGAAGAGGTCCTGGACCTCCGAGAAGAGCACCTTCAGGGCGTGGGGCTTCCCCAGCCGGCTCCCCGGGTCGTCGGTCACGTCCAGCTCGGCCCACAGCCGCCCCGCCACCAGCTCCCCGTCCTCGTTGGGCAGGGAGCGCTCGTAGTGAAACACCGGCGAGGGGATCTCCTCGATGGCGAGCATCCCCCGGTCCGGTCCGCGCTTCACGGGGTGGACCACGACCGGGCCGAGCCGCTCCAGGGCCAGGTAGTAGGCGGGCAGCACCAGGCTGGCCGGGGTGTCCTCGCCGGCGGCCAGCGGCGCATAGCCGGGCGGGACCAGCTCCGGGTAGACGGTCACCTCGCGCCGGGCCAGCAGCCGGAAGAGCGCGCGCTCGTCCTCGGGGAGCATGAAGTACTGGACGGTGGCGGCCATCAGACCCTCGCCACCAATGCCGCGTAGCTCTGCGCGATGCGGGTCGCCAGGATGAGGAGCTCGCCCACGCCGCCGGCGTCGACCATGGCCCCGCGGCCGCCGTCGGCGTAGATCACGTTCACCACGCGCCCCAGCCCGAGGATGGGGACGAGCAGGGCGTTCTTCGGGACGCCCCCGCCCAGCACCTTGAGGAGCCGGACGTTGGCCTCGGTCCTGGGCAACGGGCCGAGGTAGTGGGCCCGCGTCCGGATGACCGTGTCCAGCACGCCGGGCACGCCCAGCCGGAGCCGGATGGCCTGGATCCTCTCCTTCGAGAGGCCCTCGCCGATCCCCTCCCAGCCGTGGGCCA
>DBMS01000317.1 GCA_002297665.1 Holophagaceae bacterium UBA692 | reverse complement strand
CGGTCCGCGCCGCGGCCGGGGACGAGGCCCATGAAGGCCAGGCCCAGCCCCACGGCCCCCACCGCCAGGGCGGACGTGAGCCGCAGGGATTCCCCCAGCAGGAGGAGCGAGACGGGCCACACCACCAGGAGGGATCCCCCGCGCATCCAGGTGTAGCTCCACCCCAGCGGCGAGGTCCCGAGGGCCCTGGCGAGGGCGAGGAAGTAGAGCCCCTCGAACACGCCCGCGCCCAGCCCCCAGGCCAGGGACGCGCCCGTGGGGAAGGCCGGGCCCGGCAGGAGGGCGGAGACGGCCCCGGTGGCCAGGAACGAGATCGCCAGGATGCCCAGGGACGCGGCTTCGATGTCGGCGGCCCGCTTGAGCAGCGCGTTCCACAGCGCGTGGAGCAGGGCCGACGTCAGGACCAGGGCCGCCAGGAACATGGAGTCTCTCTAGGGGCGCAGCATCAGGCTCAGGGTCCCAACCGAACGGCCCTTCATGGGACCGTCCAGGGGCCGATGGAAGCCGGCCTGGACCCGCATGCGCCTGAGGAACTCCGCGCCGGCCGCGCCCAGGGGGGTCTCCAGGGTGTATTCCAGGCCCGCCACACGGGTGAAGGGGGGCCGCCCCGGGCCCGGGGTCCAGAGGGCGGTGCCCTCGAGGTAGGCGCGGAGGGCGCCGCCGGCTTCCCCCCGCCACCGGAGGAACCGGTCCCCCGTGGCCAGGCGCGCGGGCAGGGCGGCCTGGTCCACCCGGTCGCAGTCCAGGCTCGCGGGCAGGAGGCTGGTGGCGGTGCCGCCCAGGTGGAAGGCCTCGCCCCCCGCTTCTCCCTGGACGATCCGGCCCCCGGAGGTCCGCAGGGTCACGGGGACCGCGGGGTTCTCCAGGCGCAGGGCCACTTCGGCCCGCAGGAGGTTCCACCGGTTCCCCGAGGTGGTTCCGGGGAACCACTGGAGGTTCGGGCGCAGGGCGAAGCCCCATTCGCCCCGGGCCCACAGGGCCTCCATTCCGGCCCGGAACCCCAGGAGGCTGCGGGTGCGGGCCGGGCCGGAATCCAGGGGGTCCACCCGCTCGGAGGCGGCCACGGGGCTGAACCAGAAGGGCACCTCCCCCCGGTCTTCCCAGGTGAAGGACAGTTCGGCGCCCTGGCGACGGGCGTCGCCGGCGGCCGGCACGAAGCGCTGGCGGGAGGGGCGCGCCGTGGCGCTGAAGACGGTGAACGCCGGCTGCCAGGCCCACGCCGCGCTGCTGAAGCCGGCCATGGCGCCCCGCGGCCCCGCGTCGTCCCCGAAGCCCGCCAGGGCCTGCCAGGAAAGGCGCCCCAGGAGATCGGCCCCGGAAAGGCCCACCTGCCAGGCGGTGCCCATGGGGGCGAGGGTGGCGCCCGACCCCACCTGGATCGTNNGCACACGCTCCTCCATCCCGAGCAGGCCCAGGCCTCGGACGCGGCGCGGTAGGGGGTCGTGGGAAGCGGGCCCGGCGCCCGGGGCAGGGCCGCGGGTTCGGCGGGAGGGGGCAGGACGGTGCGGGTGGTGAGGAACCGCGGTTCGGGCGCGGGCGCGGCCCCGAGGGGGGGCAACCCCAGGTCCAGCCGCCGGATCTCCATGCCCCGGGCGTCCAGGGTGGTGAAGAAGAGGGTCTTCCCGTCGGGGCTGGGGGCGGGGTTCCAGGCGCCGCCCACGGTGCGGGTCATGGCCTGGGCGGCCTGGAAGGACGGGACGCCGCCTTCGCGGATGAAAGGCACCTTCACCACCTCCACGCCGCCGTCCACCTCGCAGCCGGCCCACAGGAGGCCCCTGGCCTCGTCCAGGAAGGCCTTGCCCACGGCCTGCCCCGGCAGGGGCACGCGCCGTCCTTCCAGTTCCAGCATCCAGGCCGCGCCGCGGTGCACCGGCTCCAGGGTGCGCCACCGGGCCGGGGGCACGGTCGCGGGCGCGCGGTCCACGCCGGCCCCGGGACGCCAAAGGGCGGGACGGGACCGGAGGGTCCCCTCCGAATCGGCGCGCTTGAGCTGGAAGCGCACGGTGGCGTCGTCGACCCACTCCGCCCCGTGGGGGGTGCGGTGGTCCAGGGCGGGCAGGACGGCCGCGGGGGTGCGCGAGGGACTCTCGGGGGCCACGTCTTCCACGAAGTTGAAGGGATCGGCCTTGGCCGCCTTCGAAGGCCTGGAGGCGGCCTCCGGATCCCGCAGCTTCCAGATGCGCAGGCCGGACTGGCCCCGGGCCGCCAGCGACGCCAGAATCCGGGTCCCGTCCGGACTCACCGCCAGGTCCCGCAGGCCGCCGCCGGTGCGCAGGAACAGGTCGCCTTCCCTCAACCCCTGGGCCTTCAGGTGGAGTTCCCATTCCAGGGCGTCGTGGGCCGCTTCGGCCTGGAAGCGCTGGTACCCGTCCACCGCGGCAAAGCCGAAGGTCGCCCGGAAGGCCTCGTCGAACGAACGGTTGCGCCGCGAGGCCAGGTGCTTCCACAGGTTTCTCAGGACCTCGGGCTGGGCGGGGCGCTGCCGCTCCAGCCACTCGAGGTAGGCGGAACCGACCTGGTAGGCCATGTTGCCGCCCAGGAATCCCTGGGCGCCGTCCAGGGCTCCGTAGGAGGGGAGCTTTCCGGCCCGCGCCCACTGGCGGATCAGGGCGGCCCGGAGCGCGCTGTGGGGCCGGCCCGTGCCGGTGATGCGCCCTTCGGCGAGGGTCGCGAAGCCCTCGGTGACCCAGCGGGGGCACTTCAGGACCAGAGGCCCGATGGGCAGGCCGTAAAGGTTGTCCAGGACGGTCCGCGCCCGGCTGGGGCGCAGGAGGTGGTGAATGTGGGTCATTTCATGGCTTACCAGTTCTTCCGTCCAGGTTCCGAAGGCGTTGCCGTGGAGGTCGTCGCTTCGGGGCTCCGTGGCCCACAGAACCACGTAGGGGTAGGGCAGGAGGGGCAGGGCCATGCCGTTGGGCTCGCCCATGGGGTCCACCAGGAGCACCTGGACGGGGCGGGGGCTTTCATACCCCACGAGTGCGACGACTTTCGCGTGGATGCCCTCGATGCGCGAGCCCACGTCCTGGGCCCAGTCCGACAGGAACGGCGGGTAGTGGATCCGGTAGTGGGCGGTGGAGAGGGTGCGCCAGGCGGCATGGGGGGCCTGGGTGCCGGCCGCGGTGGCCGGCGCTGCCAGGAGGGTCAGGGCGGGGAGAACGAAGGCGCGGAGGCGGGCTGGGTCCATGGGCGGCATCCTTGTCGCCCTCCAGACTACCTGCGCCGGTGTCCCGGTTCAGTACATCTGGTACCAGGCGAGGGCTCCGGTGTTCCCGGAGATGGCCACCTTCGCGCGTTCCCAGGGACAGGTGAACACGTAGACGAGCTCATCGGGATAGCCTTGGCCATCGGGCCGCTTCGTTTCCACCTGGGAGAACCCGCGCACGTAGCCGTTGGCGTTCAGGCTGGCGATGGCCGCGTCCAGGCTGAGGGCGACCCAGGTGAACTCCATGGACTTGCATCCCGGAATGGGGGGTGTGGAGAGGAAGAAATCCGAGAAGACGCCCTTGGTGCACTTGACGCTCGCGGAGCGGGGCCGGGGCAGGACGGAACCCGCCTCCTCGGGCCCCTGGTACAGGGCCTGGTAGAACAGGGTCCAGCGCTGGACGTCGCTGGCCTTGGACATGAGGAAGGCGGGGTTGCCGCCGTTGTCGCCCCGCACCAGGCGAAGATCCAGGGTCGCGGGGGAATGGGTGCCCTGGAGGCCTTGGGAGGCATAGCGCTTGGCCGCGGACGCCAGGCTGTTCAGGTCGACGCCGCCCTGGGCGGCGAGGGTGCCCGCGGCGCAGAGAAGAATCATGGCTGGTTTTGAATTGAACATGACATCTCCCGTGTGGAACGATTAAATGTGGGTTCCATGTCGCTTGAGTGCAAGCGGCATGGAACCCTTGCCCATGGGTTGAGGCAATGGATGACTTTAAAAGTGTGTGTAAAAAAGGGAGGATGGGCCAAGGCGGGGGTGGCGATTGACCCGTGCACAGCTGTGTTGTCGATCGGCACCGATAATTCTAATCTCCCGTGCCGGTTCTGCAAGGCATCTTTTTTATTGATCCACTTAAAACAAAATAAACATCAATTAAATGTCAAGCCACCGTTTCAAGATCCCTTGGCCTGGAATCCAAAGAGAGCTTCCGGGCGCTGTTCACCACCACACTGATGCTTGAAGCCATCATGGCCGTCGCGGCCAGGATCGGATGGATGTGACCGGTCAGCGCCAGAGGGACGAGCATGGCATTGTAGACCAGCGCCCATCCGAGGTTCTGGCGCACCCGGCGCATGGCGAGGCGGGCGAGGGCCAGGAACACGGGAATCCGGCGAAGGTCGCGGTGCACCAGCACCAGGCCCGCCGTCTCCAGCGCCACGCCGGCGCCGCTTCCCATGGCGATGCCCAGGTCCGCCTGGGAGAGCGCGACGGCATCGTTCACGCCGTCGCCGGCCATGGCGGCGGGTCCGATGTTCTGCTGAATCCACGCGAGTTTCTCGCCCTTTTCGATCGGTAGGGCTCCGGCCACCACGCGGTCGGCGGGAATGCCTACCCGCTCGGCCACCTTCATGCAGGCTTCGGGGCGGTCGCCGCTCACCAGCCAGCAGTCGATCCCCATGCGCCGCAGGGCGGCCACGGCGGCGGGGGCCTCGGGGCGCAGGCTGTCGCCCAGGCCCCACAGGGCCAGGGCCGCGCCGCCGCGGGCCACCATCACGAGGGACCCTTCGAGGCCGTCCCCGGACCACCAGGCCTCGGGCGCGGCCACGCCCTGGGCCCGCAGCCAGGAAGGGCGGCCCACCAGGACGGGTTCGCCCATGAGGGTGCCCGAGACGCCCAGGCCGGGGTGGTTGACGCGGTCCTCCACCCGGGGAAGGGCCTGGCCCCCGGCCAGGGCGCGGGTGGCCCCTTCCCGGAAGATGCGCTCGGCCAGCGGGTGGACGGAGATCTCCTCGAGGGCCGCGGCCAGCGCCAGGGCCTCGCCCGCGGGCGCGGCGAGGCGGGCCCCGGTGAAATCGAGCCGGCCCGTGGTGAGCGTGCCGGTCTTGTCGAGGACCAGCGCCTTGATGCCGCGGGCCTTCTCCAGGACTTCGCCGCCCTTGAGGAGGATGCCGCGCCTCGCGCACTCGGCCACCGCGGCCACCAGCACCATGGGCGTGGCCAGGCCCAGGGCGCAGGGGCAGGCCACCACCAGCACGGCGACGCCGGCCATGAGGGCCTGGACGGCCGTGGCGGCGCGGGCGTAGGCCACGAACCCGGCCAGGAGGGAGAGGGCGATGACCACGGGCATGAACACGGCCGCGATGCGGTCCGCGAGGAGCTGGATGGGGGCGCGGGCCGCCAGGGTGCGCCGCACCCGCTGGACGATCTGGGCGAGCCGGGTGTCGGCGCCCACGGCCACGGCCTCCAGTTCCACGGTGCCCGAGGCCAGCAGGGTTCCGGCGAAGGCCATGCCCCCCGGTCCCAGGGCCTCGGGGAGGGACTCTCCGGTGAGGGACGACGTGTCGGCCCAGCCCTCGCCTTCCACCACCCGCCCGTCCACGGGAATCCGGTTGCCCTGGCGGACCCGCACGCGGTCCCCCTGCGCCACCTGGTCCAGGGCCTTCTCGAGCCAGACGCCGTCCACGAGCACCTCGGCGCTGGGCGCCGAGAGCTGCAGGAGGCCGGCCACGGCCCTGCGGGCCTTGCGCCGGGCGCCGCCCTCGATGGCGCGGCCCACCACCAGCAGCGACACCAGCATGGAGGCCGTGTCGAAGTACACGTGGTGGGTGTGGAGCACCAGGGCGGAGTAGAGGCTCACCACGAAGGCCAGCAGGGCGCCGAAGCCCACCAGGCTGTCGGTGTTGGGCGAACCCAGCCGGATGCGGCGCCAGCCGGTGACCATGATGGGCCAGCCGCAGTAGAGCAGCACCGGAAGCGCGGCCAGGCCCGTGGTGAGCGTGAAGGCGTCGCGCACGTTGAGGGGGAGGGGATCGGGGTCGTAGATCCGCTCCATGAACACCAGGTCCGCCAGCCAGCGCGCGCCGGTGTCGTGGGCGAAGGCGGCGTACATGACCATGGCGTTCATCATGGCGTTGGCGCCCAGGACGATGGCCAGGACGAGCCGCAGGGGGCCGTGGACGCCGGCGTCGCGCGCCTCCTCGGGGTCCAGGGGGCTCTGCTCGCGGGCGGGGAATCCGTGGCGCGCGCAGTGGTCCGCGATGGCCTCCTTGGTGACCCGCCCCGGGGCGTAGAGCACCTGGGCGACCTCGGAGACGGTCTCGACCGTGGCCTTCACCACGCCGGGGCGGGACTGGAGGATGCCTTCCACCAGGGGGGCGCAGGCCGCGCAGGCGATGCCGTCGATCTTGAGCCAGAGCTCCAGGTAGGGCCCCGGGGGCAGTTCGGCGTCCCCGCCGGCTTCGCCCTTGAAGCGCGGCCCCATGCGCCGGGCCTCCTCGGGGCCCAGGATGCCGTACACCGTGGCGCAGCCCGGGCAGCAGAATTCCAGCGTGCCGCCCTCCAGGTGCCGGACCGTCCGGGTCTCGGCGATGGGGGACAGGCAGAGGTCGCAGTGGGCTTTCACTCGGTCTTGAGGCTCTTGGCCAGGAGCTGCGTGCGGATGAAGGCGTCCAGGTCGCCGTCCAGGACCTTCTGGGTCTGGCTGGTCTCCTCGAGGGTGCGGTGGTCCTTGACCATCTGGTAGGGGGCCAGCACGTAGCTGCGGATCTGCGATCCCCAGGCCACGTCGGACTTCTCGCCGGAGGCCTGGGCCACCTTCTCCTCGAACTTGCGCCGCTCCAGTTCGTAGAGGCGGCCCTTGAGGACCTTCAGGGCCGTGGCGCGGTTCTGGATCTGGCTGCGCTCGTTCTGGCAGCTCACCACGAGGCCCGTGGGCAGGTGGGTGAAGCGCACGGCGCTCTCGGTGCGGTTCACGTGCTGGCCGCCGGCGCCGCTGGCGCGGAACACGTCCACCCGCAGGTCCTTCTCGGGGATCTCGATCTCGATGGTGTCGTCCAGCTCGGGGCTGACGTAGACCGCGGCGAAGCTGGTGTGCCTGCGCTTGGCCGCGTCGAAGGGGGAGATGCGCACCAGGCGGTGCACGCCGGCCTCGGCCCTCAGGTAGCCGTAGGCGTAGGGGGCCGACACCAGGAAGGTCGCGCCCTTGATGCCGGCCTCGTCCCCGTCCTGGTAGTCGAGCATCTCGGTCTTCCAGCCCTTGGCCTCGCAGTAGCGAAGGTACATGCGCAGGAGCATGGCGGCCCAGTCGCAGCTCTCGGTGCCGCCGGCGCCCGGGGCGATGGCCACGATGGCGTTGCTGGCGTCCAGTTCCCCGGAGAGCATCATGCGCAGCTCGGCGTCCTCGATGAGGCGCCGCAGGTCCCCTTCCAGGGACTCGGCCTCCAGGAGCATGCCGGCGTCGTCCCGGGCCAGCTCCAGGGCCGTGTCCAGGTCGTCCAGGCCGCCTCCGAGCCGCTTGGCCAGGGACACCTCGTCCTGGAGGACGCCGCGCTTCTTGAGGATGGGCTTGGCGGCCTCCGGGTTGTCCCAGAAGCCCGGGGCAGCCGTCTGCTCTTCCAACTGTTCGAGTTCGAGGAGCTTGCGGTCGGGATCCAGGTGCCGGCGCAGCTGCGCCACCCGGGGTTCCAGTTCATTCTTCGCTCTGACGAGGCTTTCGAAGTCCATCCCCCCATCGTAGCCGTTCCGGGGCCCCTTCTGAAACCTGGGGGGCCAAGTTCCGTGAATCCCAAGGTATCCTCATGGGATGCCGGAGAACCTTTCCATCCTGCCCGAGGACATGGAGCCCACCGCCAGGGGGTTCCTGACCGGGCATGGGGGCGCCCCCCTGGCCTGGGCGCGGTGGGACCACCCCGACCCCCGCGGCCGGGTGGTGATCGCCCCGGGATACGGGGAGCACGGGGAGCGGTACCGGCACACCGCCCGGTGGCTGCACCGCACCGGCTGGTCCGTCACCGCCATGGACCACCAGGGCTTCGGGCGCAGCGGCGGGGTCCGGGGCGACGCCCGGGGCATCAAGGCCCCGGTGGAGGACCTGGCCCTGGTCCTGCGCCAGGAGCGGCTGAACGACACCCTGAGCCGGGGGTCCCTGCGGCCCGTGTGGCCCCAGGTGCTGCTCGGGCACAGTTTCGGGGGCCTGGTGGGGCTGCTGGTCCTGCTCTGGCACCCGGACGCCCTGGACGGCCTCATCGCCTCCAGCCCCGCGGTCGTGCTGCGGGAGATTCCCCTTGCGCTGCGGGTCCTGCAGAAGGTCCTGCTGTACGTGGCCCCCCACCGGCCCCTGGACATCAAGGGGGACAAGACCCAGGTCTGCTCCGACCCCGTCCTGGTCCAGCGCTACTGGGACGACCCCCTCTGCCACCACCTCGTCACCGCGGCCTTCCTGGACGCCATGGAGGAGGGGCGGCGCGAGATCCTGCCCATGGGGGCCGAACTGGACCGCCCCATCCTCCTCCTGGAGGCTGGCCAGGACACCGTCGCCGATCCCGACGCGGCCGACGCGCTGTGGAAGGCCGTGCCTCCGGAGCGGCTGGAGCGGCACCGGCTCGCGGGCTTCCTTCACGAGGTCTTCCACGATCTGCGCCGGAGCGACGCCGAACGCATCACCGAGGATTGGCTGGCCAAGGTTTTTCCCGCCAACGCAGGAACCAATGCCCTCCCTGCCGCCATGTTGAATTGAGAATCCAAAGGAAATCCATGAACCTCTCCCGAACGCTTCCCACTCTCGCCTGCGGCGTCCTGCTGTTGGTCGGGGCGGCGGCCTGCCGCAAGCCCAAGGCCAAGCCCGAGGAGGCCGCGGGCCAGACCGCGGCCCAGATCCTGGCCGAGGGAGAGATCTACCTGCAGAACGGCAAATGGGACGAGGGCCGCAAGGTGCTGCGGGTCATCGAAGAGCGTCTGCCCTCCTCCAAGGAATTCCCCCTCGCCAAGCTGCTGATCGCCGACAGTTTCTTCTTCGGGTCGACGTCCACCTACCCCGAGGCCCTGGTGGAGTACCAGAGCTTCCTGAACTACTTCCCCCGCCACGAGCGCAGGGACTACGCCCTGTACCGCATCGCCCTCTGCCACTACGCGGTTATCGAGAACGCCGAGCGGGACCAGTCGGAAACCCGCAGGGCGCTGGAAGCCTTCCAGACCCTCCTGAAGGAGGCCCCGGGTTCCGCCTACGCCGTGGACGCCAAGGCCAAGGTCACCCAGTGCTGGCGGCGCCTGGCGGAATCCGAGCTCATGGTGGGCATCTTCATGGTGAAGAACTACCAGTTCGCCCCCGCCGAGATGCGGCTCAAGTCGCTGATGGAGACCTACCCCGAGTACGTGGACCGGGAACGGGCGTACTACTACCTGGGCGAGGCCATGCGCCAGCGCCCCGTCAACACCGAGGTCATCAAGCAGTTCAACAAGGACTGGCTGGCCAAGGTCAAGAAGGATGATGCCTCCAAGCTCACCAAGGAGGAACTGAAGGAGTACACCAAGGCCTTCACGGAGCTGGTGAAGGATGAACTGGCCAAGTACAAGGATGAGGCCAAGGGCTTCTACCAGAAGCTGGTGGAGAGCTACCCCGGCAGCGAATGGGCCGGGCGCGCCAATGACCGTTTGCTGGAAATGGGCCAGACGGGGCGCAAGGAAGAGTTGGACAGCTAGGAGGTCCTAGAGTCCCGCCAGCAGGTCCCCGAGCTCCCGGCGGTCCAGGGGCTTCTGCAGGAACCCCGCGATGCCCTGCGCCCGCAGTTGGGCGGGAGTGGCGGCCCGGGGCAGGCCGCTGACCAGGACGATGGGCACGGCCGCATCGACGGCCCGCAGGTCCGCGGCCAGGCGTTCCCCGGAGGACCCGGGCAGGACCATGTCCAGGATCACGGCCTTCATGCCCGCGTGATGGTCCGCGTAGTGGCGCAGGGCGGCTTCCGGGTCGGCCACCGGGTGGACCTCGTAGCCCAGGGATTCCAGGGACAAGGTCGTGGCGGTGCGCACCAGGTCCTCGTCCTCCACCACCAGGATCCGGCCGGTGCCGACGGGAAGGGGGCCCGGGGCGGCGGCCTGGGCCTCCCGCACTCCGGCCTGGGCCAGGGGCAGGTAGAGGTGGAAGACGGTGCCTTCCCCCTCCCGGGATTCCACCGTGACCGCACCCTTGTGGGAAGCCATCGTCCCGAACACCGCCGCCAGGCCCAGGCCGGTGCCCTTGCTGGCCTCCTTGGTGGTGAAGAAGGGATCGAAGATGTGGTTCAGGTTGGCTTCCGGGATGCCGCAGCCCTGGTCCGCCACCGTCACGTGGAGGTGCTCGCCCGGTTCGAGCCAGAAGCTTCCCTGCGCGCAGGCGGGCCCTTCGATGGGCACCGTCTCGGTGGCGAAGGTGAGCAGGCCGCCCTCGGGCATGGCGTCCCGGGCGTTGACGGCCAGGTTGAGGAGGGCGCTCTGGATCTGGGTGGGATCCCCCACCACCGTGGCGTCCGCGGCGAGGAACCGCTGCTCGATGCGGATCCGGCGGTCGATGGTGCGTTCCAGGAGGGTCACGGCCTCGTTGATGATGAGATGAACATCGGTAGGGGTGGAGAGGATCTTGCCCTTCCGGGCGAAAGCCAGCAGTTGCCGGGTGAGCTGCCCCGCCCGGTCCGCCGCGGCCACGATGGTGCCGGCCAGGCGCGCCGGGCGTTCCCCGGGGGCCTCCTCCTGCAGGAGCTCGGCCGCCGAGCGGATGGCCGAAAGCATGTTGTTGAAGTCGTGGGCCACGCCCCCCGCCAGCTGCCCGAGGGCATCCAGCTTCTGGGCCTGGTGGAGCTTGATCTCCATTTCCCGGATGGCGGTCAGGTCCCGGACGATGACCATCAGCAGGTCGTCCTCCCGGTGCCGGAACCCGGTGACGGTGATTTCGGTGTCGAACAGGGACCCGTCCGGACGCCGGCACTGCCAGTTGACGCGCTGCACCTCGCCGGCCCGGGCCGCGGCGGCCAGGCGTTCGCCGTGGTCGCGGGAGTGGCTGCCGTCGGGCTGGCGGGTTGGGGCCAGGACCCAGGGCGGGTCCGTGGCCTGGAAGACCTGCAGGTACCGAGGATTGGAATCGATGACCTGGCCGTCGCGCAGTACCGCCACGGCCGCGGGCACGGCCTCGAACAGGGTGCGGAAGTAGGCTTCGCTGTTCCGCAGGTCCTCCTGGGCCTTTTCGGCCTGGGTGACGTCGTAGACGATGCCGACCATGCGCACCGCCTGGCCCGTGCCGTCCCGGAGGTTGCGGGCCGCGATGCGGAGGTGGCGCAGGGATTGGTCCGGCCACCGGATCCGGAACTGGTTCACGTGGAGGCCCTCGTCCGCCAGGGCCGCCTGGAAGTCCTGGACGACCTGGTCCCGGTCCCGGGCATCCACATGGTCCATCCAGGTGGCCCCGGGGGAGGGCAGGTCCTCCCTGCTTAGGCCCATGAGGCGGTACATGCCGTCGTCCCAGTGGAGCCGGCGCTGGAGCAGGTCCCAGTCGAAGATGCCGATGCCCGCGCCCTGGGCGGCGATGGCCAGGCGCTCCTGGAGAAGGATGGCGGAACTGGCGGCCCTGCGGTCCCGCGCCAGGAGGATGAGGATGCCCACGCATCCGGCCACCAGGAGGCAGGCCACCACGGCGTTGATCTGCAGGTCCCGCCGCCATTGGGCCAGGGCGCGCGCCTTCGAGTACCCCGCCACGGTGTAGAGCGTGGTGCCCGGCACCTGCCAGCCGGCCCAGATGTGCGGCTTCGCCTCGCCCATGGCGATCCCCTGGAACACGGTGGGCCCCTTCCAGATGGAATCCAGCCGCCCCTCGGGAATGCGGGTTCCGATGGGCCCCGCCGGGGAGCGCGCGATGAGCTGGTGGTCCATGGCGTGCAGGGACAGCACCCACTGCGACTGGTCCACCGCCACCATCACCGAGCCCAGGGTCTGGGTGTCCAGCGTGGCCACGACGATGCCCGCGAAGCGCCCCCGGGAATCCGTGACGCGCCGGGAAGGGAAGACGCCCCAGCGCTGGGAGACCCGGCCCAGGAACGGGTCGGAAACCCTCATCTCGTCCGCGATGGCGTCCCGCTGTTCCTGGAAATAGCTGCGGTCCGAGATGTTCACGGGCGGCAGGGGGTCGACGGTGGAAAAGTGGTACCAGCCGTCCCGGTCGATCACATGCAGCATCCGGACCTGCGGGATCTTGGCGGCCTGCTGGCGGAGAAAGGTCCGCATGGCCGCGTCCTTGCGCGGGTCGGCGGCGCGCCGGGCCAGGTCGTCCCCGTCCAGGTGCTCCCGCACGTCCAGGAGGATGAGGTCCACCTCCTTGAGGATCTCCTGGACCCGGTGGGCCGTGGCCTGGGCCCGGTTCGCGGCCCGGGTGGAAATGAACTCGAGGGCCCGCTGGCGGCCCTGCACGAGCATCCAGGTCTGGAAACCCAGGGCCAGGAACAGGGTGATCACGACCGTGACGGTCAGGCTATCGAGCCAGGCTGGACGGCGGATCTTCACGGTGGCCCCACGACACCCAACGGGGCAGGTTTTCCCCAGGTACCACTTATTATTCGGGAACCGACCCGAAAGTCTTGAATTAATTCCCTATTTCATCCCGAAGAAGGACAGCAGCCCCTGGGCCACTTCCTCCAGCATCGCCGGCGTCATTTCCGGGTAGACCGGAAGGCTGAGCACCTCCTGGCTGGCCAGCTCGGATTCCGCAAGGCGGCCCTTCTTGTAGCCAAGATACTCGAAGCAGGGCTGTTCGTGGAGGCAGATGGGGTAGTAGACGGCGCAGCCGATGCCCAGGCCGCGCAGGTGGGCCATGAGGGCGTCCCGGCGTCCGCCCTTCACGCGAACTGTGAATTGATTATAGATATGCCGCCCGTTCGGCACCTTCTCCCCGGGCAGGACCATGAGGTCGGGGGTGATGGCCGTGAGGCGTTCGAAGTACCACTTGGCGTGCCGGCGCCGGCCCTCGTGCCAGCCCTCGAGCATGGGGAGCTTGGCCCGGAGCACCAGGCCCTGGAACTCGTCGATGCGGCCGTTCATGCCGATCTCGTGGTGCACGTAGACGGGCTCCATGCCGTGCACCCGCAGGCGGCGGACCTTGGCGGCCAGGGCCTCGTCGTCCCGGATGAGGGTCATGCCCGCGTCGCCGAAGGCGCCCAGGTTCTTGGTGGGGTAGAAGCTGCACCCGGTCATCTGGCCGAACTGCCCCGCGGAACGGCCCCAGCCCTTGGCGCCCAGGGACTGGCAGGCGTCCTCGAGCACCGGGATGCCGTGCTTGTCCGCCACCGCCATGATGGCCGGCATCTCGGCCAGCTGGCCGAAGAGGTGCACCGGGACGATGGCCTTGGTGCGGGGGGTGATGGCGGCCTCCACCAGGGCGCCGGTGACGTTGAAGGTCTCGGGGTCCAGGTCGATGAAGACCGGCGTGGCCCCCAGGCGGGACACGACGCCCGCGGTGGCGAAGAAGGTGAAGGAGGGGAGGATCACCTCGTCCCCGTGCTTGATGTCCAGGGCCATCAGGGCCACCAGGAGGGCGTCGGTGCCGCTGGACATGCCGACGGCGTATTTCGCGCCGGAATACTCGGACAGCTCGGCTTCCAGGCCCTTGACGTTCTCGCCCAGGACGAAGCTGGAGCGGTCGATGATGGCGGAGAGCCCCTCGAGGATCTTCTCCTTGACCGAAGCGTTCTGGGGCGCGAGTTCGAGCATGGGGACGGACATGAAGACTCCTGTGGGTTCCTAGATTATGCCAGTGCCCGGGCCCGCCCGCACCCCATTGGGGCCCGGGTCACCCTTTCCGGCCCGCTTTGCGGGCGAGCATGGCGGCCAGGGAGGCCCCCTCGGGCACCCGAAAGAGCAGCAGCAGGCCTCCGTACACGACCGCGCACAGGGCGATGAGGGGGAACAACCGGACGCTGGTGCCGGAGAGCCCGCGGAAGGCCGACAGGCCCAGGAACCGCCCGCCCTGCCAGGCCAGGAGTCCCATGAGCGCCGCCGCCGTCCCCATGGAGAGCCAGCCGCCCGCCACCTCCCGCACCGGGAGCCCCGGCATGCGCCGGCCCAGGCCGGCGGCCATGAAGCCCAGCCCCGCGATGCTGGCCAGGCCGTTGGCCAGGGCGATGCCCCCGGTGCCCAGGGGCTTCATGAGGACGTACGAGAGCACCACGTTCACCCCCATGCCCAGGAGGGCGGCGTAGGCGGGGCGCCGGTAGTCCTTCAGGGCGTAAAGGCACTGGGCGGTCACCCGGCCCGTGGCCACGAACAGGATGCCCACGGCCTGGAAGGCCAGGGTGGTGGCGGTCCATTCCACGTCGCGGGCGGAATAGCGCCCCGTCTGGAAGATGAGGGCGATGATGGGACGGGCCAGGACCGCCATCCCCACCGCGCCGGGGATGGCCAGCACCGCCGTGCCCCGCAGGGCCGACGCCAGGCTCTTGCGCAGGCCCGGAAGGTCGCCGGCGTCCACCAGGCGGCTCATGGCCGGCAGGCTCACGGTGGCCACGCTGGCGGCGAAGACCCCCAGCACCATCTCGCTCATCATGTTGGCGTTGAAGAGCACCGCCTGGGCGCCCACCGCCAGCTGGGAGGCCAGGGTGGTGGAGATGAGGACGTTGATGGGGTGGATCCCCGTCCCCAGGATTCCCGGCGCCATGCGGCGCAGGGCCGTGCGCACCCCGGGGTCCTTGAGGTGGAGGCCCCAGCGGATCCCGTAGCCCAGGCCCCGGAAGGCCGGCCAGAGGATGAAGAGCTGCACCAGGCCCCCCGCCAGCACCGCCACGGCCATGACCAGGGCGGCCCGCTCCGGGGACCGCCAGGCCCGGGGGCCCCAGGTGAGGCAGGCCAGCGTGATGCCCATGAAGGCGGCGTTCCAGAAGGTGGACACCGACGCCGGCAGCCCGAAGCGCCCCTTGAGGTTCAGGACCGCCGAGAGGCCCGCGGTGACGCTCACCAGGGCGAGGTAGGGGAACATGATGCGGGCCAGGGTGGTGGTGAGCAGGTATTCCGGGGGCCCGGGCCGCAGGCCCAGGAGGATGTCGGCCAGGAGCCCGGCCTGGTGCCCCCAGCCGGCGCCGGGGGCCAGGCGTCCCATCACCTGGAGGCCGGCCAGCAGGCCCATGGCGGGGATGCCCAGGGCGCACAGGCAGGTCAGGAGCAGGGCCAGGGTTCCCAGGAACCGCGCCACCATCTCCTTGGCCGCGGCCTCGCCCCGGACCGCCTCCACTTCCCCCACGGTGGGCAGGAAGGCCGACGTCATGGTCCCCTCCGCCGTGAACCTGCGCAGGAGGTTGGGGATGCGGAAGGCCACCAGGAACGCGTCGGCCGCGGGGCCCGCCCCCAGGTAGTACGCCACCACCCGGCTCTGGAGCATCCCGGTGATGCGCGAGAGCAGCGTGAGCGCGCCCACGACTCCGGCGGACCGGAGCATGGAGGCTTCCTGTTTCCCGGTTCTGGTGTGGGGCGCGGTGATGGCGGGCTCCTCGGCTCGAAGGCGTGGATGGACCACTTTAGCAAGATGCCGCGTCGTCGCGGGCGTGTTGCCGTTTCGAAACATATTAAAAATTTATTGCAAATCGGTTTCTCGATCCTAATTTGTGAGTAATTGCTGGATCGGGCGGGCTGCTTGAATGAACTTAACATGAATATCCCCGGCCTCGGCCCCGATTCGCTCCCCACGGTACCTGCGTTCCCGGGGCCCCTGGACGGTCCCGTGGTGACGGCCCTGCTGGAGGCCATGGGCTGCCACGCCTTCATCCTGGACCGGGAGATGCGCCTGCTGACCTTCAACCCGGGCGCCCCCGGGGCGCTGGGCCTGGTCCAGGGGCCCGGCGGGCCCGACATCCTGCCCCTCCTGGCCCGCGGGCGCGCGGCCTCCCGGGGCTACCGCGCCTGCGGAGAGCCGGTTCCCCTGGGGGCCGCCGGCATGCACCTGTGGGTGTTCAGGGATTGCAGGGGTGAGGAACGGCGGGAGGAACTGGAGATGATCTTCCTCCACGACCTCCTGGCGGCCCTGGCCCCCGGGCCCGGGGGGGACCTGGCGAGGCTGTGGGAGCGGGCCCTGGAGACCTACCGGGCGGTGGTCGTGCCGGGCCTCGCCCAGGCCGCGCGCAGGGAGGTTCCCGGGGCCCGCGCCCTGGAACGGGAGGATCCCCCGGCCGGGGGGGAGGCCGACGTGGAGGCCCCGCCCCCGAGCGCGGCCACCGTGCTGGTGGTGGACGATTCCCCCATGGTGCGCCGGTTGCTGGCCGTGGTCCTGGGCCGGGACTTCCGGGTGGTGGCCGCGGGCGACGGCGAAGCCGCCCTCGCCCAGGCCCTGGCGGAGCGGCCCGACCTGATCCTCCTGGACGCCGTCATGCCCGGGCGGGACGGGTTCTCGGTGTGCCGGCGCCTCAAGGAAGACGCCCGCACCGCCGAGATCCCCGTGCTCTTCCTCACCGCCCTGCAGGGGGAGGTGGACGAGATCCGGGCCCTGGAGGCCGGGGCCATCGACTTCATCCAGAAGCCCATCAACCCCGCCACGGTGCTGGCCCGGGTGCGCAACCACATCGAGCTCAAGCGGTCCAAGGACCGGCTCGTGGAACTGGCGGTGCAGGACGGCCTGACGGCCCTGGCCAACCGGCGCCACTTCGACCAGGTCCTGACCCGGGAGTGGCAGCGAAGCCGGCGGGAGGGAAGCCCCCTGGCCCTGATCCTGGGGGACGTGGACTGCTTCAAGACCTTCAACGACACCTACGGCCACGTGGCGGGGGATGCCTGCCTGAGGGCCGTGGCCGCGGCGTTCGCGGGGGCCCTGCGCCGGCCCGCGGACCTGGCCGCGCGTTTCGGCGGCGAGGAGTTCGTGTGCCTCCTGCCGGACACCGACGAGGCCGGGGCGCGGGCCGTGGCCGACCAGATCACCGCGGCCCTGGCGGACCTGGGTCTGCCCCATGCCCGGTCGGATGTGGCCCCCCACGTGACGGCGAGCCTGGGCGTGGCCGCCGTATGCCCCGCCCTGGACGAAGGGCCCGAATGCCTGGTGGATGAGGCCGACCGGCGCATGTACGAGGCCAAGCGCAGGGCCAAGGCCCGTTCACTTAGGGCATAATTGCCCAATGAAGAAACGACCCGTGTGGAGGCGCCTCCTTCGCTGGCTGGGCTTGGGGCTCCTGGGCTGCATCGCCGCCAGCCTCGTGGCGGTCCTGGTCTTCCGATTCGTTCCGGTGCCCGTTTCGGCCCTCATGATCCAGCGCCGGGTCCAGTCCCTGGGCCGGGACAAGCCCTATCACCCGCGCCACGCCTGGGTGCCCCTGGAGGACATCGCCCCCGCCATGGGCGTGGCCGTCATCGCCGCCGAGGACCAGAATTTCCCCGACCACTTCGGCTTCGACTGGAAGGCCATCGAGAAGGCGGTGGCCCACAACGAGCACAGCCGGAGAAAGCGCGGCGCCTCCACCGTCAGCCAGCAGACCGCCAAGAACCTCTTCCTGTGGGAGAGCCGTTCCTGGGTCCGCAAGGGCTTCGAGGTGTACTTCACCCTCCTGCTGGAGGCCGGCTGGTCCAAGCGCAGGATCCTGGAGGTCTACCTCAACATCGTGGAGTTCGGCGACGGGATCTACGGCGTCGAGGCCGCGGCCCAGAAGTTCTTCGGCAAGCATGCGAAGTCGCTGTCGTCCTCCGAGGCCGCGCTGCTGGCGGCGGTGCTGCCTTCCCCCCTGAGATACCGCGCCGACGCGCCCAGCGCCTACGTGCGGGGACGCCAGGAGTGGATCCTGAACCAGATGCGGATGCTGGGCGGAACCCAGGTGGTGAAGGCCTTGGGGTGATCCCATCCACCCGGCTCAGCGGGTGAAGAGCCCCGTCACGTAATCCCCGTCGCGCATGAGGGGGAACGCGGTCCCGTCCTCCAGGGCCAGGGTCACTTCGGCCACGGCCACCTGCGGCTGCGTCTCGGGAACGTAGACGCGGTCGATGTGCACCACGGCCTCGGGCCGGCTGAAGGCGCCGGGTCCCACCTGGCCTCCGAAGTGCTCGCTGCGGCCGAAGGCGATGTGCAGGCCGAGCTTCTCGTCCAGCAGCACCGTTCCCACGGGCTTGACGCCGAAGGCGGCCAGCACGCCCAGGCCCAGTTCGGCCAGGTTGCCGTAGGCCGGTTCCGCCTTGAGCAGCGCCGCCTCCCGGGCCGCCTCCGCACCGCCCGGGGCCACGTCCACGGCCACGTTGCCTTGGATGCGGTAGCACACCACCTCGGGGCCGAACTGCACGGGCAGGATGCCTTCGCTGAGGCTGGGGTCGCCGTCCCGCTCCCCCTCGTAGGGCACGATGTAGGCTTCGCCCGAGGGCAGGTTGCCGGCCGTGCCGGGCCGCGGCAGGATGCCGCCGCTGGCGTGGGCGGTGCGATGGCGCAGGTCCAGGTGGAGCCGGGCCTCTCCGCCGGGATGCCGGAAGCGCAGGTCGGCTCCGGCGGCCCCGTCGAGCAGGCCCTTCAGGAGCTCCACCCTGCGGTTCACCTCCTGGTAGTCCAGGCGGAGGCTGGGCAGCATGGCCGCGGTGAAGCCGGGCATGGTGGCGGCGCGGATGGGGAATTGGCGCGCGGCGACCTTCAGGGGGGCGGTGGCCGAGAAGGTGGTGAGGGCGATGAGGATGGAGTGGGCCGCGTAGATCTCCGGAAAGGGCACCGCCGCCGCCGGGTCGAGGTCGCTGGCCCGCTCGGGCGGAGCGCCGCCCCGGTGGATCCAGGCGCGGGCGGGCAGGTCGCCGTTGTTGGTGTGCACGTTGGGGTAATGAACGAGGTTCACGGGAAAGCCCAGGTCCCCGCCGCGCGCGGCCAGGGCCTCGACCCACCCCGCCGCCAGGGCCCGCCGCTCCCGCCATTCCGGGGTGTCCGGCACCTGGCCATCGGGCAGGTCCACCAGCACCGCCAGCCCCCGGTCCGCGGGGCCGGGGGAGAACACCCTCCGCACCAGCGCCACCAGCTCGTCCGTCGTCATCGCCTGGGTCACGGTTGCCTCCCCTGGGGTTCCATGCCCCGGATCCTGGAGCCGCCTGTCGGATTTGAACCGACGACCTTTCGCTTACAAGGCGAGTGCTCTACCCCTGAGCTAAGGCGGCTGGGCAGCCAGTATAGCCTGGGGCCCTCCCGCGAGGAACGGAGCCCGGCCGGGGCCGGGGTCCGGCGGGATTCCCATTCCCTCCGGCGAAAACCCGGCTAAGCTTGCAGCCTAACCCCCCATATCCTCCGGCCGGAGACCCGTCTCCGGGACCGGAATTTTCCAGGAGGCCACCGTGACAGCCATCATCTGGGACCAGCGGCTGGAGACGGGCTGGGCCGAGCTGGACGAGCAGCACCGGACCCTCATCGACACCTTCAACCGTCTGTGCGCCCTGGCGGGGCGCGCGGAACCGAACCCCGACGAGCTGGAGGGGTGCCTGGGCTTCCTGCTGGAGTTCACGCTGGTGCACCTGGAGCTGGAACAGGAGCTCATGGCGCGCCACGGGTATCCCTTCGAGGCCGAACACCGTCGCCTCCATTCGGTTCTGGTCCTGGACCTGGAGCGCATCGTGGACGCTTTCCGGAGGGGCGCGAGGGACCTTGATCCGGTTACCCTGGAGTATCTGGATGATTGGCTTCAGAACCACATCCGGAAGGAGGATTTCCGGCTGGCGGATTTCCTGCGAAGCGCGCAACCGCAGACGAGAGGGCAGCAATGAACGCCAATCACGAAACCTGGTTCACCGAGTTCCGCACCCGCGCCAAGGGCCTGGCCCGGCACATCGTGCTTCCCGAAGGCGTCGACGACCGCACCCTCAAGGCCGCCCACAGCCTGCTCCAGGACGGCATCTGCCGCGTCACGGTGCTGGGCGACCCCGCGCGCATGACGGCCCGCGCCGCGGAACTGGGCCTTTCCCTCCGGGGCGCCGAGCTGCGCGACCCCGCCACGGACCCCGAGACGCCCGAACTGGCCGGGGCCTTCTTCGAGGCCCGCAAGCACAAGGGCATGACCGAGGCCAAGGCCATGGACACCGTCCGGATGCCCCTCTACTTCGGCGGCATGATGGTCAGGCTGGGCAAGGCCGACGGCTTCGTGGCCGGCGCCCTGAACACCACCGGCGAGACCGTGCGGGCCTGCCTGCTCACCATCGGCTGCGCCAAGGGCATCAAGACCGTATCCTCCGCCTTCCTCATGATCCATCCCGACCCCGCCTTCGGCGAGCGCGGCGCCATGATGTTCGGCGACTGCGCCGTCCTGCCCGATCCCGATGCCGAGCAGCTGGCGGAGGTGGCCATCGCGTCCGCCGACAGCGCCAAGGCCATGCTGGGCGTGGAGCCCAAGGTGGCCATGCTCTCCTTCAGCACCGCCGGCAGCGCCGAGCACCCCCTGGTGGACAAGGTCCGCGCCGCCCTCGCCAACGTGCGCGAGCGCCGCCCCGGGCTCCAGGTGGACGGCGAGATCCAGTTCGACGCCGCCATGATCCCCGCCATCGGCCAGAAGAAGTTCCCCGGCTCCGCCGTGGCCGGCAAGGCCAACGTCCTCGTCTTCCCCGACCTGAACGCCGGAAACATCGGCTACAAGATCGCCGAGCGGTTTGGTGGGGCCAGTGCCAACGGGCCCTTCCTGCAGGGGCTCGCCAAGCCGGGCAACGACCTGAGCCGCGGGTGCACGGCGGAGGACATTGTCAATACGGTGATCCTGACGGTGCTGCAGACCGGCATCTGAGGGGACGGAACGCCTCAAGCGTTGACACTAAAAGGACGCGTGAAGGCGTACACCTGTAACTGAATCTGTCATTCAAGCCCCGGGGAGGTCATTGCCGTTGACCTTTCCGGGGCTGGCGTGAGGCACGCGCAAAATGGAATTCCCGTCCACCGAAGGCGCCCTCCGAACAAGTCCAGGAAAGGACGCCATTGGTGACTGAGCAGCGATCAGGGTTATAATTTTCGGTATGGTTGCCCAAAGAGATCTCCACAATGCTCTACGCACCGAGCAGGTTGGGTCGGTTGTGTCCTCTGGTTTGCACTTGACCCTCATGCGAATGCAGTCGAGTAAGACTGACATCGCTTACAGTCTTCACGTACGGCCCAGTGAATTTTCCACAGCTGGCATTCAATGGACAGATTTCCTGAACCATCTCGGCTTCAGCCGGACTGAATGCCCCTACCATCATGGCGACGGTTACTGTCGCTTAGTTGATGAAGGTCTTGATATCAATGCCTGTGCCCAGGCGCTTAGTTCTGCTTACCAAAAAGTGAAGCAAGCGGACCGCCAGTTCGAAGCATGTGGGTTCTGGCTTCCAAGACCTGAAGGGTTCGGCTACTTCTATGGAAAATCCTCATCCGCGAGTCGGCCCTCCAATCGACAAACCCATGGTGACGGCCATACCTCTTCAAAAAGCCAACGCCAAAAGGCCAGCGAAGACGCGAACTTTGATTTTGTTCTCTCATGGATTGAAGGCGAGCAAGGACGAGGCTGGACTACCCACTACCGACCGAAGAGTGGGCATGTTTCGGAAGAGGTCCAGGCCGTTTTTGACTTAATTGGTATCACCAGGTTTGAGGGATGCCCGGAATTTGACTTCGACCCGTGCCACTGGAACTTTACGCCATTCGAGGCAAGGGAGGGCTTCTTCAGCTTTGGCAACGCCGATAACGCGCACCGGAGTTTTGATGGCCTTGCCACCAACTTTTCGCCTGCCATTGAGCAGTTCCTTGCGGCGGAGGCCTATCTTGAGCCGGTAGGGTTCACCATGCTCGCAATGCGGGATGCCCCTAAGCAAAGGCAGAGTCTCTCAATAGCGCGAAGGATAGTGAAACCTAAGGCGGCCCCAGTGTCCCCCAATAATGGAGAGGCATTTGACGTTGCCCTCTCGTTCGCAGGTTCGAACCGAGCCGATGCAGAACGATTGGCGACTTTGGTCCAAGATGCCGGTTTCAGCGTTTTCTACGACGGGTTCTTCGGCCCCGACCTGTGGGGTAAGAATCTCGCCGAATTTTTCGATGAGATCTACCGGAAGCGGTCAAGGTACTGCGTTATGTTCATTTCCGAAGATTACCGTGACCGGGCCTGGACAATCCATGAAAGGAGAAGCGCTCAGGCGCGCGCCCTGGAAGAAAAGGGTTCGGAATACATCCTTCCCATCCGAGTTGACGAAGTGGAGCTTCCAGGGATGGTCCCGACCCTTGGTTATGTGTCCCTTCAGGAGCATGGGGTCGATGAGATCGCCAAGATGTTGATCCGGAAGCTGGAGAATAAGGCCTGATTATTCCTCGAGTTTGATGGGGTCTTTGCCGCGCTCGAAGACCAGGGTGGCGAGATCAAGCCGGAACCAGGCCCTGAACATGACCTCCGTTCGGCCTTGGGGCCAGTCCCCCTCGTCTTGGGACCATCCTTCCAACTCTTCCTTGAAGATTGCCCTCCAGTGGGCCTTCAGGAAGGTCGGGTTGCCGATGTTGGCGGCTTTGGATTCGGGAAGGAGGTAGACGCTGGGCTCCGCACCCCATAGGTCCTGACGGACCTCCTCCACGGGTTCCTCGGCCACCTTGGCGGCCCATTCGATGTAGGCCTCCCCTGGTCGGAGGATCAAGGCGAATCGGTTGAGGGTCTTCATGGGGGCATTGTCGCAGGAATGCCCCTGGCGTACCGCTCGATGGAACCTTACTCCATAAGGTTGATGGCTGCCCGCATCTCGTCTTCCCGGGTTTCGATGTAAATCATGGTCGTCTCGACTCGGCTGTGGCGCATGAGCTTCTGGATCGTCGGGAGGGGCACACCCTTCTTGTTCAAAATGTTGGCGAATGAAGCCCGGAGCCGGTGATTGGTGATGCGCTCGGAGAGCCCCGCCGTTTTTAACGCGCGCTTGATGTAGGGGGTGGTGTAATCGTGCGTCCTGGGCTGTCCTGGCTTCAACCCCGGGCAGATGAAGCCGAAGGTGCCGTTTGCCCCGGCCATCTTCTCGAACCAAGGAATCATGGCATCGGGGATCGGCATCAGGGGTGCATCTCCGTTCTTGGTCTTCTCGGGAATGAAGACTTTCTGCTCAAGGGAGAGGCCGGACCACTTCATCATCCTGGCCTCGTGCTCACGCATGCCCATGAGGATCTGGGCCCGGATGAGGAAGGAGATGTCCAGGGCACCCTGGGCGTCGATGGCCTCTAGGAAGCGATCCCGGTCCTCCAGGGTGATTATGGGGCGAACCTTCTTCTGGACCGGGATGTGGGTGACCCGTGGCCGCTCCTTGATCCACTTTTTCTCCATGGAGAAGGAGAGAAGGGCGCTGATGTGGAGGCCCACGGAGTTCGCCCCCGAGGCTGAGAACTTCCTCAAGTACGCATTCAGGACGGTATTGATGGCAGTGGTGTCGATTTCGGAGACCTGAAGGCCTCCCAGGACAGGAAGGATGTGCTTCGCCATGGAAGACTTGAAGGTGTTGACATAGCTCTTCGCCCGCTGGGGAGCGCGTTCCTCCATCCAAATTTCGTAGGCCTGTCGGAAGGAGAGCACTTTCTGGGTCTTGAAGCCGACCCCTTCCAGGGAGAGCTTGCCCTTAAGGGCATTGACGTAGTTCCGGGCCTCCTGGATGCGGTAGCAGCCCGTGGAGCCTGAAAAGATGCGCCCCGAGAATGAGAAACGGTAAAGGAAGACGCCAGACTCGGGATGCTTCGCCAAGTTCTGGACGAAATGAATCTTCCCGTCATCCACACGCCGCCTCCTTAGGGCCACCTTCCCCTGGATCAAGGGTTTGGGCTCCTGGGGACCCGGGACCGGGGCGGTCCAAGTAAAGCTGGTAGCTGGATTTGCGGGTTGCCCGTTGACCTGATTTGGAATTGGAATTGTGCGGTTCGTGTCGCCCAAGGTTCACCTCGGGCCCTTAACAGGCGAACTGCGTTTCGTTGACGGATCTTTGTGGTAACGGCAGGGTTCTACCCCTAGAAGCCGCAGAGATTTCCACTACACGGTTTGGAGGGCCCTTCCTGCGTTTTAAAGGTGTCTCCAATGGGGGATGGCCCGGGGCAGGTCCTGATGGCTTAGAACGGCCTATCAGGTGTGAATGCAAGCCGAGCCCCACAGGGGCTCAGCTCAGGGTTGATGCTGGCTGCCAGGGCAAAGTCCTGGCGATGTGTCATTTATTGAACCCATCTGGGAATTCGTCCCAATGGTGGCCATCCAGTTCCCGGATGGTCTTCTTGCCATGGTCTGTATTCAGCTGCTTGATGAAGAAAGGCAGGCCAGCACCCACGGCCTGGTCCCGGATGTGACGGACCCATTCGAGGTCGAGGGTGCGCGCATCATCACCGCCGGTCTCGGAGCCGACGATCACCCAATGCAGTTCCGCGAGGTAGGCCTGGAGGTCCACACGCCCGAGTATGGGTTCCAGCACGGCGATTCGGGTCGTGTTGATCCGGAGCAGATGGGTCAGCCTTTCGTCGGCGAGGGCTTGGTTCTCGATCGATACGGCGCAGGCCAAGTAATTGGGGGTGCCCTGGGGGTAGCGAGCACAAAGGATGTTGGCCATGCGCTGGGGGCGCTTGGTCCACAGGACGTAATTGGGCACCCTGCGCATTGTGGCGGCAGTCTCCTCGATGATGTCGAGGATGCGGTGGATGGTCTCGTCGCTGACCTCGTCCCAGAACAGGTCCCCGTGCTGGCAGACGCCGACGATGCCGTTTTTGGACCGGAGGTAGGCGGAAGCCATTCGGTTCTCGAAGACATGGGCCGCGCTGGGCTGAACGTCGGTGGGGATCTTCCCGAGGCGTTTCAGCCAGGGGAACAGGGCATCCAGATACCAGCACTTCCGGCAGCCGAGGCTGCACTTCTGGCAGCCGATGATGGGGTTCCAATCGCCAGTGAGGATGTCACCGGGGTTATTCTTGGCCACGATATGGCTCCTTGAAAGGGGCCTCCGACTTGCATGGCAAGCCGGAGGTTTGGTTGAGGCAATGCTGGATGAGCCGAGGGCTATTCCCCGTGTTCGGCAGGCTCCAACAGGTCGGCCAACACCAGTTCGACGGCGAGATCGTCTGGAAGTCCTGCATAAGACAAGCACGCCTGCGCCAGGTTGAACCAGGCGAAGGGCAAAGGCTGGTCGTCCTGCAAGTTTGTAAATTCGACGTCGATACCATTCACTGCGGCGAAAATGCCGAAGATCGCCATTTCAGCCAGGTTCGAGAAGGCAGGTAGGGCGGGCAGGACCATGACGACTTTTGCAAGGGGTAGACCGGCCAGGGGTGCCAGCATGGGCAGCGCCATAGCCCAAAGCTTTTCGCCTTTTGGGACCTCGACGCTGACCAATCCCTCGGGCACCCGGTGGGTCCGATTTTTAGAATGGGTGAAGAGGACCGTCTTGGTGGCCCTACGCCCGCTGCTCTTGTATTTGAACTTCATCGCCACCGGGCGAACTGGGTCGAGTTCCCGGCGCACCACGTAGAGGGTCGGTCCCTTGGCTTCAGGCTCAGCCACGTGACACCTCCTCAAAGGGGAGATAGATGCCCTGGCGACGGAGCTTGGTCTCGAGGGCCAGTACAATGAGCGAGGCCTCCTCCATGGATTCGGCCCGGATGCGCAGGAGGTGGGAGGACGTGGGGGCCTTGGAGACCGAGCCGTCCCGGTGGAGGTAGTACGTGCGCTGGCGCTGGGCCGTGCGCAAGTGCTTGTAAGACATGGTGGTTCCTTTCTATGTCCCAACGGCAAGAGTGCCACCGGGCCCAGCCGTTCGCACGGGTAGGGACGTGACTAACAGGCCACCTACCCTCGGCACATCTGGACCGCAGAAAGCCCACCCCCAAAGGCTATAGAGATGTAGTTCAGACCCGCCTCACGGCCCTTCTGACGCCTCCGCGCCGTTTGCCGGTAGGGGGGATGCGGAATCTCCGCAGGGAGGCTTAAAAACGTCGTTAGATTGTCGAAGTTATACGTTTTTCGTTATTCGCCCCGGCGTAATCCGTGACCCAGCTTTTCCAGGAATCCAAAGAAAAATAAAGGGGACCCCGAGAGGTCCCCCTTGTTGCCCGGTACGGTTATTGGCTAGATGAGCATGCCCCTCCTTGCGCCTGCGAATGGATCCACGGAGAGATCCGGCACAGGGAAGGCGAAACCATCAATGCCCACCCCTGCCTGAGGAGTGTTGAGGCCCAAGATCCCTTCAGGCGGAGTGAAACACTTGGAGCTGGCCTTGTCGATCCATGTCGATTTGGTGCTCCACCCAGCGGCCCTGAGGCAAGCTCCCAGGTCCCTTCGGTCGGCGTGGTTGGGCTTGGCGAAGCCTTTGCCCTCCTCCAACTTGCCCTCTAGGAAGCTGAAAATCTCGTTGAGGGTGATGCCCTTCGGCCGGGGGGCGCTCAGGTAGAACTCCTGGATCTTCGGCAGGAGGTCCGCGAAGCGGTTCTCCATTTGATGTCGGCCACTTTGGGTCACGCGCAGCGCCTCGAATTCTGGGGACAGCCAGTGCGGCACCCCATGCTGGCAAAGGTGGAAGGCCTGGGCCCAGATCTGGTCGAGGTGGGCCCTCAGGAGGTCCATGTCGCATCTCTTGCCCACGGGGATGACCCAGAAGCGCCTGGAGCCTGTGGGGTCGTTGAGCATTTGCTCTTTGTTCGTACTGCCAACGATGATGCTGCGGCGGTGGAAGGTCTGCGGGGCCTTTCCGTAAGACTGGCGGAAGGTGTCCGAGGGTGAGGACACGAACGCCTTAATCTGCTCGGCGGACTTGATGGAGGTCATTTCGTCGATTTCGCCAAGCTCGTGAATCCAGGCATGGTGAAGGATCTTCATGCCCTCGGGGCTATCGATCTGGACCTTGGAGTCGTTGAACCATCGAGGATCCGCGCACATCGTCTTCCAGAAAGTGGACTTCAAAGCAGCCTGGTCCCCGAAGAGGATCGTGACCGTGTCCATCTTGACGCCTGGTTCGAGGACACGCCGGACAGCGCCGATCAAGGTGCACCGCATGTACTCCTGATAGAGGGTGCGGTATTGGTCGAAGTCGGGGGCCTCGCGAACTGCCAGGACCGATTCCACCAATAGGGGGAAGCGGTCTTGACCGTCCCATCTTGGGAGCCGTCGGAGGTATTCCTCGACCGGATGGTATTGGTCGCCACCACCAACCAGTCCTGACACCTTGTTGACGGCATCCTCCGCGAATGGGACGCCGTAGGTGTCCTCCAAGTATATCTGGAGGGCGGTCAGGTTTCGGTCCAAGTCCTCCAGGTCTAGGTAGTCGTACTCCGGCACTTTGAGTTCCGTCATCATCGTCATGGCGTTATAACGAATGGCTCCAGAAAAATCCTGGTCGGAGACCAGAATGCGCTTGAGATTGGACCGGGACTTGGCGATGCGCCCCTCCTTGGTGAAGACCATGCTGATGGGGTCCACTCCGTGAGCTTCCAGGACTGCCGTCCAACGCTCACGTTCCCGGGCGGCCCGGCCTGGGTCGGAATCGTCCATGATTTCTCCCTCCTGGACCTCCTCGGTGTCTTCGGCTCGATTGTGGCGGACCACTGGGGCCTTCTTCGCGGAGACCACCCGGAAGGGCTTCGCGTGGCGCTGAACAAGCTCCGGGCCCGCTTCGAGGCAAAGTTCCCGGAGCCCCACCCCCTCGTGCACGTCGTGCATGCAGTGGAAGCCGGGCCACCCATCTGCCCCGAAGAACACAGCCGCGTCGCCATTGTCATGACCGCCAGTGTGTTCGGCAGCAAAGGGGCAGGTGCATTGGGCTTTGAAGCCCCCCTGGTATGGGACTGCGGCCTGAACCTCCGAACCCATTTCGCGGACCAAGCCGATGATATCTAGCGTGGGGAAGTCCACTGCGAAGGCCTTGAACCAGGTTTTGGGGTCGCCTGTTACGGAGGCGGCACGCTGAGCAGCCTTCTTCTCAGCCCACTCGCGGCGTAGGGGATGGATCGCGGAAGGGGCGACGATCAACGAGGCCACCTCCTCCTGGGTGGGAAGGTCCAGTGGGGCACCCTCAAAGGAGACGAAGCGAATGCGGTCCTTGGCGGTGGGGTCCCCGGACCAGTAGCCCGCCACAAAATAGAGGCAGGCGGCACGGTGCATCGCGCCGAGATCAAGGCAGCCAAGGGAGCGCCACTGCTCCATGCTGAGCATGCCCAGAAGGCACTCCGAGACTACTTTCCAGTTCTTGCCGTCGCTGGCCCGGCTGAGTGGAATCACGATGCGAAAGCGTTCGCATTCCGGGGTACTCGAAAAGCTGTGGTACCCGAAATGGGTGATCCCGAGGCCAGCGAGGTGCTGGCTTACGTCGTCCATCCGGGGGGCACCAACGATGGGGACCTTCGTGAAAATGGGTTCCCCATTCTCCTTGGTCTCGCCGGTGGGCTGCTCGGCCTTATTGTCGAAATCCAACATGAACAGCTGGATGCTCTCGACGTTTCGATCTCCCCGGAGCGCACCGGCAGGGTATGCGGCAGGGCTCACCGCCAGAAGGGTGTGCTTGGCTTCCTCGCGGGTGGCACCGTGGACCTCACGTGGCTTTCCAAGGCCATCGGGAGAGATTAGACGCTCCCAGGTCCAGCGAAGGTGCTTGGGCTCGTTGTCCCTGCAGCCGAGGAAGAGGCTGAAGTGGAGCTCAACTTCGGCGGGGGTTTGGGTGGTGGGTGTTGCGGTGTTGCTGGTCATTATTGCCTTTCGGACCCGCTGTGCGGGTGTAGGTGGAGTATTCAAGTGCCGGGCGAAATTGATCGCCGGTCGTGCCGAGTCCGAGTAAGGAAGTAAATGAGCAGGGGAGTAAAGGAGGCCTGATCCGTTTCCCGTGATCCAACGTGACCAACCGTGGGGGAGCCTGGATCGCCCTGGTAAGTCAGGCAGTTAGGATGGGCATTACCCACGTGATCCTTGAATTGACAAACTCTAAAAGTCCATGGGGACCGGGCCTGCAGCGTGGGCCTGTGGGCGTAGCCGCCATCAAAACACTTTTTCCCATTTGTTTTTCCCCTTGCTTGGAAAATGGAATTAACCACTGAAAAAACAGAACGTTAACGGCTTACCCAGGTCAGTCAGGCGTGGATCAGGCAGTCGATCACAACATTGAAGACATAGATGACACCGTCAAAATCGCCCTAGCGATCCCATGGACCACCAGGGCAACGCTCTCTTTTAGGTCCTCTTCGTTCCACTCGCACAAAGTGTCCATGTCATCGAGGCTGAAGTAGTTTGCCGCCATCGCATCCCGTAGGCTCAACGGAGCCGAGGCAAAACGACGTGCCTTCTTCCCTCGGGGTTGGGCGGTGCCCTGGTCCATCACGACACGAATGTTGTCGCGGCGAACCTGCGTGACTGTCCCGAGGCCGAATTCCTGGTGGAGAACGCGTTGTCCTTTATAGTAGTGACCGTCCTGCTGGTAGCAGGTCGCCGGATCGGGATCGGTCGATTGAGTAGAGGGTATTTCGTTGATGGCCATGATGGCTCCTTAAGGCGTGCTGAGTAGGTGAGTTTTGAAGTGGGGAACAATACTAAACCAGGAATTTCGAGTTACTTTTTGGAAGGGTCTGCTGCAGGTTCGTCGAACCCGCTTGCGAGTTAAGAATAAATAAATATGCATTTAAATAAATCAGGCCCACCCGTAGACGACACCCCTTCAACATTCGGAGCAAGCCTGGGCGAGCGCCTCCCTCAACTAAGACGGCCCAGATGGATCCACATTGCCCTGCCATGCCGATGGAACTGTCCCTGGGTCGAATCCAAGTCCGAATCGGCCACCATCCAGGTGGAGGAAGGTGGGGTCCAGGCCTGCGGTTCCGGCGAGGACAAGATCGCCACAAAAAAGCCCCGAGGGACCCGGGGCCTTTTCTCTATCAGGAAGGATGCTGCCAGCCTATGCGGCTCGGTGGAGAACGAGGCCGTGGAGCGATCCGGTGCGCAGGGGACCCGTCGGGTGTCCACCCTGCCACCAGGTTGATAGGGCGGGCCAATACCTCTGACGTAGCGACTTCCGGTGCTTGGTGGCCTCAAGGATGCCCTTTTTCCGCTTGCTGCGGGCTGCTGCTCCGAAGTTTGTAATGCTCCTGAGACGAACCAAAGGGAAGGTCGCACCGTTGGCCTTGTCCCGCTGCTGAAGAGTGAGAGTGGCGCTGAGGAAGAGGTGCCCCTTCACGTGGATCCCACGGTATACCCGGGGGGGCGGATTCCACTTCTCCGAATCAAAGAGGATGACGACCTTGTTGATCAGGACCAAGGTGACAGTGCCGGGCCCGAAATCAGGGTCGGGGTGCTCAACCTTCTGCCCGATGGTGTAGTGCCCATCTCGGGTGTAGGGAGTGCGGGGCGGAAGGACTTTCGAGGCGGAACGAGCCCGCTTTGGCTTGGTGGTGAGGGTGACCCAGTCGAAGAAGAACAATGGAGCTCCTATGGGATTCGCGACAGCGGTGACGACGTGGGTTCGCTGTCGCGAGGTGGGTTGGAAGATACGCGCCCGACGATTCGGAATTGAAATCGCAGGCAGAGCTAACGCCAGGTGGCCGATTTTGGCCGACCCCGTGCAGATGAATTGGTTGGTAGCCCCTCGAGGCTGACCGTTCCGTGAAGCGAGATAAATAGGGAATGCTGGTGGATTGGGTTCCGAGTCAGACGGGGAAGCCCGATCTGAAACGAAGCGGAATCCGGGCAGGCCTCGCCCCCACACTGGAAATGAACCTCGAAACGCCCCCATGTGTACTCAGTGTCTCCGGAGTAGCTATAGGTAAAGCGATGATAAATAATACTGACATACCTGGCAAAAAAAGTCAATCAAAATCGCTTGTGTGGCGGGACAATTCCTGCATCGAGTCCCCAATTGGAGCGCCACAATGGATATTCGTACCGGGCTTTCCGTCTCGGAATTACACGCAATCGTCAACCAGCCTTCCGGATAGCAATCCACCACCTCCTGGGCGATCCTCCCCCCAGCACTCCGCCACCATGAACTTGGCGGTGCCCTCATCCCTGGCGGGGTCCCTGACTCCGGTATCCCTTACCTAGCCCACCCACATGGTGGTTTCCCGCCCAGTCAGCATGGCCTTCCTGCAGAATTGATGGTCATCCATGCCCACTTCCCTCGCCTAAGCCGCTGACCAATGGGCCACGCCCAACCGCCGAGTGGGAATGAAATGAAATTCGGAACCTCCAAGGGCCTCTATCCATTCAACCTTTCGGGCTCGTTCAATCCTTGAATTAAAATCCTTCTTGCCATCTTGTCTCACGACAACCAGAGCGGGGAAGGTCATTTAAATCTCATCGATGACGCTCCAAGCAAATACGAGAGGTGTCATACTCCAATTAATTGGTGATCCCAAAGGTCATTCCCTTACCCCAAAAAACAATCAACCATGGGTAATAGCGAGGCCGAACAATGAGCGAGATTTACGTAAATGCTGTTGATTCCCTGAGGATTGGGATCAACTTTTTCTTAAAGAAACCTAATTATTCAACAAGAAAGCATGCAATACTTACAATATTTCATGCTATGGAATTATTTTTAAAAGAACGCCTATATCAAATCAATCCTTTGCTAATATATAAAAACATCGATTCAAAGATTAGTGATGATTCGCAAACTGTTGGGATTAAGGAAATCGCCACTCGCTTAGATAATTTGGGTATTGGCCTTCCAGGATGGTCTCAACGAATTATTGAAAATGTTCAAAAGCGGCGTAACCGGATTGAGCATCACCGATATGATCACCGAGGGGAGGATGAGGTAATAATCGCAGAATCATTACAATTCATTTTGTTTTTCGTAGATGAAGTCCTGAAAAAGAGACTTGACGCGGATGTCCCAGCTAAAACGCTAAGAGAAATTCAAAATTTGGTTTTTCAACACAAAGAACTCTATGCTTTGGCCACTCATAGACTTGAAGTTTGGATGCACGAATATAGGCCAAAGTGGGATGAAAATGAATCGGACTCACCTGATGAGTTTTCCGGCACCCTAGATTGCCCAATCTGTAGGCAGACTTTTTTAGTGATGGAATACCTTGAAGAGCCATTTTGCTTCCACTGCAACACATCCGTGGATGCCGAACAATGTGAGAACTGCGGAGTGATTTACCTTCGTGATGCGGGTTGTCCTTGGTGCCACAGAGACTACGCATAAAAATCTGTGGCGCCAATGGGCACACAGCAATGCCCATCCAGACCGGGCTTCCTGCCGCCGCGCCACCCAAACAGCGAGGGGGCCTCACCTGAACGTTCCCCCTTCTCTTAGAGGATCCTCGACCCAGCAAACTGGCATCTTGGCCTCCGGGTGCCTTCCTGGCCTTCAGAAGTGAAGCTGGGCCGGGGAGGCATCAATGGTCCAGATCAGCCCGGTGGGCGTCAGAAACGAATATTGGCGAAGGCGCCTTCTACAGGGCCTGATGGTCCCCGAGCGATACGCAGCCGTGATGGTCTCCCCGGAGATGGAGCACCACCCAGGGTTCGTCGATGCCCTCGCCAATCTCCTGACCTGCCCGCCGCAGATGGATCCAGTGCTCAATCAAGATGGCGATTGCGATTGGCTCCAATGCATGGTCGAGGGCACAACCTTCAACCTCTTCGTGAGCTGCTTCGCCCAGGACGCAGTGATGGAGCGTGGCAGTGATGACTTCGCCGATGACGAATTAACGACCCGTATCTACTCCTGCGTCCTCGCCCACACCTGATCTGGAGGGCTCCCGGACGCGGGCCTGGTGCCTGGTTCTGGGAATCCGTGGAAGGTGGGCCAGGAGGCCCCGATGGTCAAGGTCAAGATCAGCCCGACCGGAATCCGAAACGAATTCTGGCGAGGACAACTGAAGCAGGATGTTCGTGTTCCTCGGCATTACGCCCGGATTTACCTGACCAGAGGGGTGAAGAATCATCCAATGTGGATGGAGGCCCTTGCAGCCTTGCTGGCCGGCCCCGCTCAAATGGATGAGGGGATCAATCCCTGGGGGGACTGCGACATGCTGAAGGTCTCCCTTGGCGGGGAGATCTTTTACCTCAAGGTGGACTGCTATGGCAAAGCGGAATCTATGGACCAAGGGACTGAAGACCCCGCAGACGACGAGAGGACCATTCGCGTGTTCACCTGCCTCTTGGCAAGCGAGTATTGAGTCTACTGTTGGCTTGGACTCAAGGTGGACATACTGACCTCCCTAAAGGAATCTATGCTGCAAAACCAGAAGATCTTTCCCGTCAAGCAGTACCCCATTTCCACGTAACCCGACAATTCCGCAATAAAACCAATTTTTTCAATGATTGATTGTCCCTCTCCCGAGCACTATCCTTCAAACCATAGGTCACAAATGAGGACGATTGAACCTGCCCCGAGGGAACCCAATGTCAACACCACACCAAGTAAATGAGCTATTCCAGGGCCTCCTGCAGATAGGGCCTTATGGAGAAGGAATGGTCGCGGTTCCGTCAAGATTGCCGGGATTGGCCTTTTTCCCTGGAGGGGACGGTTTGTGGAAGGAGCGTAGAAGCAGTTCTCGAAGCGAACTCCCAGTTGGGAAGATCATGGTTATTGGCAACAACTTTCAGTGCACAAGCAATTTTGCGCTTTTGGAAAAGGTCGGTGAGGAAGATCCTTGGCAGGATCCGACTTGGAGAAACCTCCTAGAGCTTTTTGAAGAAGTGGCAATCAACAAGTCAGACTGCTTCTATACGAATGCATTCATGGGATTGGTTAAAGGGGATGATCCAACCATCACAGTTCCAGGCATGTCCGAACCAGGCTTTTTGTCCCGATGCCAGGACTTCATGAAGGCCCAGATCGCCCTTCTCCAGCCCAGGCTTATTCTTGCGTTGGGTAAAAAGGTCCCGGCTTTTCTTGCGCCATTGGCAAATCTTCCATCTCACTGGAAAACGGCAAAATCATGGAGGGAAATCGACGGGGAGAGCGGTCCAATCTCTTCTGAAGTATTCTTCCCCGGTGTCGCCCAGAACACGACAGTGGTATGCCTGCTACATCCTTGCCTTCGGAAAAGCAATCTGAGGTTTCGAAGCTATGGAACATTGACCGGTTCCGCTGCGGAGCTTGCCCTTTTGCGAGAAGCCGTGGATCGCTCTGGCACTGGTGCTGCTTCTCCACGCCAGGAAGTTACCACATTGCAGGTACACCTGTTGACCATCCCCAAGCCATCGACCGGATGCGTCTGCTGTATGAAGGGAATGACAACCGCAACACCCCGGGTGTGCCCCTCCTGCGGCATGGTCTTCCATGGCCATGGATGGGCAGGTTTTGGGTTTCATTGGCGAAGTACCCACGAGAGCGAAATGACCTACGAGGAGGCAAGAGATAGCCTCTGCCCGGAGCATGGAGGAAGATCTTACACCTGAGGGAACGGAGTTAGCCGGTGGAGGACGGCATTCTACTGGCGGGTCACCTTGCTTTGGTTCGACGTGTTCTTGAAATTAATGCGGACCCTACATCCAATAGAAGCTCGATCTCCTCTGCCGATAGCGGAGCCACGAACCAAAGGAGCTTTTCAATCTCTCGATCCTTGGCATTCTTCTCTTCCAGTAAGAAAAGGACTTGATACAGCTTGAGTTGAAGGACCCCAGAGATCCGAGCAATGGTGGCCAAGGAGGTTTTTCGCCTCCCGTTCTCTATGCGACTGATCGTTTCTGGCTGGACGCCAACCCTCTCGGCAAATTGGGACTGAGTATACCCCATGGCCTTCCTTTGATTGGCAATCCTCAGTCCAAGGCGCTCTTCGAGGGTATTCATCAAAGGATCCCCTATCACGTGCTCTGCAGGTCAAGGCGGACATGATGCCGCCGCCATCAACTTGACCTAATTGGTCATGTCCTGGCCGAAAATTTGACCAATTGGGTCATGGTGTTGCATGACGTTAACGCCTAGGGTTAGACGGGCAAAATTCCTAATCAGAAATCCCACCTGTCAAACCTGAGGCAAGGCGAGCCATGAATGAACAACCGGTACGCGCAGCTCAATACGTGAGGATGTCCACAGAACATCAGCAGTACTCCGCCGAAAACCAGGCCGATGTACTTCGAGAGTATGCCCAGAAACGGGGCATCGAAATCGTTCGCACCTTTTGCGACTCCGGGAAAAGTGGTCTTCGGATCGAAGGCCGGGATGGCTTGAGGGACCTGATTGAAATGGTCCTCCAGGGGAACCCCGACTTCACGGTGGTCCTTGTCTATGACGTGAGCCGATGGGGACGCTTTCAAGACGCCGATGAAAGTGCCTACTATGAATACATCTGCAAACGAGCCGGGATCATTGTTCACTACTGCGCAGAGCAGTTCGAAAATGACGGGAGCCCAATAGCTACGATCGTCAAAAGCGTGAAACGCTCCATGGCTGGTGAATACAGCCGGGAGCTTTCAGCCAAGGTGTTCAAAGGACAGTGCAAGCTGGTGGAGCTTGGCTTTAGGCAAGGCGGAGCCGCTGGTTATGGCCTGCGAAGGCTGCTGATTGACCAGGCAGGAAAGCCCAAGGCAGAGCTTCAGCCGGGTGAGCAGAAAAGCCTACAAACCGATAGGGTTGTCCTGGTCCCTGGGCCACCCGAGGAGGGTGCAGTGGTGCGGCGAATCTATCGTCTCTTTGTTCATGAGGGACGTTCAGAAAGCGAAATCGCTGCTGAGCTTACCCGCCACGGCCTACAAGGGGAAGGTGGCCGGGAGTGGACCCGAGGAATGATCCGCCAAGTCCTCACCAACGAAAAGTACGTAGGCAATAACGTCTATAACCGAATCTCCTTTAAGCTCAAGAAGAAGCGGGTCCGGAATCCACCAGAGATGTGGGTTCGTCGGGATGCGGCTTTCGGGGCAATTGTCGATGATGAAGATTTCTCGGCAGCACAGATGATCATCCTTCAGCGCCATCTTCACATTTCTGACGCTGACCTGCTCGACAGGCTTAGGGAACTTGCCAAACGAAATGGAAAGCTCAGTGGGTTAATGATCGATGAGACAGAAGGGATGCCATCGAGTTCCACATACAGGCAACGATTCGGTAGTCTTGCCCGGGCCTACCAACTGGTCAACTACCTTCCTGACCGTGACTTCGCATTCATTGAGATCAATCGGAGACTTCGCTCGATCTACCCAGGGATCATCAAAGACACAATTCGGTCTCTGGAAGAGCATGGGGGCGTCGTCATCCAAGATGCCAAGACCGATCTGCTTTTGATCAACGGAATGTTGGCCGTTTCGATTGTGATCGCTCGGTGCCACACCACCGCAACAGACTCTTTGCGATGGAAGGTCAAGTTGGATGCCGGGCTTTCACCGGACATCACCATCGTCGTTCGAATGGGTTCCTCAAACCAGGTCCCCCTTGATTACTACGTTCTGCCGACCATCGACATCAATGAGGCACGAATTCGGATTAGGGAGGACAACGGAATCTTCCTCGATTCGTATCGCTACGACAACTTGGAGTATTTCTTTGGTATGGCCCAGACCATACGTGTGGGGGTTGCCGCATGACCGCCGTAGAGCTTGTCCCCATCGACAAAATTCGAATCCTCAACCCACGCAGCAGGAACAAGACGAAGTTCCGAGAGATCGTTGACAACATCTCAGCGGTTGGACTCAAGAAGCCGATAACAGTGAGTCGACAAGGCACCGGTGATGGTTACGATCTTGTTTGTGGCCAAGGTCGTCTAGAAGCTTTCCTCTCTTGTGGTGCGAAGGAAATACCAGCGATTGTCGTTGCCATTCCCCTTGAGGACCGCCTTCTCCGAAGCCTCGTGGAAAACCTCACACGTCGGACTCCATCTGGAATTGAGTTCGCGCGTAATTTGGCTGCATTGAAGGGACGCGGGCATAGTTGCACGGACATCGCCGAGCTGATTGGCATGAGCGACTCGTATGTGTCCCACCTTGTTCGCCTGATTGAAAATGGAGAAGAGAGGTTGGTCGCGGCAGTCGAGCGTGGGGATGTACCTATCAGCGTCGCCATCGACATTGCATCCACTGATGATGGCGCGATGCAGACTACCCTTCAGGAAGCTTACGAGAGCGGGCAACTACGTGGCCGTTCCCTAACGAAGGTCAGACACCTCATTGCGGAACGTCGTGCTCGTGGCAAAACCTTGCGTGGGTCCGGATCCCGCAAGGCAAAGAGTCCATCCTCACAGGACCTTGTTCGCACCCTTGAACGAGAAACCCAGAAGCAGGAGCAGCTCGTGAAGAAGTCTCGGCATTGTGAGCAGCAGCTTAGATTTGTCACCTCTGCGCTTAGGGACCTCATGAAGAGTGAACACTTTGTGACCCTTCTTCGAGCAGAGAAATTGGACGCCCTGCCGAAATACTTGAATGAGTTGATCCAGAAATGACGCCCACAACCTTGAAGGCTGCGTTCGAATTCGAGGGGATCACCGTTCGCCTCGACAACCTACTTCCATCCCGGCCCTTTTCCGAGAAAGAAAAGGACTCGATGAAGTATCGGTCTCTTCTGGCATCAATCCAGGAAGTTGGCATTGTTGAACCCATCAGCGTCTTTCCCCAGAAGGGCGGCAAGTTCCTCATCCTCGATGGCCACGCCAGGGTGGAAGCTTTGAGGGAACGTGGAATTGCCGAGGCACCCTGCCTTGTTGCCTCTCAGGATGAGAGCTATACCTACAATAAGAAGGTGAACCGTGTCCCACCGATCCAGGCCAACAAGATGATCTTGAAGGCCCTCGATGCTGGGGTTCCAGAAGAGCGCATCGCAAAAGCCCTTAATATCTCGGTCAGTACTGTGCGCGGGCACCGGAGCATGCTCAAGGACATCTGCCCCGAGGCAGTGCAGACCCTTCAGGATAAGCAGATCGCCCAAGAAACGATTGCTGTATTCAAAAGAGTGAAACCCATCCGGCAAATCGAAATGGCGGAAATGATGGTAGGGGCGGGCACGTACTCCGCGACCTATGCGCGGGCGCTCATGATGACGACGCCCAAGGAGCACCTCGTCAATCCAGAAAACTTCAATCGCCTCCCAGGCGTAAAGCCTGAAGATCTCGCCCGGATTGAGCATGAAGTCCGAATCCAGGAGAAGGATTTTCGGATGCTTGATGAGACCTACAATGAGCAGGTTCTTGCTTTGACTCTAGCGCGTGGTTGGCTCAGGCCCCTTCTTGAGAATGGGAGGATCGTCCGATTTCTTGCCCAACACTTCCGGGAATACCTGGACGAGTTCAATCGGATCCTGGAATCCGGATCTCTCGCAAGGTAGTATTTGAACTAAGGCTGGCGGTGGGCTTGATTCCACTCCGTCAGGTTCTCCCCCATCTTGTCTTTGAACCATCCAAAACACGGTAATGCATGATCCGGGTGATCAACTGCATGTGCCGAAATCATACCGCTCTGGGTGATCCACCTGATCCTCAGGTCATCAAGGAGAGCAAATTCAGCACTACTACCAGAATATCCAGAACGAATCCTAGCCTGAATTTTCTCGTAAAGAGCCTCGTACTCACCCAGGACCCCCTCCGCATTTCTCCACTGGGGAGCGATCCGCTCAATCATGAATTGGCAGATGGGAGATCCTTTCATCGCACCTTCGACCCATTTATCGGATGTTGCGAGGATCGGCCAAGTGCTGGATCGGGGGTCGTTATTGTCTAACATCATCGAGAGTTTGATTTCTTCCGCTTGTCCACACCAGAACCCGTCATTGAGATATGCATTTAGTCGCCCCAGCGATTCTGCCTTCTTCAAAGCAATGTCACCCTTTACTCTTAGAATCTTCCTGATTTCACCTTCTTCAATAGGAGTGGTCTGCCAGACATCCTGAAGAAGGCCAGCAAAAGCAACCAACTGCTTACCATTTGACAGGTCTATATCTGATTCAAGTTTCTCTAATTGCTGCACGAAGAGTTGAGGTCGAATTTCATTTTTCCGGACCTTCGCCCTCGCATCGGAGATTAGACGATCTACCCTTTCTGTTACTCCAGATGAATGGCGCCCCTGGGGCCGTGTGCGCGTCCATAAATTCACTGCTACGATCCCGAGGAGGACGGCAATTGCAATGAATAGTCGAGTTCTGTCATTCACAACCGTCAACTTAGTCGGCTCAGGCACCTTAGTGTCCGTCATTATTGCTCCTTTTGCGTTGATGTTAATCGCGGCATGATGGCGTCTTCTGCGTTGCCAGGGCCACCGCATGAACCG
>DBMS01000051.1 GCA_002297665.1 Holophagaceae bacterium UBA692 | reverse complement strand
TCCCTGGCGGAGCAGGCTCTTCGGCCCGAGGCCGCGGCCCCCCGGCCCGCAGCCGCGGCGCCCGCCCCCAAGGCCGCAGCCGAACCCGCGCCCAGGGCCGCCGCCCCCGTCCCCGCCAGCGTCGAGGAGCGCCTGCGCGGCCTCAAGCGGTTCCGGGAGCAGGACCTGATCACGGAAGACGAATACGCCAAGCAGAAGCAGGAACTCCTGAAGGAATACACCAGGTCAGAGAAATAGCCGCGGATCCACCCGGGCGTTGTTCAGGCTCAGCGACCAGTGCAGGTGCGGCCCCGTGGCGCGCCCGGTCATGCCCACCCGCCCCAGGGGCTCGCCGGCCTTGAGCACCTGCCCTTCCTTCACCAGCACCTTGGACAGGTGCGCGAACAGGCTCACCACGCCCTCGCCGTGGGCGAGGTAGACCGCGTTGCCGCTGAAGAAGAAGTCCCCCGTGAGCACGACCACCCCCGCGGCCGGGGCCCGCACCACCTGGCCCGCCGCGGCCTTGATGTCCAGGCCGGAGTGGGGCGACCGGGGCTCGCCGTTGAAGACCCGGCGCATGCCGAACGAGGCAGTGAGGGCCCCGGGGGTCGGGCGCAGGAATTTCAGCGTGGGCTCGAAACCCTCGGGCCAGGCCGCCCATGCGGGCCTGGAGAGGGCCCCTTCCCGGGCGATGCGGGCCTCGTCCTCGGGCGAGGGGTTCACCCGGCGCCCGTCCTTGAGGGTGACGCGCTGCTCGGGGTAGCGCTTGGCCTTGATGGTGAAGGGCACGGCGGTGCCCTCGGCGTCCAGGGTGTCGCGGCCGGGCTTGGCCGAGAGGGGGATGCCCACCACCGCCTCCCACCCGCGCGGCACTTTGCGCACCAGCACGCGCTCGCCGTGGTAGGCGGCCCTGGGCCCCGGCACCGGGACCCGGACCACCCCACCGGGCACGGGCGAGACCTTGAAGGGCGCGGCGGCCAGCACGACGGGAAGGAGCAGGGACGTGAACATGCCTGAACCCTAGCACAGGTCGGGGGCCGGACCGCGAGCCCCGCATCCATGGCCGCCGCCATTCCGGTTAGTCTGGAGGCCGCATGATCCCTCCACCGCGCACACCCTGGTTCACCCTGGGCCTCTGCGGCCTCCTGGCGCTGGGCCTGGCCGCGGGCCGGCACATCGCCCGGCCCCGCTACGCGCCGCCCACCCGGGTGGAGGACGCCGTCCTGCGCATCGCCATCAACCTCACCCCCAACACCCTCGACTGGAACCTGAGCAGCGACTTCAGCCCGCCCAACTACACCGTCGCCCGGGCCACCATGCGGGGACTCTACACCTGGAACGAAAACCAGGACCTGGTGCTGGACGTGGCCGCCTCCTGCGCCCTGGACGACCCGAAGCGCCCGGTGGAATACACCTTCCGCCTGCGGGACGACGTGTTCTGGTCCGACGGGGCCCCCCTCTGCGCCGAGGACTTCGTCCTGGGCTGGCGCCGCGCCCTGGAGGGCAAGGAGAGCAAGTACTTCAGCGACATCGTGGGCGTCCGGGACTACCTGGCCCTTCCTCCGGGCCCCCCGCGCGCCGCCGCCCTGGCCCGGGTGGGCTTTCGCGCCCTGGACGCGCGCACCTTCCAGGTCCGCCTCGCGGCGCCCCGCACCTACTTCCCCGGCTACCTGGCGGGCGTCTACGCCTTCTGCCCCGCCCCCTCCCACCGGCTGCGGGGCCTCACCGAGGACCAGATCCGCGCGTACTACCGGCGCACCGGAAACGGCGACCCCCTGGCCCTGGGGCCCTACCGCATCCGGGAATGGAACCGCCTGGACGAGAGCATCGACCTGGTGGCCAACCCCCACTACCCCGCCCTTCCCGGGCGGGTTCCCCGGGTGGTCCTGTTCCCCTCGGACCTGGCCACCCTGCTCTACGACCAGGGCCGGGTGGACTTCAACTTCCTGGACGACGGCCCCTCCACGTTCCGGTATCCCGCCGAGCGCCGCCAGGCCGCGCTCTGGAGCACCTTCTGGATGGGCATGAGCACCCGCCTCCTGCCATCGGACGTGCGCCGGGCCATCGCCATGGCCCTGGACCGGGCCGCCCTGGGCGACCACGTGCTGCCCCGGTTCCGCGCGGCCTCCCAGCTCCTGCCCGAAGGCTTTCCCGGGCGGCTCAAGGACGGGGACCCGCGGCTGAAGGCCCTGCCCCCCTTCGACCGGAACGAGGCCAGGCGCCTGGTGGCGCGGGCCGGCTGGACCGGCCGGGAGCTCACGCTGGTCTACCACGAGAACGGCACCTTCCTGCCCGAAGCCGCCCTCGCCGAGGGCGTGCGGGTCCAGCTGGCGGAGGTGGGCCTGCGGGTGCGGCTCCTGGGCACCCGCTCCATGACCGCCGAGATGCTCACCCATGACCGCCGGGCCCGCCACGAGCTGCACTTCCGCCGCACCGGGGCCGACTTCCCGCACCCCCAGGAATTCCTCCTGCCCTTCACCTACGGCGGGGATCCCGCCCAGGACAACGCGAGCTACACCGGCTTCGAGGCCGGCGGCGCGGGCCCGGCCTACCGGCGCTTCGAGCGCGAGGCCCAGGCCACCGCCGAGGTGGACGCCTCATCCCTGGCGGACCGCGCCTGGGAGGCCCAGCGCATTCTCCTGGCCGAGGAGGCCGTCCTGGTGCCCCTCTTCTACCCCGACCGCTACTTCCGCACCCGGCCCTGGCTGCGGGAGCTGACCATCGACCCGTTCAACTTCATCGACTTCACCCGGCTCACCTGCAGCCTTCCGGTGAAGCCGTGAGGGTCCGGTTCCTTCGCGACCTGGCGATCATCCCCATCGTCGCGTTCCTGGTGCAGGCCCTGGTGGTGCGCCTTCCCGTCCCGGTCAGCGACGACGCCAAACGCCCCCAGGTGGTCTCCCTCCAGGCGCAGATGGAGCGGGACCTGGGCAAGGGCCATGCCCTTGGGTTCCTGCGGCCCTGGGCCAAGCTCGCGCGCGGCGAGCCCCTGGGCAACGACCAGCAGGGCTTCGACATCCGCGACCTGGCCGCGGCCCTGGGCAGCAGCCTGCGCATCGGGATCCTGGGACTGGCGCTCTCCCTGGGCTGGGCCTACCTCTACGCCTGGTTCCGGGTGCGCACCCGCAATCCCCTGGACCGGCGCACCCTGGAACTCCTGCCGGACCTGATCTACGCCACGCCGCCCTTCTTCTTCGCGCTGGTGCTCGCCATCCCCCTGGGCACCCACCTGGCCGGGTCCCGCCTGCCCTTCGAGGCCGCCGCGGCCCTGGCCACGGCCCTGCCGGCCGCGGCGTTCTTCGGGCAGGTGCTCCACGGCGCCCTGGCCCACGAGATGGGCCGGCCCTACGTCCTCACCGCCCGGGCCAAGGGCCTCTCCGACGACCGGGTCATCTGGCGCCACGCCATGCCCAACGCCACCCTGGTCCTCCTGGACGGCGCGGTGCCCAAGGTAACCCTGCTCCTCACCGGCAGCTTCATCGCCGAGCGGGTCTTCAACATCCACGGATTCGGCTACCTCTACGTCTACGCCGCCGAGCAGCGCCAGGCCGCCCTGGTGGTGGTGGGGACGACCGTGTTCGCCGCCCTGCTGGTCCTGGTCTCCCTGGCCGCCCAGGCCGTGCGCACCTGGCTGGACCCCCGGCCATGACCCCGCGCGCCAAGGGCCTCGTGGGCCTCTCCCTCCTCCTGTTCCTGCTGGCGCTGTCGGCCCTTCCGCGCTGGGTCCACGCCTGCCCTTTCGGAATGGACCTGGAGTTCCCCACCCGGACCGTCTGCGAACGCGCCCTGGGCGGCCTGGGCCGCTCCATGGCCCTGGCGGGGGGGGTGGCCGGCCTCACCACCGCCCTGGGCATCCTCCTGGCCCTGGCCGCGGCCCAGGCGAAAGGCCCCGTGGACTTCGCCATCACCCGGCTCTCGGAATTCTTCTTCGCCCTGCCCGACATCCTGGTGCTGATCACCATGGCCTTCCTGCTCAAGACCGCCCGGGACCTGGGGTTCATGGACCCCGACCCCACCCTGGCGGTGGGCGCCTCCCTGTCGGTGATCGGCTGGGCCGTGCCCGCGCTCATGTTCCGCGCCCGGCTCCAGGCCCTGGGCGAGGCCGAGTTCGTGGCCGCGAGCCGCGCCCTGGGCGCAGGCGAGACCTGGATCCTCGTGCGCCACCTGCTGCCCCGCATGAAGGGCTTCGTCCTGGCGGTCTTCCTGCTCCGGGTGCCGGCGGTGATCTTCATGGAATCCACGATCAGCTTCCTGGGCTTCGGCCTGCCGCCCACGACGCCCAGCCTGGGCACGTACGTGGGGAGCAACTACCGGAACCTGATCCTGGGCGAGTGGCGCATCGTCCTGCCCGTGTGGGGGCTGCTCCTGCTCATCGCGGTGGGCTTCTCCCTCCTGGGAAAGGCCCTGATGGCCGGGGAGGAGGCGTGAGCGCCGCCCTGGAGGCCCGGGACCTGGGCATCGCGCTGGCCGGCGGGAACCCGCTCGTGGAGAGGCTCTCCTTCGACCTGACGGCGGGGCGCACCCTGGGCCTGGTGGGCGAGAGCGGATCGGGCAAGAGCCTGACGGCCCAGGCGCTCCTGGGCCTGCTGCCCGCGGACCGCTTCGAGGTGACGGGGAGCCTGCGCATCCTTGGGGAGGCGCCCCGGAACTGGGCGCGCCTTCGCGGCAGCGTCATCGCCATGGTCTTCCAGGAGCCGCGCCTGGCCCTCAACCCGCGCATGGAGGTGGGCCGCCAGATCGCCGAGGCGCTGGAACTCCACCGGGGCATGGCGCGCGCGGAGGCCCGGCGGGAAGCGGCGCGCTGGCTGGACCGGGTCGGCATCGCCTCCGCGCGCGCCGAGGACCGCCCCGCGGCCTTTTCCGGCGGCATGCTCCAGCGCATCTGCATCGCCATGGCCCTGGCCGCGGGCCCCCGGATCCTCGTGGCCGACGAGCCCACCACCGCCCTGGACGCCACCGTCCAGGCCCAGGTGCTGGACCTGGTGGGCGACCTGCGGCGGGAGTTGGGCCTGGCGGTGCTCCTCATCACCCACGACCTGCCCCTGGCCGCCCAGCGCTGCGACGACCTGCTGGTGCTCTACGCCGGGCGCCCCATGGAAAGCGGGCCCACCGACCGCGTCCTGCGCCGCCCCCGCCACCGCTACACCGAGGCGCTCATCGCCTGCGCCCGCTTTCCGGAGGAAGCCGGCACGCCGCTGGCCGCCATCCCCGGGCAGGTCCCCCTGGTCACGCCTCCCTCCATCCCCCCCTGCGTCTTCGCGGACCGGTGCCGCTTCGCCCGGGAGGACTGCCTGGAGCGTCCCTACACCTGGTTCCCCGAAGGCCACGCCTGCTTCCACCCATGCGGGGAGGCCCCATGATCCTCCTGGAAGCCAGGGGCGTCCGCAAGGCCTACCAGGGCCGCCCCGTCCTGGCCGGCGTCGCCCTCGCCCTGGAGGAGGGCCGCACCCTGGGCCTGGTGGGCGAAAGCGGCTCGGGCAAGACCACCTTCGGACGCATCCTCATGGGCCTGGAGCGCCCCGATGCCGGCGAGGTCCTGTACCGCGGCGCGCCCATGCCCCCGCCGCGGACTCCGGCCTGGCGCGCCCTGCGCCGGAAGATCCAGGCCGTCCACCAGGACCCCGCCGCCGTGCTCAATCCCGGGTGGACCGTCCAGGAGGCGCTGGAGGAGCCCTTCCGCGTCCACGGCATGTCCCGGGCCGAGCGCCGCGCCAGGATCCCCGCCCTCCTGGACCAGGTGGGCCTGCCCGGGGCCGTGGCTTCGCGCCGACCCGGAGAGCTCAGCGGCGGGCAGAAGCAGCGGGTGGTCATCGCCCGCGCCCTCTCCCTGGAACCCGACCTTCTGTTCGCCGACGAACCGGTCTCGGCCCTGGACACCTCCGTGCAGGCCCAGATCCTCAACCTGCTCATGGAGGTTTGCCGGGAACGCGGCATGGCCATGGTGATCGTCTCCCACGACATCGGCGTGGTGCGCCACATGGCCGAGCGCACCCTGGTGCTGCGGGACGGCGCCATCGTGGAAGAGGGCCCTTCGCAGGCCGTCTTCGACCACCCGGAACACCCCTTCACCCGGGCGCTGGTGGAGGCCCTCCCCAGGCTGGGCGGCGCCTGACAAACCGTGATGATTCAGGCCCTTGGGCGCCCCGGCGAGGGCGCCTTAACATAAATTAACAATCGATTCGGCAGGCCTTGCTAGGTGCCAGGTCGAAATTTTGAAATACTCGATCATCAACCCAACCCAACGACCCCACCCCTCAGGAGGCCTGCCAATGCCCTTTTCTTTTTCCAACCGGGTCGCCGCATTCGGTGCCCTCGCCATCATCAGCATGGTCGGCACAGGCTGTTCGTCCAGCCGGTCCAAGGATTCGGATAACCGGCTGAGCGCCCTTGTGGTTTCCGCCGGCGCCATCACCCCCGCATTCTCCGACAGCGCGGACGCCTACCGCCTCACCGTGGCCAATTCCGTGGTTTCCACGACCGTCACCCCCACCGCGGTCAAGTCCAACGCCACAATCACCGTGCTGGGCGCGAGGGTGGTCAGCGGCCAGCCCTCCGCCGCCATCCCCCTCAACACCGGCGCCAACGTCATTCCCGTGGAGGTCATCGCCGAGAACGGCGCCCGCCGCGTCACCACCATCACCGTCACCCGCCTGAAGAACAGCGACGCCAGCCTTGCCGGCCTCTCCATCTCCAAGGGCATCCTCGCGCCGGCGGCCAGCCCCACCGTCCACGCCTACACCACGGACATCTATTCCGGCCAGGCCAGCATCACCGTGACGGCGACGCCCACCCATCCCCTCGCCACCGTCCAGGTCAACGGCGTGACCGTGGCCCGGGGCGCGGCTTCCCAGGCCATCCCCCTGGCGGTGGGCAACACGCCCATCACCGTGGACGTCACCGCGGAGGACGGAACCCTTTCCAGCAACACCATCACCGTCCGTGAGTTCGCACCCTCGACCCCGGTCACCGTGCTGGATTCCTGCAACGGCACGCCGGTGAAGAGCGCCCTGGTGACGGTCATGAGCCCGGCCGGCGACGTGCTGGAGGACGCCATTCCGGTGGACGCCAACGGAAACGCGACGCTCGGCCTGGATCCCCAGGCCAGGTATTCCCTCCTCGCCAAGGGCACCGGCACGGCCCAGGACGCCCGGGTGAATTTCGACCCCAGCCGCGAAGCGCGGGCGGACCTCTACTGCCACGACCTGGGGATGACCGCCTTCCCGGCGTCCGCCCCCCAGATCACCGAGATCTCCTATTCCGCCGACGGGACCACCTGGACGCCCATCCTGGCCAACCAGTTCAGCGACGTCCTGGCGAACATCAACTACCTCAAGGTCACCGCCCTCGGCAGGTCCGGCGTGAGCCCCACCGCCTGGTCGGGATTCGGCATCGGCGTCAACTACGACCGGAACGCCTGGAGCTATGACTACTTCGCGCCCATGGCGACGGAAGAGAACTCCGTTCCCGTCACGGTGAACGGCCTCCCCTTCTACCGCACCACGTCCATCTTCTACCTGGACTACTACGCCAACACCGTGGCCGGCACCGCCCACACCATCGACCTGGTCGCCTACGACGTGGCCAACAACCGCACGGAGCAGAAGGTCTACTTCACCGTCACCGACGCCGTGCCCGTGGCCGCAGATCCTGACATCTCGGCCGTGACGCCCACCAACGTCTTCAACGTGCTCTACACCTACGGCCTCACCCGCGACATCTACGCCGTCACCCCGGTGGACGACAAGGCCATCACCTACCTGCCCCTCATCCAGTTCAACGTGGGTTCGGGAGCCACCGCCCCTGGCATCCGCGGCTTCGAACTCTACCGCTCGGCGGACGGCACGAACTTCACCAAGATCCGCACCCATCAGTACGGCTACCTCAACAAGGGCAGCAACGGCATCTATTCCTGCTACGACCTGGACCCCACCCTCAAGGAAGGCGTGGTCTACAGCTACAAGGTCCGCGCGTTCAACGGCAACCTCACCGCCAACGCCGGGTTCACCCCCGAATCCGCCCCGGTGCCCAGCCAGTTCCTGCCCCCCTTCACGGTGGGCCTGTCCTCCCCGGCCATGAGCGCCATCACCACCACCCGCCAGCCCAGGTTCGAGTTCACGGTCTCCAACCCCGCCCTGTGGGACGCGACGGTGTCCGACTACTTCTACTTCTACCTCTGGATCCGGGACAAGGTCGGCTCCAGCGTCTTCGGGCAGGCCTACCGCTACAACTTCATCCTCGGCACCTTCCAGAAGCCCGTCGCCGGGGTCTGGACGGCCACGTCCGTCGATTGCGCCGTCTCCGAGGACCACACGAAGGTGAGCATCAACTTCCCCAACGCCACGACCCTGCAGCCGGGCGTCACCTACGAGTGGAGCATCTTCGGAACCAAGGGCAGCGCCAGCTACTCCACGAGCGACGCCAGCTACTTCCAGCGCTACACGCCTGGCACCGGCTCCCTGGGCAGGGCCATGTCCTATGGCAGCACCTACGAGAAGAGCTACGGCGCCATCAACGGCTTCTTCACCCTCACCCTCGACCCCAGCGCCCAGTAGGATGGTGACCATGAAAATTTCCCGATTCGCCTGCCTCCTCACCCTTGCCCTCGGCCTCGGCCTCCTGGGCACCGGCTGCTCCCGGTCCGACGTGGGCGCGCCCGCGTCCGGAACCCCTTCGCCGACGGCCCCCGGCGCCACGGCGAACATGGCCGTGCCGGCCATCCAGTACGACTTCTACACGCCGGCGTCCGAGGATTCCCTGAAGAAGGACACGAACTACGGCTACCTCATCGCCAAGACCGCCCCCACCTTCCGGGAAGGCCTCTTCGAGGTCCAGGGTCTCAAGGTGATCGGCAAGATCAGCAGCAAGGGGTTCAACTACTACCATCTCTACCGCGAGGCCGGCGTCCTCGAGGCCATGGAGGACCTGAAGCGCACCTCCGGCGTCCTCTTCGTGGAACCCGATCTCCTGCTCACCCACAACGCCGGGTTCGCCTACGACAACCCGGATCCCCGGACCCTTTCCGAGGAGTATTCCGTCTACATCACCAAGTGCAAGGAGGCCTGGGCCACCTACGGCTTCGGCCCCAACCGCCCCACCACCGCGGACATCGACACGGGCATCAACTTCTCCCATGAGGACCTCAAGGGGGTGGTGACCCACGCCTTCTCCTGGTACGACCTGGCCAACGGCGGCGCCCTCATCGACGGCACCGCGGACCATGACGTGCAGCCCATCGACTACGTCGGCTCCACCACCGTCGCCAGCACCGACGGCAACGGCCACGGCAGCCACACCGCCGGCACCATCGCCGCCGTGGGCAACAACGGCAAGGGCGTGGCGGGCGTCTGCTGGAACACCAATCTGGTGAGCTACAAGGGCCTGGCGGATTCCGGTTCCGGCGGCACCTGGGCCATCTACGGGTCCCTTTACCACCTCATCAACTGGAAGAAGACCAACTACGACCACACCATCGCCGTGAACATGAGCCTGGGGGGCCCCGCAGCCTCCCAGTTCGCCATCGACATGGTGGAAGCCTGCGTGGAGAACAACGTCGTCATCGTCGCCTCCATGGGCAACACCGGCCAGAACATGGCCCAGTACCCGGCCGGCTACCAGGGCGTCATCGCCGTGGGCGCCACCACCGGCTCCGACAAGAAGGTGCACTTCTCCACCTCCGGCCGCAACATCTCCGTGACGGCCCCGGGCTACAACGTGATCTCCACCTACAACGGCTCCGAGGACGACTACGCCTCGGAATCCGGCACCTCCATGTCCGCGCCCTTCGTCACGGGCCTGGTCACCTACATGCTGACCTTCGCCCCCGACCTGAACGCCGCCCAGATCAAGACCTACCTCGAGAGCAACACCGACCTCATCGAGGGCGCCACGGGCTTCACCGAGACCAACGGCTGGGGCCGGGTCAACGTGCTCAAGACCATCGGCGCCGTGGTGGCCGACGTCAACGCGAACAAGACGGCCGCGGCCAACTACGTCAACGCCCGCCTGAAGGTGACGGTCTCCAACACCTTCCAGGGCGGAACGACCGCCTTCACGGGCGTGCCCGTCTACCTTTACAACTGCAACGAGGCCGGCACCATCACCAACTACGTGGCCAGCAGCATCTCCCTGGCCGACAGCGTCACCAAGGAAAGCGGCGTGGCGTTCTTCAACCTCCTCAAGCCCGGCTATTACGTGGCAAGGAGCAACTACGGCGGAAACCCGGCCACCACGCCGGTCTTCCAGGTCAAGGCGGGCGATACCTCCATTCCCGCCCAGACCATCGCCTACACCCTGCCCGTCTACTGGATCCAGACGTTCATGGACGCCGGCTCCACGGGCGTCGAGGACGACATCATCACCGTGTGGAACCAGGCTGGGACAAAGATCGCCACCGTCGACGTGGGCGGCCTCGACAGCGCGGGCCTGATCCTCTCGCCCCAGACCTACAAGTTCAGCGTGACCCCCTACCTGGCCTCCACCATTGGCGAGTACGCGCTCTTCGTCTCGCCGGCCTCCTACCCCGCGGAAACGGCCCCCGGCACCTTCGCCGCCCCGGACTCCAGCGCGCTCCTCGGCAGCCAGAGCCACGCCACGGCCACGCCCCAGTCCATCCAGCTCAACCAGCTCTACAACTGCAAGATGCCCACCACCGGCGACTTCTATTCGGTGGTGATCCCCTAGCAAACCGCAAGAAGAAGGGGGCGGGGCATGTGGCGCCCCGCCCCCTTCGCGCGTACCTTGGATTCCCGAGGAGGCCCCATGCCCCTGCTCCCC
>DBMS01000010.1 GCA_002297665.1 Holophagaceae bacterium UBA692 | reverse complement strand
GGCGCCGGCCTCGCGCGGCGCACCTACCACAGCGGCGCCACGGCCGACATGGCCGCCGTGCTCCGCTTTGGACGGCGGCGCTTCCCGGGCCAGCTGCAGGTGGCCGTGGGCTTTTCCATCAGCGCCAACATCCTCCTGCTCCTGGCGGGGCGGGACCGGCACCTGGACCTGCCCGACCGGGCCATGGCCGTCAATCCCCCCGCCGACCTGGAAGCCTGTTCCCGGCGCCTGGGCCGCGGCTTCAACCGGGTCTACGACCAGTACTTCGTCCAGCGCCTGCGGCGGGAGGTGGCCGGGCGTCCCGGGTGCGAAGCCGCCCGCGCCGCCCGGACCCTGCGGGCCTTCGACGCCGCGTACACCGCCCCCCAGGCGGGATTCCCCTCCCGGGAGGCCTACTACGCCCTCTGCTCCTGTGGCCCCCACCTGACGGGGATCCAGGTGCCCACGGTGATCCTTAGTTCCATGGACGATCCCTTCGCCCCCGCCGGGGACCTCCTGGCCCAGCCCCGCTCGGCGGCCGTGCACCTGCACGTGGAGGCCACGGGCGGCCACATGGGCTACGTTACGAGCAACCTGCCGGACCACCGTTGGCTGGACTACGCGGCGGACCACTACCTGCGCGAGCTGGTGCGGACCTGAAACGCGACGGGCCCCCGAAGGGGCCCGGCACCAGGGGCGTTCGCGCCCTACTTGGCGAAGCGCTTGGACACCTCGGCCCAGTTGATGTTCTCGTTGAAGGCGTTGATGTAGTCGGGGCGCTTGATGCCGTAGTCCACCATGAAGGCGTGCTCCCAGCTGTCCAGCACCAGGAGCAGGTCCTGCTCGATGGGCAGGCCCAGGTGGTGCTCGGCGATGAAGTAGGTGTGGAGCTTGCCGTCGCGGCGGTTGCGGGTGAGCAGGGCCCAGCCGGGGCCGGAGAGGGCGGCCGCCTTGAGGTCGGCGACCACCTTGTCCTTGCCGCCGAAGGCGTCCAGGGCCTTCTGGAGCTCGGGGGAGATGGAGCCATTGGCGCCCAGGTTCTCGAAGTAGAGCTCGTGGAGGAAGGAGCCGTTGAAGGCCACGGCCTCCCGGCGCTTGAGCTCGGTGTACTCGCTGAAGGAATAGTTGGGCTTGGTGTTGTCGGCTTCGGCCAGCTTGGACTCGATCTCGTTCAGCTTGGCGATGTAGCCCTTGTAGAGGGTGAAGTGCTGGTCCAACTGGCTGTCGCTGAAGCCTTTGAGGGCGCCGCCCTTGAGGTTGTCGTAATTCTTGGGTTCATAAGCCATGAATTCCTCCGAAACATGCGCGAGCGCGTCGCGTATATCCTACCAAACAAGTCGGGAAAGAAATAACAAATTACTTAAGAATTGAAACTGGCCGGGGGCTGCGCGAGCCACTGGCCGCCCAGGACGACGGTGGTCACCGGCACGTTGGGGGTCTTCAGCCCCCGGTGGGACATGCAGGTGTGCACCGCCACCAGCTTCACGCCCCAGGCCGCGGGCCGCAGGTGCCGTTCCAGGGCCGAGGCGATCTGGTGGGTGAGGCGCTCCTGCACCTGGAGGCGGTTGGCGTAGCCCTGGACCACCCTCACCAGCTTGGAGAGCCCCACGGTGCCGCCTTCGCCGGGGAGGTAGCCGATGGTGGCGAACCCTTCGAAGGGGGCCAGGTGGTGCTCGCAGGTGCTCACGAAGGGCACCCGCTCCAGGATCACGGGGCAGGGGGCAAGGTCGCCGGGCAGGGGCTGCAGTTCCTGGGCCGGGTCCTGCCCGTAGCCGTTGAGCCGCTCCGCCCAGAAGTCGGCCACCCGCAGGGGGGTATCGGCCAGTTCGGGCGAGGCGGGATCCGCCCCGAAGGCCCTGAGGAGCTCCCGGACCGCCGCCGCCGCTCCCGCCGTGTCGAACGCCATGGACACCTCCGGTGTCCAGGGTGCCACCAATCACGCCAGGAGGGTGAAGGTGTTGTTCAGGGCCGCCGCCTGGGCGGCCGCGGAAGTCTGGAGGAGGTAGGCCTGGCTGGTGGACGTGCCCGCCCCGGAGGCGTCGTCGGCCGCGGCGGCGCTGGCCGATGCCTGGGACCGGGCCTCGGACGTCAGGTTCCCGGAGCCGTAGGCCTTCCGGGCCTGGGCCGCCAGGAGGGCGAGGTCGGGGCCGCCGGAGGCGGCCGCCGCGAACCCCGCGAGGCCCGTGGCGCTGTCCCCGAACAGTTCGGACAGGGAGGCGGAACCGCCGGCGCTGGAGAGACCCGAGACGAGCTGGGAGGTGCTTAGGCCCAGGAGCCCGGTTGCGGTGGAGGCGTCATCGGCCGTTCCGGAGGCCTGGAGGGCCTTGCCCTGGGTGTAGATGGCGGAGACCAGCGGGGCGTTGTTGGCCTGGCTCACCAGCGCCGAAAGGGGGTCGGACGAGGTTCCCCGGCTGTTGGAATAGGCCTGGGCCAGGACCTGGAACACCGCGTTCGCCCGGCCGGACGTGGCCAGGGTCGACTGGTAGCTGTAGGCGCCTAGGGCGGAGGTCACATCGGCAGTCATGGTCCACCTGGTCTCCTCATCGGCAGGCGGGGGCCGTTCCTGTAGCCCAAATCCGACCTTTCTTGTGGGATCATCGGAGCCTGGAGATCTCCATGCCCGAAGCCAAAGTGACGTACGCCGCCTCCGGCGTGGACATCAATCGCCAGGACGACGCCCTGGCGCGGATCAAGCCCCTGGTGAAGGCCACCCGGACCCCCGGGGTGCGCAGCGACCTGGGCCTCTTCGGGGGGCTCTACTCCGCGAAGTTCGAGGAGGGGGACCCCATCCTGGTCAGCTCCATGGACGGCGTGGGCACCAAGATGAAGGTGGCGCGCCTCGCGGGCACCTGGGACACCGTGGGCGCCGACCTGGTCAACCACTGCATCAACGACATCCTCGTGCAGGGCGCGCGGCCCCTCTTCTTCCTGGACTACGTCGCCGCCCAGCGCCTGGAGCCCGAGGTCATCGAGCAGATCGTGCGCGGCATGGCCGCGGCCTGCTCGCAGGGGGGGCTCGCCCTCATCGGCGGCGAGATGGCCGAGATGCCCGGGGTCTACGCCGAAGGCGAGGTGGACGTGGCCGGCACCATCGTCGGCGTGGTGGACGAGCCCCTGCTCCTGCCGCGCCTTTCCGACATGGCCGCCGGGGACGTGCTCATCGGCCTGCGCTCCTCGGGCCTGCACACCAACGGCTACTCCCTGGCCCGGAAGGTGTGCTTCGAGGTGGCCGGGCTCCAGGTCACGGACCTCCTGCCCGGCACGGACCGCACCGTGGGCGAGGCCCTCCTGGCCGTGCACCGCAGCTACCTGCGGCCCGTGCTGCCCCTGGTGCGGGCCCGGCGGCTCAAGGGCATGGCCCACATCACGGGCGGAGGCCTCACGGACAACCTCCCCCGCGTCCTCCCGGCCCACCTGGACGCGGTCATCGACACCTCCAGCTGGGAGATCCCGGCCCTGTTCCGGTTCCTCATGGACCGCGCGGGCCTGCCCCTGGACGACGCCCGGCGCTCCTTCAACCTGGGCGTGGGCATGGTGCTCATCGCGCCCGCGGAAGGGGCCTCCGGGGTGCTCGAGGACCTGCGCGGCGCCGGCGAGGACCCGTGGGTGCTGGGCGAACTGGCGGCGGGAACCGGGAAGGTGACCTATCGCTGAAGCCGACCTCAAGCCCAGCGCCAGGCCCCGGGTGGACTCCCTGGACATCTTCCGGGGGCTCATGGCCTTCGCGGTGGCCATCTACCATTTCGCCAACTGGTACCCGGTGTTTCCCGCGGGCCAGTTCGCCGCGTACACCACCAAGAAGATCGGCGCCTACGGCGTGGAAGGCTTCTTCATCATCAGCGGGTTCTGCTTCTTCTACCTGTACGGCGCAGGCACCCTCTCCCCCGCGGGCCTGCGGGACTTCCACCTGAAGCGGTTCTTCCGCATCGCGCCGCTCTACTACCTGGCCGTGGCCGCCAACCTGGTCTTCGGCATCCAGGCGGGGCCCCAGCACACCCTGCGCATGGTGGCCGAGAACGGCTCCTTCACCTTCGGCCTCATCCACCCCAACCACTCCCTGGTCACCGGGGGCTGGTCCATCGGCCTGGAATACGTCTTCTACCTGGCCTTCCCCCTCCTGGCCTGGGCCGCCGCGCGGTGGAAGCCCTTCCTGGCCGTGGCCACCCTGGCCCTCCTGGCCCTGTCGGCGCCCTGGACCTTCACCTGGGTCCCCCAGGCCTCCCACGCGGGGGACATGAAGTTCCACGCCTACGTCCACGTGGCCAACCACGCCTTCCTCTTCCTCATGGGAGGGCTCGTCGCCCAGGCCCGCCTGGCCTGGAAGGTCCGCCTCCCCACCCCGGCGTTCCTGGCGGTGTGCGTGGCCCTGGTCCTGGCCTTCACCCTGAAGCACCGGAATTTCTACGACGACTTCGAGATCATGGTGGGCTGGCCCCGGTACTACTTCTGCCTGGTGTGCATGGCCGGCGTGGCCGCCTTCGCCTTCTACGACTTCCCGGATTCCCCCGTGAAGACCGTGGGGAAGTTCCTGGGCGAGGTGAGCTATTCGGTGTACCTGCTCCACCCCCTCGTCCAGGAGGGCATGGCCCACGCGGCGCCGGGAGGCCTGGGGCCGTGGACGGGCTTCCTCCTGGGCCTGGGCCTGAGCCTCGGCCTTTCGGCCCTGACGTTCCGCTTCATCGAGAAGCCGATGATGGGACTGGGGCGGAGGCTGAGCCTGAGGTCCTAGTGTAGGTAGATCGAATCAACGGAACCACCTTGTGCCGCTCTTTCGTTCTTGCAGGG
>DBMS01000227.1 GCA_002297665.1 Holophagaceae bacterium UBA692 | reverse complement strand
AGGAGTTCAAGAAGGCCAGCCGCGAGCTGACCGCCCCCGCCGGCGACGCGAAGTAGGACAGGGGGGACCGCCGCCGATGCGTCCCGGCGGCTGGGACGGGACACCGACCGGCCCGGGCGCCTGCCCATGGACCTGCCGGCTTTCCGGGCCGACAATGGGGCATGGACCCCCGAACCGGACTCCCCGACACCCCCGGCGGCGCGCTGGAGGCGCTCCTGGACTCCCTCGATTCCTGGACCGCCCTGGTGGATCCCGCCGGAACGATCACCGTCGTCAACCGCTCCTGGGCCGCCTACGAGGGGGCCAACCCCTTCGTAGCCGGCCTGGGCCCGGGGGACGACTACGGCGCGGCGGTGCAGAAGGTGACGGGGGCGGCCGACGGGAATCTCTCCATCGTGGCCCTGGGACTCCTGGCCGTGCTGAAGGGCAAGGTGCCGCGCCTGCGCCTGGAATTCCCCCTGAAGGGGGATTCCACCCAGTGGTTCGGCGTCCTGGCGGTGCGCGCGGGGGGCATGGTGGCCTTCCACCACAACGACCTCACGGAGCGCATGCAGGTCATGCAGCGCCTGCGCAAGGCCGAGACGCTCTTCAAGGCCACCACCGAGCACGCCCTGGACCTCATCTCGGTGCTGGACACCGACGGGAAGGCGGTCTTCACGAGCCATTCGCATCCCAGGGTGCTGGGGTACTCGGAGCCTGAATGGAAGGCGCTCCGGCTGGAGGAGCTCATCCACCCCGGGGACGCCGCCGGCTACCTCAAGCACATCCGGGACGCCTTCAAGTCGGGGTTGAGCCCCTTCTTCGAGTACCGCATCCTGCACCGCAACGGCGCCTGGAGCATCTTCGAGGGCCGGGCGGCGGTGGTGGAGACGGCTTCGGCCAGCAGCGAGACGGTGCTGCTCATTTCCCGGGACGTCACCAGCCGCAAGCAGGCCGAACTGGAGCGGGCCTCCATGGAGGTCCAGCTGCGCCAGGCCCAGAAGCTCGAGGCCGTGGGCCTCCTGGCCGCGGGCATCGCCCACGAGATCAACACGCCCACCCAGTACATCAGCGACAACGTCCGGTTCCTGGAGGAGGCCTTCAACAGCCTGGCCGAGATCCTCCGGGAGCACGGAGGCCTGCTGGAGGAGGCCACCAAGGACGCGTCCCTCACGGCCCGGGCCGCGGGCATCCGGGAGCTGATCCAGCGGGAGGACCTGGACTACCTCCTGGGCGAGGTGCCCCGGGCCATCCAGCAGTCCATGGAGGGCCTGACGCGGGTGGCGAGCATCGTGAAGGCCATGAAGATTTTCAGCCACCCGGGCGTGGAGGGCCGCGTGGCGGTGGACCTCAACGAGTGCGTGGAGACCACCTGCATCGTGGCGCGCAACGAATGGAAGTACGTCGCCCTGCTGGAGTCCGACCTCGACGGTGACCTGCCCCGGATCACCTGCTACCCCGGCGAGGTCAACCAGATGATCCTGAACCTGATCATCAACGCCGCCCATGCCATCGAGGCGGCCCTGGGCGGTTCCGGCGGCAAGGGGGCGATCCGGGTGCGCACCTTCCGGGACGGGGACTGGGCGGTGCTCCAGGTGGAGGACACCGGCACGGGCATCCCCAGGCAGATCCGGGACCAGGTGTTCCTGCCCTTCTTCACCACCAAGGCCGTGGGCAAGGGCACCGGGCAGGGGCTGGCCATCGTCCACTCCGTGGCGGCCAAGCACGGGGGGACGGTGGCGTTCGAGTCCGAGGAAGGCAAGGGCACCACGTTCACGGTGCGCCTTCCCCTTTCAGCCAAGGACTAGGAAGGGCTCCTTCAGGCCCACGAGCCGGGCGAAGTTGCGCAGGCGCTCCAGGTGGCTCTCCCCGACGCGGGTGAGGGGCGGGTAGACCAGGATCCCTTCCTTCGTCTCGACGCCTTCCACGAGGATCTGCCCGGGCTGGACGGTGTCGTGGGTGGCCAGGCGGGGCAGGTCCTTGTCCTCGGCAAGGGCCTCGTCGGGCATCTCCAGGGTCCGGGCCAGGGCCTCCAGGACGCGGGGGTCGTAGAAGAGCGTCGTCCGGCTCATTTCGGCCAGGGCGGACCGCGCGTCGCCGCGCTTCTCCTCCAGGTCCAGGAAGTCCGAGGCGACCTTCAGGATGCGCCCGCCCAGGGGGATCTCCTCCTCCCGGGCGTGGACGTTGGGAAACCCCGAACCGTTGTAGTTCTTGTTCATGAAGAGGATGGCCTGGGCGACCTCCTCCATGCGCGGGATGTGGCGGATGAGGTCGGAGCTGATCTCCGGGAGCCGGGTGACGGTCTCGCGCTCGTGGGCGGTGATCAGGCCTCCTGAGCGCACCTTGGCCATGACCGAGGGCGGGATGGTGAGGGCGCCGATCTGGCTGAGCATCGAGGCCACGGTCACCACCCAGGCGGATTCCAGTTCCAGGACCCGGGCGATCTTCTGGGCGAGGGGGGCCAGGTGCTGGGACCGTGCGAAGGCAACGGGATCGGCGATGGAGAGCAGGTCCACCAGGAGGGCCAGGCTGCCCTTGAGCGTGCCTTCCACCAGCTCCCTTTCTGCGGTGACCAGCTGGTACTGCTTGAGGCCGGCCTCCAGCGAGAGGGCCAGGGTCTCGGGGTCGCAGGGCTTGGTGAGGAAGCGGAAGATGTTTCCCTGGTTGACGGCCTCGATGGCGGTGTCCTGGTCGGCGTTGCCCGTGAGCATGATGCGAACGGAGTCCGGGGACAGGTCCTTGGCCCGGGAGAGGAACTGGATGCCGTCCATTCCGGGCATGCGCATGTCCGAGAGGATGACCCCGTAGGGGCCGCCGTCCCGGATGCAGGCCAGGGCCTCGTCGCCGCCCTGGGCGGTGTCGAAACTGAAGCGCTTGCGCAGGGTGCGCGTGTAGGCTGCGAGGATGTTGGGGTCGTCGTCGACCAGGAGGACCTTGGGACTCATGGCAGCTCCATTTCCGCGGGTTCGAGGGTCCGCCAGCGGGCCACGCGCTCCTGGAAGCCCGCGCGGGCGAGGAAGGCGTCGTCGGACAGACCCGCCGCCACATGCACGGCCGCCAGGGCCAGGGGGTCGGCGAGCTGGGCCCGGGAGGGCTCGCGCAGGTTGCCGACGATGTCCAGCAGGGCGGGCGGAAGCCCCATGAGGGCCAGGTACAGCCGGGAGACCTCGGTCGCCTGGGCCCCGGAGGCCCGCGGCCCGTCCGGCCCCGGGGTTCCGGGCCGGGCCAGGGCGAGGATCATGGGGCCCGCGGCCGAGAGGAGGCCCGACGTGTAGGCCAGGCTCCCCACGGCATCCGGGGCCCCTTCGGCGCGGGCGATGGCCAGGGCGTGCCGGGCGATGCGGAGGTGGGCCTCCCG
>DBMS01000025.1:5140-5720 GCA_002297665.1 Holophagaceae bacterium UBA692 | reverse complement strand
GGATCGCCCTGGCGGAGCGCCTCAAGGGCAGGTACCAGCTGCGCTGGTCCCTGGGGCCCGAGGAGGAGGACCTGCGCGCCTGGCTTCCGGGCGCCACCGGCGTCGAGGCCCTGCCGTCCATGGGCCTGTGGCAGCTGGCCGCCGCCCTGCGCCAGGCCGGCCGGGTCGTGGCCCCGGACACGGGCCTCCTGCACCTGGCGGTGGTCCTGGGGGTGAAGGCGGTGGGCGTGTACGGCGGGTCGGACCCCGTGGTGGCCGGCCTGCCCCAGGGGGCCGGCGTGGTGCTGCGCACGGGCATCGAATGCTCCCCCTGCCGGGAACGCCAATGCCGGCGGCGGCAGTGCCTGGAGGACCTGGATCCCGGAAGTGTGGCGGAGGCGCTGAAGGTTCTCTAGGCTCTCCGCCAGCCCACGGTGCCGTCCTTCCGGTCCTCCAGGAGGATGCCCATGGCCTTGAGCTCGTCGCGCACGCGGTCGGACTCGGCCCAGTCCTTGGCGGCCTTGGCCTGCCTGCGGCGCTCGATGAGGGCCTCCACGCCGGCGTCCAGGGAGGCCTCCTCCTCGTGGGGCCAGCAGGCGAA
>DBMS01000025.1:0-5110 GCA_002297665.1 Holophagaceae bacterium UBA692 | reverse complement strand
CGGTCGTCCTGGGCGTTGATGTCGGTGATGAGGGTGAAGAGCGCGGCCAGGGCCTCGGGGGCGTTGAGGTCGTCGGCCATGCCGGCCCAGAAGCCCTCCCGGGCCGCCTCCACGCGGTTGAGGGGGTCGATGNNGGCGCCCTGGCCGGCCTGGGCGCCGTCCCCCTCCATGCGCTTGCGGAACTGGCGGATGCGCCGCAGGGCGTTCTCGGCGCCCCGGAGTCCCTCGAAGGAGAAGTTGAGCACCTTCCGGTAGTGGTTGGACTGGATGGTGAACCGGAAGGTGGCGGGGTCGTGGCCCTGGGCCACCAGGTCCCGAAGGGTGAAGAAGTTGCCCAGGCTCTTGGACATCNNGGAAGCGCAGGGTGTTGCGGATCTTCCGGTAGGCGTCGGCGGAGCGTTCCAGGATCTCCCTGGAGATGCGCACGTCGTCGCTGTAGTCGCAGCTGGCGGTCCACCAGCGCAGGATGTCGGCGCCGTAGGTCTTCAGCACCTCCTCGGGGACGATGACGTTGCCCAGGCTCTTGGACATCTTCTCGTTCTCCACCAGGAGGAACTCGCCGTGGACCCAGGTGTTGACCCAGCGGTGGCCCAGGCTGCCCTCGCTCTGGGCGATCTCGTTCTCGTGGTGGGGGAACACCAGGTCCACCCCGCCCGAGTGGATGTCGACCCGGGGGCCCAGGAGCTCGATGCCCATGGCCGAGCATTCGATGTGCCAGCCCGGCCTGCCGGGGCCCCAGGGGCTCGGCCACCAGGGCTCGCCTTCCTTGGCGGCCTTCCACAGCACGAAGTCCTGCACGGCGTCCCGCTCGTACTCGTCGGCGTCCACCGAGGTCCCGGCCTTCATGCCCTCCCGGTCCAGGTGGGCCAGGCATCCGTAGTGGGGCAGGCCCGCGATGCGGTAGTAGACCGATCCGTCGCGCACGTAGGCCAGGCCGCGTTCCTCCAGGCTCCGGATCAGGTCGACCATCTGGGGGATGTAGTCGGTGGCGCGGGGCGTGTAGGTGGGCTCGATGATCCGGAGCGCCGCGAGGTCGTCCAGGAAGGCCTTCGTGAAGTGCGCGGTGAGCCGGGCCATGGCCGCGTGGCGGGCCTCGTTCCCAGAGCCGGGCTCCAGGTCCTTCTGGGAGTCGCGGATGATCTTGTCCTCGACGTCCGTGATGTTCATGCAGTGGCGCACCCGGTAGCCCGCGGCCAGGAAGGTGCGCTTCATCAGGTCCTGGAAGAGGAAGGTGCGCAGGTTGCCGATGTGGGCGAAGTTGTAGACCGTGGGGCCGCAGGTGTACATGGTGACGGTCCCGGGCTCCAGCGGCGCCACCGGTTCCACCTTGCGGGTCATCGTGTTGTGGAGGGAGATCGTCCGAAGGCTCATGTGCCAAGTCTATAGGGCCGAGGCCACCAGGGCCAGCATGGCGTCCGGAAGGGTGCGGTTCCGGCCGTCGGGGCCCGTGACGATGTGGACGGTCTCGCCCTCGGCGAGGCGCACCCCGTCGCGGGTGACCTCGTAGGCGAACACCAGCTTCCTGCGCGAGGCCTCCCGGACCCGGGTGGTGACCGTGACCAGCTCGTCGTACCGGGCCGGGGCCCGGTACGTGAGGCTGATTCCGGCCACGGAGAGCATCACGCCCTGGGCCTCCCACCGGGCGTAGCCGTCGCCGAGCCGCCTGAGCAGGTCCGAACGCCCCAGTTCCATCCACACCGGGTAGACGGCGTGGTGCACGATGCCCATGGCATCGGTTTCGGCGTAGCGGACGCGGATCAGGGTCTGGGAGGTTACGGACATCCGCTCATTGTAGGGTGATCTTGACCAGATCGCCCTTGTCGGTGGTGAGTTCGAGGAGGATGTCGCCGGCCTTCGCGGTTTCCAGGAGCGTCATGAGCTGGTCGATCTTGAAATCCTTCCGGGTCTTGCCGTTCACCTTGACTTCGCTGGAGTTGGCGGTTTCAAGAAGGCCCTTGGCGAAGGAGATGGGCATGCGGGCGTGGATCTCCTTGGGGCCGTCCTCCCGGTGGTGGCTGAGGCTGGACTTGCTGACGACGTCCACGACGATGAACCGGGGGGCCTGGGCGATGGCGGAACCGGCCAGGAGCGTGGAGAGGGCGAGGGTTGCGAACACACTGTTCATAGGGCCTCCATGAGGGGGACGGTTGGGTTGTGGCCGGTCGAAGGGGATACGGGCGGCCCCCCCTTCCGGTTAGGGCGATGTTGCCGTATGGTTGGTGACACCTTGGAGGTCCCCGTGAAACTGCTCCTGATCCCTTTCCTCGTCGCCGGCACCCTCATGGCCAAGGGGGTCGAGTGGGAAACCAGCCTGGCCGCGGCCCAGGCCCGGGCGAAGAAGGAGCACAAGGTCATCTTCATGGACGTCTGGACCGAATGGTGCGGATGGTGCATCAAGCTGCAGAAGGACACCTTCACCGCCAAGGAGGCCGAGGAGGCCCTGGCCAAGGTGATCCCCCTCAAGATCAAGACCCAGCTCAAGGACGGCTCGCCCACCGCCGACAAGGACATCGAGGCCAAATACAAGGTCGAGGGCTTTCCCGCCCTGTTCATCCTCGACGAGAACGGCAAGGTCCTGGCCCAGCAGCCCGGGTACCTTCCGGCCAAGCCCTTCGCGGAGTGGGTTAATAACTCAATCAAATTGAAGAAATAACCCGAGGCGCATTCCCGCCGGCGGGGTCGGGGCCGGGTGCCCATCGAAGGGAGTTCCCATGAAGTTACGATCGCTCCTGGTGCCGGTGGGGATCGCCGCCCTGCTGGGGTGCGCCACCGAATCGAAGGTGGACACCTCCAGCACCGACCCCGAGGCCATCAAGGGTTCGCCCGCCGGCGTGTCGGTCTTCGGGCTCACGGACATCCTCACGACCCTCCCGGGGGTCCTGGGCGGCAGCTACCCGGCCTGCGTCACGCCCACGGTGAGCGGCGCCACCGCCACCCTCGCCCTCGCCGGGTGCCGCTCCGGCAGCGGGGGGACCCTCGCCGGGACCCTGACGCTCGCCGACACGCCCTCCGGATCCAGCCACACCTATGCGGAGACCTTCGGATCGCTCGTCAACACCCGGAGCGCCACGGTCCAGTGGGTGTACACCGGCAGCCTCGCCGCGGTGGTGAACGGCAGCCTGGGCACCCTCATCGCCGACCCCGGCTTCAAGATCACCGTGACCGACACCGCGGTCCCGGCCAACAGCAAGGCCTGGACCTTCACCTGCGACCTGGCCAGCACCTCCACGGCCAACGGTTTCACCCTCACCGGCACCTTCGGCGTGGCGAACGCCACCGGGGACAGCGTGGCGGTGCAGATCGATCCGACCCGCCCCCTCGTCTGGGCGAAGGGCGGCGCCTATCCGGTCACGGGCAGCCTCGTCATCACGGATAACCGGGCCACCGGCACCACGACCCACGAAACGGTCACGGCCACCTTCGACCACGGCACGGTGAACATCAACGGCGGCGTCATCACCCTCGGCTAGGGCCGGTTCGGAACAAGGAGGTCACATGCGGACCCTGGTCCTTTCAGCAGCCATCCTGGCGGCGCTGCCCGCCTCGGCCCAGTCCCGGGGGGCCTGGTTCCTCGACCTGCACCGGGTGGCCCCCACCCTGGAAGGCAGCTACACCGGAATGCAGGACGGCAAGCCGGTCAACTTCGACATCGTCAAGGACCTGGCCCTGGCCAAGGACTCCACCCGGGTGGGCGTCGCCCTGGAATACCAGGGGCCCCGCTTCGGGCTCGAACTGTCCGCGGAATCCCAGGACTACGCGGGCTCCAACCTCATTTCCCGGGACGTGACCATCTCGGGCCAGACCTGGAACGCCCAGGCCACGGTGGCCACCTCGGTGAAGATGACCAACTACACCGGGAACTGGACGATCCGCTTCATGCGCACGCCCGGGTTCTGGATCGGGGCCGACCTGGGGGTGCGCGGCACCGTCCTGGACCTCAACGCCACCGGCACGAGCTACCTCACCGGCGTCACGTCCAAGGCCAGCTTCAAATCCGGCCTGCCCATGCCGCAGGTGGGGCCCTCGGTGGGCTACTACGGCCTGGACGGCCGGTTGGTCCTGCGGGGTTTCTACCACTACCTGGGCTACAAGGGCGCCCGGTACCACCACGCCGGGGCGGACGTGCGCTATTTCCCCCTGGATTGGCTGGGCGTCCGGGTCTTCACCTCAGGAGAGTCCTGGAAGGTGCCGTCCGACACCATCTCCAAGGACCTGGCCATCACCCTGGACCGCTCCGGAACCGGGTTCGGACTCGTGCTGAAGTTCTAGAACCGGTATTCCAGCCCGCCCTCCAGGGTCGCCAGGGTCACACCGCCCAGGTTGGTGGCGGCGTACCGCACCGAGACGGCCACCGCGTCGGTGAACCGGTAGCCGGCTCCGGCCGCGAAGCCCGCCTTCACGGAAGTCTTCTGCTTGTCCCAGCCGATCCCGGCTCCGGAGGCCACCGGGCCCACGGTCCCGAACTCCACCCGGCTCAGGGTCAAGCCGCCGAGCATGAAGGCGCCCCCGAATCCGGGCACGCCGTGGCGGGCCTCGACGCCCACGGAGGCCTGGTTGGCGCTGACCCGGACGGTGCGGGGCGCGACCATGTCGTTCAGGAGGCTCCGGGTCCGGGCCGCGTCCTCCCGGAAAGTGAGGAAATCCAGGCGGGTGCGCAGGGTCCAGCCCCGGCCCTGGTCCGCCTCGAAGAACAGCCCGCCGCCCAATCCGGTGCGGCCGTTGATGGCCTTGAGGTCCTGCAGGGGCCTGGCGGCCGTGGCCTGGAGGCCGAATCGCAGGGGGGAATCCAGGTCCGCGGCGCGGAGGGAGGGGGCGGCGAGCAGGGCGAGGCCCGCCAGGACGAGGGCCGAGGATCTGGGCATGGGGTGCTCCTGAACTAATTATTAATAATATGCCGCCGGTCCGGCTTGGCAATGCACGGGGGGATCCCCAAACCCAAAGCAACACCCTTCCGGGGGGACGAAAGCGCGAGCGGAGCCGAGCTGATGCCTAGATGTCCTTCACCCCTCTAGGCGGCTTTTTCGGCAGCCGCTGCTTGAGCCCCTCCAGCTCGTCCTGCCTCGCGGCCTGGCTGGGCGGCGGCGGGGGGGGCTTCTTGGGGTTGGGGGGC
>DBMS01000248.1 GCA_002297665.1 Holophagaceae bacterium UBA692 | reverse complement strand
CTAGCGCGAGTTTACTGGGGCACCCCCGTCACTCCGCCTGTAACTTACGTTAGTTCTGCATTTCAGGCGGTCGTAGGCGTATAGACAAAGGGTGCCCTGGAAGGCACGCAGGCTTCGAACAGCTTGCGTGCCTCCGGGCGCATCTCTTCGAGCTGCCAGGAAGTTCTCGGCCGCCCTCCCTGGGGCCCAGAAGCGGACAGGACCATGGCCAGCCGAACGCTACCGAGGAGGTCCAGGAGACCCGAGAGGCCTTCCCGATAGCCCAGGGTGCGCGCCTGGCGTTCCACAACGCGCGCCAGCATCAGAGCAAGCAGGCAGATAAAGGCGTGGACCTGGATCTTCTGGTCGGTCCAGTGGAACTGGGGCCGCACCGCCAGATGCTCGTCATCCTTGCACTGCCGGAAGGTGGCCTCCACATGGCTTTGGCCGCGATAGGCCAGGATGATCTCCTCGGTGCTCCAATCAGAGCGGCTGGTGACTAGGATCCGCTTGCCGAACACCTCCTCGTGGAGGTGCGTCATGGCTTCCAGGTCCACGTGGTAGTCCAGCCGGTTCGGGCCCTTGCGCTCGGGGTGGTATTCGATCCGCAGGACGTCGGCGATGTGCTGGCCCTTCAGAAGGTCCTCCACCTTCTTCTCGACATCTCGGGGCCCGGAGTGCGGGAGCGCAAGCTGCTCCTTCCATTCCTCCAGTTCCCGCAACCGCTTGTCCAGGTGCTGCTGGAGGCCGCGGATCTGGCCTTCCCGGAGCTGTTCGCTGCGGAACAGAACCACCGGACGCTCCAGGCCCCAGACGACCTTGGTCGTGCGATAGACCGGGAGCCCTTCCAGGGCCGAGCCCGCGGGCAGGGTCTGGTAGTCGGCCCAGGGAATGGCCATCAGGTCCGCATGGTGGGAGGGCACCAGGGAGGAAACGAAACCGAATGGGGCCCTGTCCACTTCCGGCTGGTGGGCCTTGGTGGGATTGCCCTTGTCGTAGACCACGGTGATCTCGCTGGCGTCCTGGGTGATCTCGGCCAGCCGCTCCCGGATCCGGCTGAAGGCGTCGGGGAACAGCTTGCAGTCGATGGTCCGGCCATCGTAGACCTGGCTGCACAGGGGGATCTGGCCATCCCGGGAGACCAGGAGGGCCAGGCCGAACTGGCGCAAATCGGTCCGCCGCTGCTTGTTCTTCCCGCGCTGGAGGAGTTTGGGTTTGGGATTGTCGGAGGCGACGTAGGTGAAAAAGTTCGTGGTGTCGTAGAACAGCAGATCGAGGGAGATGCCCAGTTCCCGGATCACCGCCTGGACCAGGTCGCGCTCGATGGACCGCAGCGCTTCCGGGCTGACGCAGTTCATCTGATCCCAGAAATACTGGGAAGTCAGGGCGTCGGGATCCAGGTTGGGAAACAGACGGGATAACGAGGTGCCCTTGGCCCAAGCGGCCCAGCCTCGCTTGGATCGTGGCTGGACAGCCCGGTTAAGCGCGGCCAGCAGCAGGGTGAGGCCTACGGACGGTGCGGCATGGGCCTGCTGGGGCACATGCCGGTCGATGACCCCGGCGACGTCGAGTCGCTGGGCGATGGCGGAGAGGGCGGCGACATCCCCATGCTGGAAGGACTCGATGCGGACGCTTCCTCCGGGTGCATGCAGGAGCTTGTCCAGGAGCTGTTCGACGGTGCCCAGGTAGAGGATGGGAACCGGGCGGGGCTTCCCGTTGACGCGCTTGGACTCGACGATGCGCCAGTAGGTTTTGCCGTTGACGACATGGCGTTGGAGGCTGGGCATGGTTTTGTGTATACCTTTGTTCTAAATATGCTGTTTTCTGAGCATCAAGTCAATACCCAATGGAAATTTTTCTTGATGATCCGTTGTTAGTTTTGTGTATACATTTTTCACACATGCGTTCGCCCGGGCAAACCCTCGCTGGAAGCGGGTTTGCTCGGGCGAACGGGTCGGCGCGTCAGGGATTCTTCAGTAAACTCGCGCTAGCCAGACTTCATGCGCCCGTCCGAAGGCGGAACCGGCATTCCCTTCAGCTCAGGATCCCCGCGATGCAGGCCGACATGAAGTTCGCCAGCGTCCCCGCGATCATCGCCTTGAGCCCCAGCCGCGCCAGGTCCCCGCGGCGCTCCGGCACCAGCGCGCCGATGCCGCCCACCTGGATGGCGATGCTGCTGAAGTTGGCGAAGCCGCACAGGGCGAACGTGGAGACGAGGCGGGCCTTGGTGCTCAGCTCGGGGAGGTTGCCCAGCTGGATGAAGGCCACGAACTCGTTGATGACCATGCGCTGGCCCAGGAGGGAGCCCACGATGCCGGCTTCGTTCCACGGGATGCCCATGAGCCACGCGAAGGGGCGGAACAGGACGCCCAGCACCAGCTCCAGGGAGAGCGCCGGGAAGATGGCCTTCAGGACGCCGTTCATGAGCGCGATGAGCGCGATGAAGGCGATGAGCATGCCGGCGACGTTGATGGCCAGGTGCAGGCCCTCGGAGGCCCCGCGGGCGGCGGCGTCCAGGACGTTGGCGTCGTTGGAGGGGATGTTCACCTGGACCTCGCCGGCGGTGGCGGGGGTGCCGGTTTCCGGCTCCAGGATCTTGGCGATCATGATGGCGCCGGGGGCGGTCATGATGACGGCGGTGAGGAGGTGCACCACGTCCACGTGGGCCACCTGCACGTAGGCCACCATGATGGAGCCCGACACGTGGGCCATTCCGGCGGTCATGACGACCATGAGCTCGGACCGGGTGAGGCCGGCGAGGTAGGGGCGGATGGTCAGCGGGGCTTCCGTCTGGCCCATGAGGATGCTGGCCGAGACCGAGAGGCTCTCGGCGCCGCTCACCTTCAGGAAGCGGCTGATGGCGCGGGAGAAGGCCCCCACCACCCACTGCATGGCGCCCACGTGGTAGAGCACGGCGAAGATGCTGGCCACGAAGATGATCGTGGGAAGCACCACGAAGGCGAAGATCATGCCCATGCTGCCCACGGTGGCGCCCTGGGCGTTGGTGACGGCGGCGCCCGAAGGCGTGGCCAGCGGGCCGAAGACGAAGGTGGCGCCGGCCTTGGCGTAGGACATGAGGCCTTCCACCACCACGCGCGCCTTGTCGAAGACCGAGCCCACCAGGTTGCCGCGCACGAGGGCCACGGTCACCACGGTGCCCAGGGCCCACTTGAACCAGGTCACCTGGAGGATGCCGTAGCGCTTGAAGATCATGGGCACGAAGAGGAGGGCGAAGATCACCCAGCCTGCGTGGGGCGGGAAGGGGATGAAGCCCAGGGCGTGGGAAAGGGCCTCGCCCTTGAGGACCACCAGGGCCAGGACCCACTGCAGGGCCATGCCCCAGGCGACGGTTTTCCAGTGGATGGCCTTGCGGTTCGAGGACCACGCGTAGGCCAGAGCCATGAAGCAGACAAGACCAAGAAGACCCGTGAATCGGACCATGTTTCTCCCTTGACACTCAATTTTGCTTGTTTCAGAAGGGTTTCACAGCTCGCGGTTGAGCTGTTCCAGGGCCTGCTGCATCTGGAAGCGGGCGCGGCCCAGGACGCCGTCCCGGCGCATCACCAGCACCAGGGAGCAGTGCTCCATCCCGCCCATCATGAGGATCCAGTGCTGGTCGGTGCAGAAGGCCACCTGCTCGACTTCGCCCCGGTCGAATTCCTCCACCGCCTGCTGGAGGTGGCGCTTGACGACGTTCCGGTAGGCTCCCAGCAGCTGCAGGGCGTCGTTGGGCACCTCGATGGTGCGCGAGCAGAGGGGATCCCCGTCCTTGTCGTTGAAGGTCGCCGCGATGGCTTCGGGCACCCGCTCGATCAGATTGTCCAGAATCGCCTGGAAGGACATGGGGGAACTCCCTTTGGGGAACGTGGTCCCATGATGACCTGTCTGCGCGGGCAACGCCACCATGAACCATTCTACAGGAGCAGGAGGATCATCACGAGGCACGCCAGGATCGTCAGGATCAGCCACACGCCCACCAGGGCCACGTGGACCAGGGTGGCCATCACGCCCTTCCAGGGTGGGCAGCCGTGCCACGCGGCCAGGGCGTAGCCCCGGAGGACCCAGAAATAGACGGCCACGGGCAGGAGCAGCAGGCCGAAGGCGGAACCCACCGCGGGAAGGTAGGCCAGGAGGGCCGCGGCCGCCCCCAGCGCGCCGACCTTGAGGGCCTCGGCGTCGGCCACGAGGCTGGCGCGGAACCCGCGGCGCTCCCGAAGGCCGCCCAGGAGCCACAGGGCCGCGTGGTCGAACGCGGCGTCGTGGAGCCAGAGGCCCAGGACGGCCACGGGCGCCGCCAGCGCCATCCACGGCAGCAGTCCGTGCAGCCCGGGGGCCTCGGGCAGGCGCGCCAGGGCCGCGCGCAGTTCCGCGGGATCGACGGTCTCCCCGAGCCGCGGGAGGAGGTACGTCCCCAGGTCGCTGTCGGGGGAGGCGAGGCGGGCGTAGATATCCGCGAAACCCAGGTAGCTCAGCGCCATGCCCAGGAGGGCCAGGGGCGCGCGCAGCACCAGCAGGCTCCGGACCGCCTCGGCCAGGGTGGGCGCCTGGGCGGCCCGCGCCCGGAACCCTTCCCGGGGGCGGATGGCCCGGGCCCAGAGCTCGCGGAGGGATTCCATCATCGCCTCGCCGCCGTGGCCCCGGGAAGGCGGGGCGCGGCCAGGGACAGAAAATAGGGGATGCGCATGTGGAAACGCTAGCGAATCGCGCCGATTGTGAAAAGAATAATGCTTGCCGCCCCTTTCCCATAGGTTGGAATGCCAAGCCCGCTCCGGAAGATCCCGCTCACGCCCCTGGACACCCTTCGCGACCTCCTCAAGGAGTTCGCCGAGGGGGACGCGCAGTTCCCGGCGCGCCTGGTCAGCCAGGTCCAGACGCTCAAGAAGCAGGCCCTGCCCGAGCTGGGCGGCCGGCTCGGATCCCAGGGCACGCCCCGGGGCCTGCGCAAGGCCATCCTTGCGCTGGTGGCCAAGTTCGACTGGCCCGAGTGGACGCCCTGGATCGCCATGGCCCTCAAGACCGAGCAGGACCTGGGCATCTTCGACGAGGGCTGCGCCGCCCTGGGGGCCCTGGGAACCCGGGGAGCCCTGACGGCCCTCCAGGCCCTGAAGACCTCCCGCCCCGAGCCCGACCCCCAGGTGATCCTCAATCGCGAGCTGGGCCTGTTCCAGAGCCAGCAGGGCGCCGCCTACCACATCAGCCGCCTCATGGAGGGCCAGGGCAACGTCCGCATGGCCACCCAGGGCGCCAAGCTGCTGGGGGCCACGGCCGGCGCCCAGGACCTGGGCGCCATCGTGGAGGCCTACCACAACGGCGACTCCCTCACCCAGCGCCTGGTGATCCGGGTCATGGGCTCCCTGCCCGAGGCCGGGGCCACGGCCTTCCTGAAAGCGGTGGCGGACTCGGCGCGGGAGGACTTCCTGGACCACCAGCTCCTCCAGGCGGGCCTCAACCGCCTGCAGACGCTGCAGCGGGCCTCGATCCTGCCCGAACTGCTGCGCCAGACCGTGGCGCACTTCTCCGTCCGGCACCCCGAGACCCAGGAGCTGCTCGCGGGCCTCCAGCGGGCCGCGGCCCAGGAGGAGCCCGACATCGTGGGCGCTGTCGAGGAGCTGCGCCCCTGGGTGGGGGGCGCCTACGAGACCTTCCTCAGCGACGCCCTGACCCTCATGGGGGAAGGCAAGGTGGCCCGGTATTCGGCCATGGTGTCCGACGCCGCGCAGGGCGTGGAGGCCCGCCTGGGCTTCCTGACCGCCCTGGTGGACCAGGTGGCCGAGGCCCTGGCCTTCAAGGTGGACTGCGGAGAGATCGCCCGGGAGGAGATCATTCCCATCTTCGCGCCGATCCTGCGCAGCCGGGCCGGAGGCGACGGGTTCGTCACGGCCTTCCTGCGCCTGCTTCCCGTGTCGGAGACGGCCCTGCTGGGCGAGCTGCTCAAGGACCCCGACATCGCCCGCCGGGAGAAGTACCTGGACGCGCTGGGCACCCGCGAGGACGACGCCCTGACGCCCTTCTTCCTGGAGGCCATGGAGGACCCCATCGTCGAGGTGGGCCAGAGGGCCATCCACCATCTGGGCAAGCTGCCCTCCAGCTTCCCCGCCCTCATGCGAATGTTCGAGAGCGGCCAGCAGGACCAGGTGCGCAGCGCCATCCGGGTCTTCGGGGAGAACCGCACGCGCATGGCCGCCGAGCCCCTCCTGGCCTTCCTCCAGAAGGACAACCGGGACGCCCTCATCCTGGAGACGGTGGAGGCCCTGTCCGCCATCGGGTACACCGGCAGCGCGCCGGTTCTCCTGGACCTGCTTCACGACGGCAAGCCCCTGAACCTCCAGATCGCCCTGGCCACCGCCCTCAAGGAGCTGGGGACGCCGGACGCATCCCTCGGACTCCTGGGCAAGGCACCCAACCTCAAGCAGTCCCTGGTGCTCATCCTGGCCCTGGAAGGCGCATTGACGGCCTTCCCGGGCTTCGACCGGCCCCTTCCCCTGGACGCCCTGCCCGACTTCCTGAAGCTCTTCGAGCGCTGCTGCGACGAGCGCGAGGGGGAGGGCCAGCGCCTTCGGGCCATCATGGCCTCCCAGGACCTCTTCGTCTTCGACCGGGCCGCCTACAACCAGCTGAAGGACCGGGTCTCCGACTTCCTTTTCGACATGCGCACCAAGGAGACCTGGGACCGGGAATCCAACGACCGGGTAGCCCTGGTGGTCAAGGAGCTGGCCCGGCGCGGCGACGGCCTGGGGCTCCTGGCCCAGAAGGAAGCCGCCATCACGGCCCAGATCCAGAAGCTGCCCGAGAAGGGCCCGAAGAAGGCCGAGGCCCTCCTGGCCCTGCGGGAGGCCCTGGCCGACCCCGAGCTGATCATCCGCCCGGAGCTGGCCCAGACCCTCTCCGACCTGGTGCTCGGCCTGCTCGCGGCCCCGGGCGCCGAGTGGAAGGAGGTGGCCCACCTCTGCGAGATCGGCGGCCTGACCCGCCAGCCCGGGCTGGTGGAACCCATCCGGGAGATCTACCTGGGGGCCTCGGGCCTGGGCCTCAAGAGCGCGGCGCGCGCCGCCCTCCTGGCCCTGGGCCTGACGGAATCCGACCTGAACCGGCGGCCCCCGGTGCGATCCGTCCTCCTCCTCGAACCCAGCGCCTTCTTCCGCAAGCGCCTGGCCCAGGCCCTGGCCGACGGGAATCGCGAGGTCATGGAGGCCGGGAGCCGGGAGGAGGCCGGGGCGATCCTTTCGGCCCGCACCGTGGACCTGGTCATCACCGAGAGCAAGGACGCCCAGGGCGACCTCGCCCCGTGGCTGGAGGAGCAGAAGGGAAGCGAGCGCTTCCGCTACGCCCTGCTCTCCACCGCCAACCGGGACATCGCGCCGCTGCGGGGGAACGCCTGGGTCATCGGGGCGCTGTTCAAGCCCTACCCCACCGAGCACGTCATCCAGGCGCTGGAGCCCTGATGGGGTTAAGCTAAATTCAATTAATATTTCGAGGCCCGCATGCACGTCCTAGGAACCTGGATCCGCCCCATGACCCTGATCCTGGCCGCCGCACCCCTGCTGCGCGCCCAGGACGGCGACATGGCCGAGCGGCTCTACCGTTCCGGTGAGCGCGCCCACGCCGCCCGCAGCTACGCCGAGGCCACCGAGACCTGGAACCAGCTCATCGCCCAGCTCCCCCAGTCCCCCTTCGCCGCGCGGGCCCTGCTCAGCCTGGCCCGGCACCAGCTGGAGGTGGAGCACAAGCCTGACGCCGCCCTCCCCTTCCTCGAGAAGCTGAAGAACGCGTACCTCAAGACCCCCCAGGCCGGGGACGCCCTCCTCCTGCTGGGCAGGCTCAGGGCGGAGCGCAGCCATTCCCCCGCCGACATCAAGGAGGCCCTGGCCGACTTCAACCGGCTGGTGGACCTGTTCCCGGACCATCCCCTCGTGCAGGAGGCCCGGTTCCGGATGGGCCTGGCCCGCAAGCTCCAGGGCGACTGGACCCGGGCCCTCCAGGCCTTCACCGAGGCCATGCGCATGGACCCGGACGCCCCCGCGGCCATCGCCGCGCAGCTCCAGGCCGCCGAGACCCTCGACATCCTCGGGGACCTCCCGGGGTGCCTTCGCATGCTCCAGGACCTCCGGAACCGGCACCCCCAGGCCCCCGAGGCCCAGGAGGCGCTGTGGCGCATCCAGGCGCGGGCGGTCCAGCGCCTCCAGAAGCCGCCCCTCAAGTCGCAGGGCCCCTGGCCCCAGGGCAGGACCAAGTGGCTCAAGACCCCCACCCTCCTGGCCACGGGCCCGGAGGGGGACGTCTACCTGTACCAGTCCGACGACGACCGGGCCTACCACCTCAAGGACGGCGCGCTGGTCGCCTCGGGCCCCGTGGTCAAGGGCGGCAAGGCCCTCCTGGTGCCGGCCCCCGGCACCACCTGGATCGTGAACGCCCGCTCCGGGGTCGTGAAGGAGGAGGGTCCCCAGGCCGCAGCGGCCCCGCTGCCCTCCCCTTCGGGCGGAATGCTCGACGCCTGGGGCAACCCCTGGATCTGCGATCCGGGGTCCCCCGTCATCCAGGTGCTGGCCGGGGACGCCGCGCCACGGTCCCTGCAGGTGCCCGCCGTGCAGGCCCTGGCCCCGCTCCCGGACGGCGGCGCCGCCGCGGCCTCGGACGCCACGAGGACCCTCCTGTTCCTGGACGCCGCCGGGCGCGCCCGGGTCACCGTTCCCTACGGCAAGGACCTCCCGGCCTCCTTCAAGTACGTGGTCTCCCTGGCCTCGGATCCCGTCGGGCACGTGGCCGCCCTGGTGGACGGCGACTTCGAAGGGGTGGTCGTGTGGGGCCCGGACGGCTCCGTGCTGCGCTCGGCCACCTACAAGGCGCTGGGCATCGCCGGGAAGTTCCGGGCGGTCGCCCTGGACCGCGCCGGGGGGCTCATCCTCGCGGACCGCTCCAACGACTTGCTGATCAGGCTGCAATGATGCGACGTCTCCTCTGCCTCCTCCTCACCGCCTGCGCCGCCCTGGGCGCCCAGGATCCGTCCCTGCGGGACACCCTGGCGTCCGCCAAGGCCCTGTGGGCCACCCAGGGCGACAGGGACGGCGCCGCCGCCAAGTTCGAGGCCGTCCTGGCCGCCCTCGAGCCTTCGGCCCGCACCCTGGACGAGGGCTGGACCCGCCTCCTCTGCGAGGCCTACAACTGGACGGCGGTCCTGGACGACCGCACCGCGGGGAAGAAGGCCCAGGCCCCCAAGCGCCTGGAAAGCCTCCTGGACCTGGATCCCGACTACGAGATCGACCGCACCATCACCAATCCCAGGCTCCAGGCCGCCTTCGACGGGCTGCGCGCGGCCCGGTTCGGCCGGGTCAAGCTCGCGCTGGAACCCGCCGGGGGCGTCCTCACGGTGGACGGAAAGGCGCGGCGGTCCGAGGCGGGCGTCCACTGGATGACCCCGGGCCCCCACACCGCCGCCTACGCCCGGATCGGGTACAAGCCCCGCGAGATGACGTTCGAGGTGGCCCTCAAGGACGCCCGGGATCTCGATTTCAAGCTGGAGCGCACCTCCTCGGTCATCACGGTCTTCACCTCCCCCGCGGGCGCGGAGCTGCTGGTGGACGGCAAATCCCGCGGGTTCTCCCGGGGGCAGGTCCCCGCCGACCGGAGCTACCTGGCCGACCGCGCCGGGGTGAAGCCCGAGCAGCTCTCGGACGGCCTGCGCATCGCGGACCTGGCGCCCGGCAAGCACCTCCTCGAGGTGCGCCTTCCCTGCCACCGGACCCGCCGCCTGGAGATCGCCGAGGCCCTCACCACCCCCTTCGCCGATTCCGACCTCGAACCCGTCAAGCTCGAACCCAGCCGCGGAACCCTCACCGTCCAGAGCGCCGCCCCCGGCGGCCAGCTGTTCCTTTCGGGCCTCGACATGGGCCGGGTGCCCGCGCGCGACCTGCAGGTCTGCGCGCAGGCCTACGACCTCCAGGTGAAGTACCCCGCCGGCAGCTTCACCCAGCGCATCGAGGTGGCCGAGGGCGCGTCCCTCACCGTCGTCGCCCGGCCCAAGCCGCGCCTCACCTACGCCGGCTTCGAAGGGAACGACGACTTCGCGGGCCGCGAACGGCTCCTGGGCATGCTCGCGGCCCTGGGCGGCAGGCTTCACGAAGTGGCCTTCTTCACCGCCGCCAAGGGCGAGTCCCTCAAGGACTGCCTGGCCCGCCTGCGGTCCAGCCGCGAGACCGAGCTCCTGCTCTGGGCCCGGCCCGCCCCGGGCAGGCCCGTGCAGCAGGTGGAACTGGTCCTCTCGACCCTCACCGGCCAGGAGGAGCGGCTCACCGTCATGCCCCTGGAGCAGGACCCGCTGGGTTCGCTGGCGGTGCGCATGGACCGGCAGGCCTCGCTCTCCGAGCCCTGGGCCGGCCTCACCCTCCTGGACCTGCCCGAAGGCGCCCACGTCCTCCAGGCCGACGCCGCCGCCCTCAAGGCCGGCATCAAGCCCGGAAGGCTTCTCACGGAGGCCGCGGGCAAGCCCGTGGCGAACGTGGCGGACTTCCGGAAAGCCCTGGCCGAGGCGCGGGGCGGCACCCTGATGGTGGCGCAGGGGGAAGCGCCCGTGAAACTGGCCGTCGCGCAGATGCCCACCGAGCTTCCCGTGAACGCCTCCGGGCTCTGCTATCCCGTGGTGCTCGCCGACCTGCGCCTGCGCTACCTGGGCGCCCAGGGGGACGACGCCGCCCTCCTGAGGCTCGGCCAGGCCCTGGCCCTCATGCACTTCCGGGAGTACGACAAGGCGCTGGAAGTGCTTCGCGACGCCCGCATGGTGGCGGTCCAGGGCGTGAGCCAGGGCACCCTCGACTACTACACCGGCACCTGTCTTCTCCACATGGGCGCCGCCTACCAGCGCGAAGCGGCCCAATCCTTCAACCAGGCCCTGAAGTACCCCCAGGCCACCCTGTTCGGTCCCGACGGGCCCCTGCTTGCGCCCCTGGCCCGGCAGGCCCTCCAGGACCTCCAACCCTGAAACCCCGAAAGGAACGCCATGACCGACAACCGCAGGAATGAACGCGGCGAAGGCAAGATCGGCTGCATCGTCAGCCTCCTGGTGCTGATCATCGTGGGCGCGGTGGCCATGAAGGTCGTGCCCGTCCTCTACGCCAACAACAGCCTGGTCAACGCCGCGGAGGACCTGGGGGCCCGGGCCGGCATCATGCCCGTGGCCACCCTCGAGCAGCAGCTGCGCGCCAAGGCCTCCGAACTGGAGATCCCCGAGGCGCTCGCCAAGGGCGGCATCACCTTCACGATCCTTGGCGACCGGAGCGCCGGCACCTGCGTCATCAAGCTCAAGTACACCCAGAAGGTGGATTTCTACGGCGCCTACACCTTGCCCATCACCACGGACAAGACCATCAGCCGGCCGTACATGGACGTGCGGTAGGGGGAGTAGCTTGGGGGGGTGCAGAACGCGCCCCCCGATTTCCTCACGGACGGCTCCGAGCCCATGGGCGCGGTGCTGCGGGAGCTGGAGGTCCTGGCCCCGACGGACCTCACGGTCCTGGTGCTGGGGCCCACCGGCTGCGGCAAGGAACTGGCGGCCCGGGCCCTGCACGAGAGGTCCAGGCGCGCCGGCCCCCTCGTGCCCGTGAACTGCTCCGCCCTGGCCGAGGGCATCCTTGAATCCGAACTGTTCGGCCACGTGCGGGGGGCGTTCACCGGCGCCACCCGGGAACGGAAGGGCGCCGTGGAATGCGCCGAGGGCGGAACCCTGTTCCTGGACGAGGTGGCCGACCTTTCGCCCCGGGTCCAGTCCCTGCTGCTGAGGGTGATCCAGGAAAGGGAGGTGCGGCGGGTGGGCAGCGACCGGCTGCTCCGGGTGGACACCCGATTCATCGCGGCCACCAATCGGCCCCTTGACCGGCTCGCGGCCTCCGGGCACTTCCGGGAGGACCTCCTTTTCAGGCTCCAGGGCGCGGTGCTTCGCATGCCTTCCCTGGCGGAACGCAGCCATGAGTTCGCCTACCTCGTCCCGCGCCTGGTGGCGCGCGTCGCCCTGGCCCTGGCCCGGGAGGCGCCCCTCCTCGAACCGGGCCTCGGCCCGGCCCTGGCCCGGTTTCCGTGGCCGGGCAACGTCCGGCAACTGCTCTCCGCCCTGGAGCGGGCCCTTCTGGCCTGCGGCGGCGAACCTCTGGCCCTGCGGCACTTCCCGCCCATGGAGGCGTCACCCCAGGCGAAGGGTTCCTGGCTCGAGGCGACGCGGCAGTTCCAGCGTTCCTACCTCCTCCAGGCCCTCCGGAGCCATGGGTTCAGGATCGCGGAAACCGCCCGGGCCCTGGGCATGGCGCGCCCCGCGCTGTACGGCGCCGCCCGCCGCCTGGGGGTGGCGCTGGGGGCCGAGCGCTCGCGCTGGTCCGGCGGATGATGCCACCGGTTTGGCCACCGTCACCCTGGAACGGTGAGTTATCCTGGGGCGGTCCATCTGCCCGGACCCGCTCCAGGAGGCCGACATTCCCGACCAGCCGCACATCCAGATCGTCTACCTCAAGCCCCAGGGCAACATCCACGCGGAGGCCTTCGCCGAGCTGGCGGAAACGCTGGTGGAGGGCTTCGGGACCCTGGGGGTCCCCGCCCGCCTGGGGGTGAACGCTTTCGACGCCGGCACCGTGAACCTGGTGCTGGGCTGGCATCTCCTGCCGGAAGCCCTGGATTCGCAGCTCCCCCCCCAGTGCATTCTCTATAACCTCGAGCAGCTGGATGACCGCCGGGCCTCCCTGCGGGAACGGCTGGCGCGGCTCGGCGGGACCTGCGAACTCTGGGACTACAGCCCTCGGAACATCGCCATCCTCCAGGCCGGCGGGTTCCCCGCGCCCATCCAATGGGTACCCGTCGGCATGGTGCCCAGCCTGACCCGGATCCCCAAGCCCGCGGTCCAGGATATCGACGTGCTCTTCTACGGTTCGGTGAACGAACGGCGGGCGCGCGTGCTGCGGGCCCTGGAGGACGCCGGCCTCAAGGTCCACTGCCTCTTCGGCGTCTACGGCGCGGAGCGGGACGCGTTCATCGCCCGGGCCAAGGTCGTCCTGAACCTCCACTACTACGACACCAGCATCTTCGAACTGGTCCGGGCCTCGTATCTCTGGGCCAACCGCAAGGCGGTGGTGGCCGAGTGCCATGCCCGCACGGAACTGGAAGGGGGGCTCGAGGACGCGGCCTGCTTCGTCCCGTACGAGGACCTCGTCGCGGCCTGCACGCGCCTGGTCGGGGACGCCGGAGCCCGGGCCGGCCTGGAGCGGCGGGCCTTCGAGGTCATGTCGGCCCGGCCCGAAGGCGAGATCCTCCGGCGGGTCTTCGCGGGCGAGGCGGAGATTCCCGCCAGCGCCGGGAACGCGCCCGGGTGATCCATGCGGCGCCCGGGGCCTGGGGTCTCCTTATCCAGGGTTCCAGGCGGACGACCTGGTACGATCAGTCCATAGCGCCCGTTCTGCGAACGATTTGATCTCGAGGTGAAAATGCGCGTCGCGGCCTTCCTCCCCGCCAAAGGGTCCAGCCAGCGGATCCCCAACAAGAACACCATGCTCCTTGACGGCGAGCCCCTCTTCATCCGCAGCCTCAAGAAGCTCCTGGCCTGCCCCAGCGTCGACGAGGTCTACCTCGACACCGAATCCCACGAGATCATCTCCCTGGCGGCCGACCTCAAGCACAAGGTCATGCACCGGGCGCCGGAACTCGCCGGGAACAGCACCGACGGCAACATGCTGTTCCTCAACGAGGCGAGGCACACCGAAGCCGACATATGCGTGCAGCTCCTGGGCACGTCGCCGTTCATGCGCATCGAGACCATCGAGCGGGCCATCCAGGTCCTCAAGGAGGATCCGGCCTACGACTGCGTGATCGCGGTCAGGAAGGAGAAGCAGTATCTCTGGAAGGACGGCTCCCCCTGCTACAACCGGGAGCACATCCCCAACAGCGTCGACCTGGACGATACGCTTATCGAGACCATGGGCCTCTACGTGATGCGCCGGGAGGCGGCCCTGGCCCAGAAGGGGCGGCTCGGCCTCAAGCCCTACCTGCTGGAGGTGGATCCCCTCGAGGGCGTCGACGTGAACTGGCCGGCGGATTTCCACATGGCCAACCTGATCGCCATCGGGCTCCGCGAGCAGGAGCGCCGCCTCCTGGACAACATCAAGCACCTTCTCTCGAGTTCGCTGCTGAGCGACCTCCTGGACGACCTGGGCATCCACTCGGTGCTGTCCAAGGACTTCGGCCTGAACGTCCAGGATGCCAAGATCCTGGGCCGGGCCAAGACCATGCAGATCGACGTGTGCAAGGACGATGACGACTTCAAGGGCATCTACGACAGCCTCCACCTGTACGACCACGTGGTCTCCAACGACATCGTCGTGGTCGCCAACAACATGCCCGACTACGCCTTCTTCGGGGAGCTGAACGCGAACCTGGCCGTGCGCGCCGGCGCCCAGGGCGCGATCATCGACGGAGTCACCCGCGACACCAGCGAAACCCGGCGGATCCTCTTCCCCGTTTTCGCCAAGGGGCACTACTGCAAGGACACCCGGAGCCGTGGCATCGTGACGTCCCGGAACCGCTCGATCGTCATCGACGGCGTCACCATCCACAAGGACGACCTGATCTTCGGGGACGTGGACGGCATCGTGGTCATCCCCAAGAAGGTCGAGAAGGAGGTCCTCGCCAAGGCCCTGGACCGGATGCAGAACGAACGCCTGATCCTGGTGGACATCGCCCGGGGGGCCGACACCAGCGAGCTGGTGCGGAAGTACGGGCTGTTCTGATTCCACGCACCATGGCGCCCTCCCGCATCCTCCTCTTCACGTTCCTGGCCAGCCCCGACATGGCGGCCCTGGGCAATGGCCTCGCCGAGGTCCTGGCCCGGGATTTCCAGGCGGACCTGGCCTTCGCGGGCCCCTTTCCCGTGCCCGGCCTGAAGCCGCGGATCGTGAAGATCCCGCTGCTCGTCATGCCCTTCCAGAAGATCTGTTCGGGGGACCAGGCGCACCTGGACCTTCCGCCGGGCCTGGTACGGGACGTGATCGAGGCCGACCAGGCCTTCCACGAGGGCGGCAGCGGCTCCTGGGAGGAGCACCTGCGCGGCGTGGCGGCCGCCCACTATTTCTACAAGCAGATGATGGGCGCGTTGAAGCCGGGCCTGGTGCTGGTCTGGGGCGCGTCCCTGCCGCACAGCCCGCTGCTCTACTGGCTCGCCCGTGAGCAGGGTGCCGCCTGCCTGGACCTCGAACGGGGTCTTTTCCCGGAAACATTCATGGTCAGGCCCTTTTCCTGGCCGGATTGCGAAGGAATGTTCCGGGCGCCCTGGCCGCCCAGGACCGGGGACCGTCCCGGCACCTACGAAGCGATCCGGAAACACTACATGGAGACCCGCCCCACCAAATATCCCCAGGGCGCCTTCGTGACGGGGGACGCCTTCCGCCGCGCGCGGGGCCTCGCCGGGCGCCGGATCCACCTGCTCCTCACCCACAACGACATCTATGCCGGCGTGAGCCCGCGGAGCCGGTTCCTGTCGCGCACGGTCTCGCCCCTGTCCGCCTCGGTGCGCGAAACCCTGGCCTACTGCCTGGAAGCGATCCGCCAGGATCCCGAAGCGGTGCTGGTCTTCAAGCCCCACCCCATGGACCACAACGATTATGGCGATCTCGCCTGCCCCCAGCTGATTCCCGCCGGCGACGCGCACCTCCACACGTTGTGCGACGCCGCGGACGTGATCCTGGCCGACAGCACCACGGCCCAGTACGAGGCGCTGTTCTTCGAGAAGCCCATCGTTTCCCTCGCCAACAGCTTTCTCCGGGGCCAGGGCATCGCCTACGAGCGGACCGAGGGGATGGCAGGCCGGGACCTTTTCGCCGCCGCCTTCCGCCGGGACGGCTTCGCGTCCAGGCTCACCCTGGCCCGGGGGTTCGTGGCGGGCGCCTTCGACACGATGCTGTGCGTCCCCGATCCGTCCCTCCCCTTCGGCCGCGGCGTGGAGGCCTTTGCCAGGGACCTGGCGGGGCACCTGGCCCGCGGCTGAACCCGGCGCTATCCCATGCACTTCCGCAGGTAGTCCGCGAGCATCGGCGCGAGGGGCGTCACCGTGAACTTGGGAGACCGGATGCTCCGGGCCCTGGGATGCGAATCGGTGGTGAGCACCGCCCGGATGGGGGAGGCCTGGAGGCGCGCCTCGGGATCCTCCGCGGGGTCCGGGTGCGTGGGCAGGACGGCGTGGGTGAAGGCCGCGTCCACGGAGCGGGCCCCGGCCTCGAGGAGGAGGTGCGCCGTCGTGAGCAGCGTCGTGCCCTTCCGGCACATGTCGTCGAAGACCAGGGTCTCCCGCCCTTCCACCTGCCGCCCGAGGTGGGCCATGCTCACCGCGTCTCCCGAAAGCCGGCGCTTGTCCGCGATGACGTAGGGTACCCCCAGGCGCCGCGCCAGGGACTGGACCCACTCGCCGCGCCCCGCGTCGGGCGAGACGAGGACGAGCCGGTCCGCGCCGGGACGCCGCTTGAGGAGGTTCACCACCAGGTCTTCCGACGAAAGGTGCTCCACCCGGGCGCGGCCGTCGTGGGCGTCCTTCACGCCCTGGGCATGGAGGTCGAAGAAGGTGATCTGGTCCGGGTGCATGGCCAGGAGCCCCCGGACGCGGTTCAGGGCCTTGGTGAACTCCCGCTTGGGCCCCGGACGCTCCTGGGTGGAGCAGTAGAGGTAGGGAACCATGGCACGGAGGCTTGCCGGGTGGTGGTCCCTGAGGCCCGCAAGGAGATCGCAGAGTTCGAGGTACGATGCGTCGTTCTCGGCCGCTCCCAGGATGACCACGTCGCGCCGCCGGAGGTCCGGCGTGGCGGCCGGATCCACGCGGTGACCGGTTTCCTGATCCGGGAACGTCTCCACCAGGAGCCGGCCCCGGTCCGCGCCCAGTTCCCTCGCGAGGTCGTCGGCCAGGGCGGCCGAGGTGGCGGTGGCGAAGACGACCGGGGGGTTCACCGGATCACCGCCCCGCGCCGAGGAATTCCAGCGCCAGCGCGGCCTGGCCCCCGGTGGACGCGTCCCCGAGCGCCAGGGCGGACTGCCGGAGTCCTTCCAGGGCCTCCCGCGATCCCCCGCCCAGGTCCAGGGCCCGCTCGTACCCGCGGAAGGCCGCGAGGAACTCCCCGCGGGCCTCGGCATCCTTGGCCGCCTTGAGGGCCAGGGCCTTGCCCTGGACGCCGGCCCCGTCGGGAAGGGCCCCCTCCATCCCCAGCAGCGTGGCCATCCAGATCCGCACCTCCAGGCTGTCCTGGATGGCCTGGGCCCGCTCCATGAAAAGCCTCGCCGCCGGCTTGAGGCCCAGGGAATGCGCGATCAGGCCGGCCCAGGCAAGGACGTGGGGATCCGCGGGCCACCCCGGCGCGTCCTCCAGGGCCGCACGCATGGACGGAAGGTCCGCTTCCGCTGCGGCGCGCTGGACCTGGGCTGGCCGCGACCACTGGGCCCGCTCCCGCCCGGAGTGCAGGGGCCGGATCCGGGCCGCGCCGCGTCCCCCGCGGACCCAGCCCATGCAGGCGCCGTCCTGGAGGTAGTGGGCGTCCTCGTCGGAGAGGAGCAGGCCCTGCCACTTCCGGAAGAACCGCGCCTTGTTCTCGTCGTCCCGGTCCATGCGGCCGGGGCTCTGGCTTTCCAGATGGTAGAGGCAGCTCCGGGGCTGGTAGATGATCAGCTTCGACGCGAGCCGGAGACGCACGCAGAGGTCGAGGTCCTCCCAGCCGTTCCGGTAGTCCTCGCAAAAGCCTTCCATGAGCGCGAAGGTTTCCCGGGGAATGAGGACGCTGGCGGCGGTCACGGCCTGCATCTCCTTGCGGCGGTTCACGCAGGGCGCATTCGAAGGCATGAAGCGGTAGGGATGATAGGGGATGCGCGTCTGCCGGGAGAAGGCGACGCCGGCATGCTGCACGGTGCCGTTCTCGTACAGAAGCCTGGAACCGACCATGCCGACGCGGCGGTCCGCTTCCGCCTCCTTCACCAGCGGCTCCAGCCAGCCGTCCAGGGGGATGGTGTCGTTGTTGAGGAAGACCAGGTGCCGTCCCCTGGCGATCCGCGCACCCTGGTTGCAGGCCTTCGCGAACCCCAGGTTCTCCTCGTTGCGCACGGTCCGCGCCCAGGGAAAACCCCGGAGCATGGCCGGGGTGCCGTCGGCGGACGCGTTGTCCACGACGACCACCTCGCACGGCACGGGATCCTGGAGGCTCCGAAGGGCGCTGAGGCACTGCCGGGTCAGCTCCATCTTGTTGAAAGCCGGAATGACGACCGTGACGGCGGGGAGGGTGCTCGCGTCAGCGATCGTCACGGCTGCACCCACTGGCGGTGGCATTCCAGGAGCCCGGTGCGGAGCCGCAGACTGCGGGAAGGCGCGCCCTGGGCTTCCGGGGTGCGCCAGAGGGAGGCCAGCAGGGGGCTTTCCATGTCGAAACGCTCCCACAGGTCCCGGGCCGCGAGCGCGGATCCGGGCGGGTCGAGGAAGAGCCCCTGGCAGCGATCCGGGCGCCCGGAGGCCGCCAGAAGGCGGTTCAGGTCGTTGACGGCATCCCCGCCCCAGCCCAGGCCGGCGACAGCCTCGAAGGGCCCGGCGGCCAGGAGCCGCTCCCGTGCCGCGCGGCTGCCGGCCTCGATGCGGGGCAGAAGGTCAGAGGAGGTCACCGCCTCCAGAAGCGCCAGCCGCACCAGCCTCGGGTCGGCCACGGCGAACCGGTCCCGCCAGGCCTTCGGCAGCTCGTCGGGGCTCATCCCCAGGAGGTCCGCGGCCCCGGCGACCCCATTGGCGAGGTTGGACCGGCCGAGGCGTCCCAGGCCTTCCTCCTTGAAGCCGGTGAGCATGGCCAGATGGAGGTCCCGTTCCGTCCAGCGCGGCGGGCCGACCGTGATGGCCGCCCCCCCCGCCTCCACCTCCTGGGCCAGGAGGGAAGCGAGCACCTCGAGCCTGTCGGGCAGGACGGAGAGGTGACGCACGCCCATGCGCCGGGCCTCCTCCACGCACCAGGCCGCGAAGCGGAACAGCACCGGCGGCAGATGGCGCACGGCGTCGGAAGGAATGGGATTGATCGTGCGCCGGTCCGGGGGCAGGTCCTGGAGGAGGGTGCAGGCGGCCCGCGCCTCCTCCCGGCGATGCTCGGAAAGGAGCGGGGCCTGGAGCAGGAGCTGCTCCCGGCCCAGGTAGGACGTGCTGCCGTAGCACGATGTGGGCGCCTCCTCCCGGTGGCGGAGGCCCTCCAGGACCCTGCGCTCGATGCGGGCGCAGGCGGCGGGGTCCCGGACCAGGGAGGCCAGGGCGACATAGGCGTTTTCCGCGGGGGTGTCCCCGGATCCCCGGAGCCGGGCGAAGGTCTCCAGGGGCACGAAGCAGGAGAGCTCCCCCTCCTTTCGCAGGCGCCGCCAGATTTCGGCCGTCCGTTCCCGGGGCGGCAGGAGCCAATCGGCGCCCAGGGTTCCGGGTTCCGCATCCGCCAGGCACAGGGCCAGGTCCCGGCAGGAGGCCGGCAGGGCCAGGGACGTGGCCTGCGTCTGCTCCGTCGAAGCCGCCCGGCCTGCATCGCGCAGGTCCTCCAGCTCCTGGAGTTCCATGATGAGCTGAAGGCGGTTCTCCTCCAGCTTCTCCAGGAGGAAGTTGCCCTCGAAGGGCGCCAGGACGCGCCGCAGGCGCTCGCCTTCCGGATGGGCCCGGGGGAAGAGCACCCCCAGGCCGAGGATGCAGGGAACCATGTGGAACTCCCAGTCCGGATGGTCCCGCAGGGCGTCCTGGATGGCGGTCCGGATTCCGTTGGCGGGGCCCCCGGCCTCCAGGGCGAAGGCCATCACGCCGGCGGACCGCCAACCCGTGGCGGACACCGCCGGCTGGCCGGGAACGGGGCCCAGGTGGTGCGTATGGGGCCGCCGTTCCCCCGGGGGGATGACTTCCGGGGCGTAGTAGGCGTCCCGGTCGCCGCAGGGCCAGGCCACATCGTGGTACAGCACGAGGGGCAGCCTTCCTTCCCGGGCGGCCCCTTCCAGGATCAGCCGCGTCTCGCGCACCACGGTGTGGTAGTTGTGGTCGCCGTCCACCAGGTAGACGTCCGTGACGGGCTCTTTCGCCAGGGCGTCCACGCTGAGGGCCTCCACCAGGCGGAACCGGCGGCCTTCGGCCATCTCCAGGAGGACCGGCGAAGGGTAGGGCTCCACGATGACGTAGTCGCGCAGGCGGCCTTCGTCCACCAGGTCCATCAAGGCCCGGGTCATGGTGCCCAGCTCGGAACCGATCTCCGTGAGGGAGAAGCCGTCCCCCTCTGGCAGCAATTGCCGCACCAGGGGCATGAACTCGGACATGGAATAGAGGAAATGGTGGCTCACGTCGGACCTCGAAGGCTGGGTCAGGAGGCGAAGGGGCGTCGTGCGACGATGGGCAGATGGTCCTGGTACTCCCAGACGATGCCGAAATCGGGGTTGCTTTCGGCGCACACCCGGACCGCCTCGAAGCCGGCTTCCGCCAGTTCCCGCAGCAGGTCGTCCTCGCCGAACTGGCGCACCTCCACGGTGGAGCCCGGCCCTCCGTGGAAGACCGGATCGGGATGAAGCTCCATGCTTCCGTCGGGCAGGAGGTTGACCAGCGCCCAGCGTTCGCCCACCTTCACCGTTTCGTAGGTGCCCAGGCTGGGGTACTTCTCCAGGGTCTCACGCCCCCTGAAGTAGGGCACGGTGAGGACCAGCCACCCACCCGGCTTCAACACGCTGAAGGCGCCGGTGAAGGCCCGGGACGCCGGAGGCAGGGTGTGCTCGAAGACATCGGAGGACGTGACGAAATCGAGCGTGCCCAGCATGTCCGCCGGCGGCTCGCAGATGTCCACCTTGGGGTGCTGGTGGTAGAAGGTGTTCTCGTAATCCAGGCGGTCCGAAAGCCGCAGCGCGAAACCCTCCCAGTCGGAGAGGCCGATGCCCCGGCAATCCTTGCGCTCGGGGAATTCCGGCAGCGGCAGGGAGGCGTCCCAGAGCACCCTGGACAGGGCCTCCACGACCGCACGGTTCCGCATGGACGACCCGCAGGCCAGGCAGGAACCCCCCTCCCGCTGGAAGCGCCCCGTCACCGAGAGCTGCCTGGAACCGCATACGTTGCATAGGAAGCGCAGGGCCATGGGTTTCTCCTTAGGCGGACGGGGGGTTGCGCATGGCGAGGGAGAGGCTGGTGCCGAAAATGCGGTTCTCGAAGAGGTTGTCCACCACCTCGTATCCGTCCTCCGCGCCCCCGGTGCCCATCCAGTGGTTGAAGAGCGCCTTGCCGGATCCGTTCCCGAAGGCCTGGGAGGGATCCGCTCCCCCGTGGCAGACGCCCACGATGCTCCCCGGCGCAACGAAGGGCGTGAAGCCCCGCAGGAGCGCCAGGGCCAGGTCCTCGGCCAGCCCTTCCGTGAGCAGGATGAGGCAGGGTTCGTCCTGGCGGAGCAGGAAGGACAGGCGGCGAATCCCTTCCTGGGCCAGGAGGCGCGCCCCCGTTCGGCAGAAGCCGGGGACCATCTCGTTGGCTGGACCGGCGGGCGCCTTGGCGTCCAGGTACAGAACCCTGGGAAGGGACTCCGGAGCGAGGGCCTGCCCCGCCTGGCCGGGCTCGGGAAGTTCGAATTCCCTGGGCCAGGGTCCCTCGCCGGCGTCCTGCGCGCCGAACCGGGTCTCAAGCCAGTCCAGCAGCCAGAGGGATTCCCCGTCGTTTCCCTGGCCCACCAGGCAGACCTGGCCAAGTCCGACGGAAGCCATGAGCTGCTCGAGGTAATGCATCTCCTCCGGACCGAAGGCCAGGGGCAGACCGCGGAAGGCGGCCCGGGCCCCCACCCGTCCCATGGGCGCGGTGGCGTCCCAGCGGAGGGCCAGGGTATGCATCAGCTTCGGGTTCTCCTGGGCCAGGACCGCCTGGGGCCAATAGCACTCCGGATGGCGCTGGAGGGCCTCCATGCCCCCCTCCCTGAACGTTTCCACGGTCTTGGGGTCCACCAGGGGCTGGCGGTAGTTCACCCCGTAGTTTTCGTCGTGTTCCAGGAGGCCCAGGGCCAGGGCATCCTCCCGGGTGGGATAGTGCAGCATCCGAACCACGATGGCGTACAGGCGCCGGTCGATATCCGCCAGCACGTCCTGCAGGAGGGCGCCCCGGCGGGGCGCCAGGAAGCGCAGCCAAAGATCCTGGAAGGTGAGGATCCCTTCCTTGATCCGTCCCTTGGTCACCCTTTCGGGCCCGGTGACCGAGAAAGGCCCCAGCACCGGCACGACCTGGCCGCCGGGTTCCCGGCGGTAGCCCTCGGTGCTGCCCACCATCGCGGTGATGGCGATCTCCAGGAGCAGGGACTTGAAGGACCAGGCCTGGGTGAGGAAGCCGTGGGCCTCGTGGCCGTCCAGGGCCAGGCGGGCCGCCCTGGGCGTGTTGGCCAGGTAGCAGCCCACGAAGCGGATCTCCCTGCCCCCGTGCCGGAGGATCTGGGCCATGTTCTTCTGGATGCTCCCGCTCCACCCCAGGTCCAGGACGCCCACGGCGGCTTCGCCGCCGATGAGCCCCGAGAGGTAGTCGAAGGCGAGGGCGTGGCTCTCCCGGATCCCCTCCTTCATGGCCGTCGAAAGGGTTTCGTTGTTCAGGAGCGAATTGAGGAGCCAGCGCAGGGCATCCGGGGATTCGACCTTCTGGGCCAGGAGCTCCGGCGTGAGCCCCACGGACTGGCGGCTGATCTCCATGAGACCCAGGATCTCCAGGACGTCCTGCCACGCCAGGTTCGGGCCGCCGAGCAGGATCTCCATCATGCGGTCCACGGCGGGTTCGCCCAGGGAGGCCGTCGCCGTGGACTTGCGGGACACGTAGCAGGGCACCACCTTCAAGGTCATCTGGCGGGCGCTGGCGGCCCTGGAAAGGAGTTCCCCGAGGAGCTCGCCTTCGCGCATCAGCGCCAGGACCACCTTCACGCCGGCCCGCTGGTAGTGGCCCAGGGCCCAGTCCGCGAACCTCGCCAGGAGTGGGCCGAAGCCCATGGCGCCCTCGAAGTGGCCGTCAAGCGGGTTGCAGCCCCCCAGCCTGGACGCGAGCACCCGGAGGCTGTCCAGGGACCCAGCCGCGGGGCGCGCTTCCTGACGAAGATGATTCTCGGTCCTGAAGATCGCCTGGTGGACCCCCAGGCGCCGCTGGTATTCCACGGGCTCGATGCCCACGGCGATGGCGGCCCTGACGTCGGCCAGGGGATTGTCCCCGATATGGAGCACCTCGTTGCCGTGCAGCCCCGTTTCCCGGAGAAGGAGCCGGAACAGGTTCGTGTCGTATTTCGCGCACCCGTGCTCGCAGCTCGCCCAGACCCGGTCGAAGTGCCTCGGGTTGAAACCCTCGGCCAGCAGCAGGTCTTCCAGCTGCCGGGCCCCGTAGAAGGTGTCGGAGACCACCGCGGTGGCGTAGCCCAGGGACCGGAGGAAGCGCACGAAGCTGGCCATGGACGGGTTGAGGAAGCACAGGTTCCGGTCCACCTCCCATTCCAGGGCCGCGGCCCGGGCCGGGTCCAGGACCACTTCCCCCATTTCCGCATAGATCGCGGCAAGGTCGACCTCCGTGGGCCTCCCCTCGCGCTGGGCCCGCTTCCGGGCGCCCTCGTCCGCGGCGATGCGCACGTGGTAGAACGCCTCCGGGGAAAGCTCCCGGCGGAAGAGTCCCTGCGCCTGGATCCTTCGCCCCACCTCCACGTAGAGGTCCGAGGGTTCGGCCGTGAGCCGGTGCACCAGGGTGTCGAAGAAATCGAAGGTGATCAGGCGGAACGGCCGCGGCGTCACGGTCAGGCGCTCGCGAAGCCCGCCAAGCCAAGGATCGTGCAGCCAAAGCTGTGGGTCGTCCAGGTGCATGGGCCTTCCTCGGAGGCGAGAGGGCAGAGCTTGCCGCCCGGTCTAGGTATCGTAGTCAGGTCCAGGGCCAGAACGTCCGATAAATGGCGCACCGACACCGGGATCCCAAACCTGGTTACAAGATCCATGCCGGGGCCGGAGCGCTTCGGTCGCCAGGGACGGCGGCCCCTCAGGCCCTCCGCCCGAAGCTCCGTTCCAGTTCCGTCCGCGTCAGTTTCTTGATCACCGGCCGTCCATGGGGGCAGGTGTGCGGCACGTCGCAGGCCATGAGGTCCTCGATGAGCCGCTGGGCAAGGTCGGCCGGCAGGTGGTGGTGCTTCTTGATGGCGCTGCGGCAGCTGAGTTCGGCGTTGAGTTCCCGGCGGAAGTGGTCCAGGTCCACGCGGCCGATCTCCTCCAGGCGTTGGAGCAGGTCGGCGAGCAGGGCCTCGGGGTCGCGGTCCATGAGGAAATCGGGCAGGCCGCGCACCACCACGGCGTCCTCGGCGAAGGGCTCCACCTCCATGCCGGCTTCGGCGAAGGCGTCCAGGAAGGGGGTCAGGCGGGACAGGGCCTCGGGGCCCACGCGCACCATGCGGGGGGGCATGAGGGGCTGCACGGCGGGCTGGTGTTTGCGCAGGAAGTGGCGTTCGTAGAGGATGCGCTCGTGGGCCACGTGCTGGTCCACCAGCCACAGTTCGGGTTCGGCGCCGCCCGTCACCTCCGCCAGGAGGTACGTGGAATCGAAGGAGCCCAGGTAGCGCACGGCGGGATCATGCGGGGGCTCCGCCACCCGGGCAGGTTCCTCCCGGCGGGGAAAGGCGGCCTCCAGGGCCCGGAAGGCGCCGGTGCCGGACGGGGCCGCGCCCGCCCAGAGGTGGGGGTGTTCGGCGGCCACGGGGGCCAGGGGGCGGTCCAGTTCCGGTTCCAGGGGGCGGGGGGGCAGGTCCAGCACGGAGGCCAGGCCGCCGCGCAGCACGCTCCAGGCCTCCCGCAGGGCCCGGCCTACCCAGGGGAAGATGCGCTGGGGCTCCCGGAACCGCACTTCGGCCTTGGTGGGATGTACGTTCACGTCCACCGCGTCGGCCGGCACGTCCAGGAAGACCACGGCGGCGGGGTACGAGCCCTTGGGGAAGAAGCCCTCCCAGGCCGAGGCCAGGGCCGCCAGCAGGAGGCGGTCCCGCACGGCGCGGCCGTTCACGAAAAGATAGAGGTGGTTGCGGTCCCGGAAGCTCAGTTCGGGAGGGGACACGTAGCCGTGGAGGGTCCAGGGGGCCGTGCCGTCCCGGAAGGGCACCAGGGCGGTGAGCTTGTCGCCCAGGAGGGGCCCCAGGCGGGCGCCGGCCACGGGTACGGCGGGGAGGGTGAGGCGCCCGCTGCGGTCGGATTCCAGCACCCAGTGCAGGGACGGGGTGGCCAGGGCCATGCGGGTGACCACGCCCCACAAGTGGGCGTGCTCGGTCTCCGTGGCCTTGAGGAAGCGCCTGCGGGCCGGGAGCTGGGCGAAGAGGTCCCGCACCGTGATCGTGGTGCCGCGGCTCCGGCTGAAGGGCTGCACCTCCTTGATGACGCCGAACTCCGAACGCAGGCGGTGGCCGGCGCCGTCCTGCTCGGCCGAGGCCATGTCGAAGCGGCTCACGGAGGCGATGGAGGGCAGCGCCTCGCCCCGGAACCCGAAGGAGGCCAGGTGGCCCAGGTCGTCGGCGGTGCGCACCTTGCTGGTGGCGTGGCGCTCCAGGGCCATGTACAGGTCGTCCCGGGCCATGCCGCAGCCGTCGTCGGCCACCTCCAGCAGGCGCTTGCCGCCGTCCTCCCAGCGCACCTCCAGGCGCGTGGCGCCGGCGTCCAGGGCGTTCTCCACCAGTTCCTTGAGCACGGAGGCGGGGCGCTCCACCACCTCGCCCGCGGCGATCTGGTTGGCCACCTGGTCGGGAAGGACGCGGATGCGGGGCATGTCAGCAGAGCTCCAGGAGGCGGGCGAGGTCGGGATGGCCGGGGAAGGCGGCCAGGCCCAGGGTGAGGACCTGGCGCCCCTCGGCCTTGGCGCCCTGGCGCAGGAGGAAGACGCCCACGAGGTTGTGCCAGCTCCCGTCGCCCCCCCGGGGGCAGCGCTGGATGGCGCCCCACGCGTCGCGCACGGCCTGCTCCATGCGGCCCTCCTCCACGCCCAGGCGGACCAGGCGGCTCCACAGGGGCGCGTCGGTCGGCGCGGCCTCCAGGCCGGCTTCCAGGACGGCCCGGGCCGCCGCCGTGTCCCCAGCCCGGGCATGCAGGTCGGCCAGGTCCAGGTAGGCGGTGGTGTAGCCGGGGGCTTTCCGGATGCAGGCTTCCAGCAGGACCCGGGCCTCCTCCCGCCGGCCCAGGCGCTCCAGGGAGACCCCCCGGCCCACCGCCGCGGGAAGGCTGCCGGGGAGTTCGGCGAAGACCCGAAGCGCCTCCTCGTGGCGCCCGCAGCGCTGGAGGGCCGTGCCCTGGGTGAGGATCAGGGCCGGGGGCAGCTCCCGGGTGAGCGCGCGATAGCGTTCCGAGGTGCTGGCCGCCAGCTCCCAGTCCTCGGCCGTGGCGGCCTGGATCACCACGTTGAAAAGGCAAAGCGGGTCCCCGGGGCGGTCCCGGGCGTCCCGCAGGGCCAGGTCCAGGTAGACGGGCTTCTTGGCTTCGACCCGCGCGGGAAGGGTGAAGCCGTAGTGGTGGATCACCGCGTCCAGGTCCGGCAGCGGCCCCGGGAAGGAGGCATCGACGCTCTCGTGGATGCGGCCCCGGAAGGCCACGCCCGGCAGGCGCCGGAAGAGCCGCACCGCCCGGGTGTCCCCGCAGGCGGGCCAGGCGGCGCCTTCGGCGTAGCCGCCGGGGTTGGGCTTGGCCTGGGCCTCCATGAGCGTGTAGGCGGCGTCGGGCAGGTAGCTGCGGATGAGCACGCGGTAGGCGTCCGCGCCCGCGCAGGCCGCGCGCAGGGCTTCATGGTCCCGGGCATCCACGGCCTCGTCGGCGTCCAGCACCAGCACCCAGTCGCCGGTGGCGCGGGCGAGGCTGGCGTTCCGGGCGGCGGAGAAGTCGCCTGTCCAGGGGAACTCGTGCACCGCGGCGCCCCGGGCGAGGGCCAGGGCCGCGGTGCCGTCGGTGGAGCCCGTGTCCACCACGACGATCTCGTCCACGAGGCCCCGGACGGAATCCAGGCAGTGGCCCAGGTGGGCCTCCTCGTTCTTCACGATCATCGACAGCGTCAGCTTCATCCGGTAAGGATAAGCCTAAAGGGTGAGATCCCGCAGGAAGGCCCGCACGAGCTTCTCGAAGCTGGCGGCCGCGGCGGCGCCGGCTTCCAGGACCTCGGCGTGGGTGAGGGGCTGGGGCAGCATGCCCGCGGCCATGTTGCAAAGGCAGGAGATGCCCGCGGCCCGCATGCCCTCGTGGCGGGCCACGATCACCTCGGGGACGGTGCTCATGCCCACGGCGTCGGCGCCCAGGGTGCGGAAGGCCCGGATCTCGGCGGGGGTCTCGAAGCTGGGGCCGGTGACGGCGAGGTACACGCCCTGCTGCACCTCCTGGCCCAGGGCCTTGGCGGCCGCGAGGATCTGCCCGGAGAGGGCGGGGTCGTAGGCGCCGGTCATGTCCGGGAAGCGGGGGCCGGGTTCCTGGTTGGGGCCGATGAGCGGATTGGTGCCCATGAGATTGATATGGTCGTTGATGACCATGAGCTGGCCCACCTTGAAGGACGCGTTCACGGCGCCGGCCGCGTTGGTGTGCACCACGGCCTTCACGCCCAGCCGGGCATGCATGCGCATGGGCGCCGTGACCAGGGACATGGGGTTGCCTTCGTAGAAGTGGAAGCGGCCCGCCTGCAGGACCACCTTGCGGCCCTCCAGTTCGCAGAAGATGAGCTTGCCCTGGTGGCCCTGCACCGTCTGCACGGGAAAGCCCAGGTCGGTGAAGGGGATGGATACGCCCGCCCGGGCTTCGGCGCAGCCGGCCAGGGCGCCGAGCCCCGAACCCAGCACGAGGGCCAGGTCGGGCACGAAGGGGGCGCGGGCCCGGAGGATGTCGAGAGCGGACTGGATGTTCATCCCTTAACCTTATCGAGATGGATGGTGACCTGGGTGTCGGAGACCAGGGTCGAGGGGCTGAGCAGGCGCACCCGGAACCGGTGCCAGTTGGGCGTGCTCAGGTCGCTGGGATTGCCCTTGATGGTGAGGGGAAAGGTCGTGGCCGTGCCCGCCGGGAAGAGGTAGGGGTTGGCGATGTCGCCGTCGATCACCACCTCGATGGACGCGCCGGCGGGCAGGGCGGGCACCGTGGTGGCCCGGAAGGTGTAGGTGCGGTCCAGGCCCCAGGAGCTCATGGCGTAGAACACCTCGCCCCGGGAGTTGTTGGGGTAGTAGTCCACGGCCTGCTCCACGTTGGCCTCGTCCAGGTAGTAGCGCTTGATCCTGGTGGCGGCGGCCATGGAAAGGGTGAAGCTGGGCAGGGGCGTGGCCAGGGAATCGGGATCGGAGCCCCAGACGGTGGTGTACTTCGGCTTGACGGCCTCGGCGGCGGTGGTCCAGGGGATGTTGAACTTCGCGCAGAGCGGGGCGAGCACGCCGTCCCCGAAGAAGGTCTTCAGGTCCGAGTTGTCGGAACTGGTCTTGTCCTCCTGGAGGCGGGCCAGCTGGGTGTAGATGCTCACCACGTCCGTGCTGATGGTCGCCGATCCCGAGGTCATGGTGGGGGCGAGCCCGGAATAGAAGCGCGTCAGGTTCTGGGCGGTCATGTTGGGCCAGGTGGCCACGGTGCCCGGGGAGGCGATGCCCCCGTTGATGAGCGCCAGTTCCCAGGTGAGGGCGGTGATGGCCGGAGCGGAGAAGGGGCCGATCTGGGCGGGGGTCAGCTGGCTGAGGTCGCGGATGTCCCGCACGGCCGCGTAGCGGTCGGCTCCGGTGCCGGCGGGCAGGAAGGGGCGCTCCAGGAGGGTCGCGGCGATGGCGTCGCCGAAGCCTTCCACCAGGGCCAGGTCCGGCGCCAGGCTGGTGGCGGGCACGCCCGTGGGCAGGATGTTCGTCTTCCCCTGGCCCAGGATGGCGTTCCGGCCCATGAGCGCGTAGAGGGTGGCGGCGTCGAAGGCGTCGTCCGGCTGGGCGACCCCGTCGATGGTGCCGCCGCCGCAGATGGAGCCCATGTAGCGGTAGGTGGACCCGTCGTAGGACTTGGGCAGGAGGGTGGGACGGTATTCCACGAAGGTGCCCCGCCGGGTGGACAGGCCGGGGCGGTAGTGCATGGTCATTTCGGTGACGCCGGTGCTGGTGGGCACGGCGTTACCGATGTTGTTGTTGAATTCGTAGAACGAATCCAGGATGGCCGGGATGCGGCTGCCGGCCGCCACGGTCTCGGGGTAGGGGAAGCTGGTCTGGTACGGAATCCACCACTTGGGCAGCACCACCATCCACGGGTCGTTCAGCCCGATGTCGAAGTTCACCACCACGTCGGCGGTCCCCACGGCCGCTGGCGTGGCATTGGTGGTGGAAGACGTGCCGTCAATGGACTTCCGGATAACGTAAACCGTGCGGTCGATGACCTGCCGGGTGCTGTAGATGCCGTCGGGATCGGAGCTGAGGGTCACCACGGAGGCCGGGGTGGTGGGCTGGGTCATCTGCCCCTCCACCTCCACGAAGGTGAGGTAGTTCTTGAGGACCCCGATGTTCGCGATGTACTCGCCGGTGCTGGAGGTGGTGGACTGGGCCACCAGGTTCCACACGTCCTGGACGGTGAAATCCGGCATCGTCTCCCGGCGCACCTGGAAGACCCGGATCTTCAGGCCCCGGGCCGGCACGGAGGTGAACTTCGCGGGGTCCGTCTCCAGGCCGAGGGGGACGCCGTTGGCGTCGTAGCGCATGGGCACCCGCGTGTAGGTCACCTTGCCGGTGATCTTGAAATCCACGGCTTCCGCGGCCTTCTCGGCCAGGGACTTCTTGGCGCACCCAAGTCCGGCCGCCAGCACGAACGCTCCCAACAGCATGGCGGCGCACGCGCGCAGCCCGTAATGACGTACAACCATGATCACCTCGTACAACCGCCCAAAGGCCAAGCCTAACATGGCAAACCCAAACATGCTCGTTCCAGGCAGGGATGCTGCGAACGGACGCAAGGTTCTGGAAAAATCAATGCCTTGTCTTGGGAGCCACCGCGGCCTGGTTCTCGGCGATCTGGTCGGCGGGGATCTCCTCCACGTCGTTCAGGTACGGCAGGGGGTTCATCACGGTCCCGTCCAGGCGCAGCTCGAAGTGGAGGTGGGGGCCGGTGGCGTTGCCGGTGCGGCCCACCTCGGCGATCTTCTGGCCCCGGTGGACGATCTCGCCCTCGCGCACGAAGTTCCGCCGGTGGTGGCCGTACACGGTCACGACGCCGTTGCCGTGGTCCAGGATCACGTAGTTGCCGTAGCCGCGCTTCATGGAGCCCACGGTCACCACCTGGCCGTCCATGGCGGCGAAGACGTCGGTGCCCGTGGGGGCGTTGAGGTCAACGCCCTTGTGGCTGCCCCGGTACTTCACGCGGCGCCGGGAGGCCTTCACCTTGATGGTCTTCGAACGCATGCGGGGGCCCCAGGCGGAGCTGACCGTGCGGGTCTCCACCGGCCAGAGCAGGTCCAGGCGGGTCGGATCGGCCGGGGTGAAGGCCGGGGCGGGGAGGACCACCGCGTCGGCGGGGTCCGCCGGGGGCAGGACGGACTTGATGCCGGCCAGGGCCGGACGGTTCTCCTCCACGGGAGCCATGGCCGAGAGGTCCCGGGCCGTGGCGGGGAGGATCCGCTCCAGGTGGGTGAAGGTGGTGGGGCCGGGGGCGGGGGTGGCCGGCAGGGAGGGCACGGATGCGCCCGCCTTCCGGTGGACGGCCAGGGCGGGCTTGCCCTTGACCTTGACCATGGAACCCACCAGGAGGCGGTCCAGGTCCACCCCGGGGTTGATGGCTTCAAGCTGGGCCAGGGAAAGGCCGTTGTCCCGCGCGATGCGCGCGGCGGTCTCCCCCCTCCGGACCTTGTGGAGGCTGGAGGCTGCGGTCCTGGAAGCCTGAAGGCTCCCGGTCATTCCGGAGATGGCGAGTGCGAGTGCAATAAGGGCATTGCGCATGGGTTCTCCTCATGCGGGAACGGGATTCAGGTGGTGGGACGCTAGCAACCCTCCTGGGGATCACCCCATGGTGGACAATCGGAACTCTGATCCTAGCCAGCGCCCTTCCCCATGGCAAACGAAAATGCATTCCGTTTGCGCCAGGGGCCGCCGGACGGGCGGGACATTACCCTTTGTTTTCAATGTGATCGGTGCCAGCCCGCGGAGGGATGGAAAATGGCGGCATTATTCTTGCCAGGGACAATCCGGCCAGCTCTCCACGATCCGCCCCCGCCGTCCCCCCTCCTTGAGGAGGAGCCGCACCGGACCCACCTCCATGCGGTGGTTCACGGCCTTGAGCATGTCGTAGAGCACCAGGAGCCCCAGGCTGACCCCGGTGAGGGCCTCCATCTCCACTCCCGTGCGCCCCTCCAGGGCCACCTCCACGCGCAGCCAGGCCCGGCGGAGCTCCGGGTCCCAGTGGTGGGCCACGGTCACGGCGTCCAGGACCAGGGGGTGCGCCAGGGGGATGAGGTCCCCGGTGCGCTTGGCCCCGCCCACGGCCCCGATGCGGGCCACGGTCCAGGGGTCGCCCTTGGGGCCGCCTCCGGCCTCCAGCGCCAGGGCGCATTCGGGGCTCAGGGCCAGGTAGCCGGCGGCCACGGCGCGGCGCTTCGTGGCGGCCTTGGCCGACACGTCGACCATGACGGGGCGTCCTTCGGGATCCAGGTGGGTCAGGGTCATGACGCGCTCCAGGCCAGCAGGATCTCCCGGAGGGCCGCCGTGCCGGGGGCGTAGGCCATGGGACCCGAGGCCGCCAGGGCCTCCTCCCCGTAGAAGCCGTGGCCCACGGCCACGCTGCGGATCCCGGCCCGCCGGGCCATGTCCAGGTCGAAGGGGGTGTCGCCCACCATGACCGCGTCCCCGGGGGCGACCCCCAGGCGCTCCAGGATCAGGTGGATGCTTTCGGGGTCCGGCTTGGCCTGGGCCACGTCGTCGGGGGTCACCATCGTCTCGAAGAAGGGGGTCCACCCCAGGGCTTCCACCTGCCGGGCCAGGGGCACGGTGCGCTTGCTGGAGGCGATGGCCTGCCGGACGCCCCTGCCGTGGAGTTCCGCCAGGAGCCCGGAAACGCCCTCGAAGCCCCGGATCAGGTGCTCGTTGGCGGTGTAGTCGTAGGACCGGTAGATGGGCAGGACCTCCTCCATGGCCCGGCCCAGGGGGCCGAAGGTGCGGGTGATCCCTTCCTCCAGGGGCAGTCCGACGTACTTGAGCCACTCCTCGCGCACGGTCCCCGGCAGTCCCATCTGCTTGAGGGCGTGGTCCATGCCCGCCTCGATGATGGGCCGGGTGTCGGCCAGGGTACCGTCGAAATCCCAGATGACGAGCTTCACGAAAAACCCTCCCGTGGGAAGGAGTTTCCCATGGGGGCGCGCCCCGGGCGATTTTTTGCTCGGACCCTTTGCGTGATGTGTATAGAGTGTGTATTATTGCATGTGGATAGCCGCTCACTCATCGCCCTCCTGAAAGCCAACGGGTGGGAGCACGCCAAGGGGCGCGGCAAAGGCGACCATGAGATCTACACCAAGGATGGAAGGCACGTCACGGTTCCGCACCCCAGGCGGGACCTGCCCCCGGGAACCCTTCATCAGATCCTGAAAGCGGCGGGTCTCAAATGATTCCGCGTCCCTTTGGAGTCCAGCCATGACCAGCTATATCGCCATCGTCCACAAGGAGCCCGGGTCCGACTACGGCGTCAGCTTTCCGGATTTCCCAGGCTGCGTTACGGCGGGACGGGATCTGGACGATGCCCGCGCCATGGCCCAGGAGGCTCTGGAGGCCCACACCGATTTCATGCGGAAGGAGGGCCAAGAACTGCCCGAGCCTTCAAGCCTGGAGGACGCGGTGAAGGACTCCCTGCCGGAAGGCCTCTTCGCCACGATGGTGGTCTCCCTGGACGGGGAGAGGTCAAAGGCGCTGCGGGTCAACATCACGATCCCCGCCCGGGACCTGGCCCGGATCGACCGGTACGCCGCTTCGCGCGGGCTGACCCGGAGCGCGTTCATGGTGCAGGCGGCCCGCAAGGCCATCCACCAGGCCTGAATCAGAATCCGCTGACGACCTGGAAGTACCGCGCGAACGCCGCGATCCCCCCGGAGGCCTGTTCCCAGTCGTAGTTCTCGTTGGGGGCGTGGTAGCCGTGGGAGGGCAGGCTCAGGCCGAGGAAGTAGACCTCGCAGCCCAAGACGTCCTCCATGGTCTTGACCGCCCCGATGGAGCCGCCCTCCCGGGTGAAGCAGCAGGGGGCGCCGAAGGCGAAGGCGTAGGCGTCCTTCACGGCCTCGGCGTAGGGGCCCGAGACGTGGCCCTTGAAGGGGGCCAGGCCGTGCTCCTCGTGGAGCTGCACGTCGGGGTGGTGGTGGGCCAGGTACCTACGGATCAGGTCGAAGGTGGAGGCCTCGTCCATGTCCGGCACCAGCCGGCAGCTCATCTTGACCTCGGCCCGGGGGGGCACGGCGGACTTGATGCCGGGGCCGGTGTAGCCCCCCACCACCCCGTGGACCTCCATGGTGGGCCGTCCCCAGATGCGCTTCATGACCTTCAGGGGGTCCTCGGTGCGCAGGCCGTGGATCTCGTGGTCGGCCTTGAAGGTCTCGACGGAAAAGCCGGAGCGGGCCCATTCCTTCAGTTCCTTCCGCGTGGGCTTGGCCACCTTCTTATAGAAATGGGGGATCTTCACCTTCCCGGTGTGGCCGTCCACCATGCCGGCCACGACGCTCATGAGCTCGGCCAGGGGGTTGCGGGCGGCGCCGCCCACCACGCCGGAGTGCAGGTCGTGGCTGGCGGTCTCCAGGGTGAGCCGGAAGCCCTTGAGGCCCCTGAGGCCCGCGGGGGTGCTGGGCTTGCCGCGGGTGATCCACACGGTGTCGCTCACGACGATGGCCTGGGTGCCCAGGAGGTGCTTGTGCTTTTCCAGGCCGCCCCGGAAGCTGGGGGACCCGATCTCCTCCTCCAGTTCCCACAGGAAATGGACGTTCAGGGGAACCCCGGCCTCCCGGGCCGCCATGGCCCCGAAGAAGGCCGACAGGGCCGGCCCCTTGTCGTCGGTGGTGCCCCGCCCCTTGTAGGTGTCGCCCTGGATCTCCATGCGGAAGGGCTCCGTCGTCCACTCGGGCTCGTTGGCGGGCTGGACATCCATATGGTTGTACACCGTGAGGGTGGGCAGGGCCGGGTCCAGGTCGTAGCGGCCCAGGACCAGGGGGTTGCCTTCGGTTTCCAGGAGGGTCGCCTCCCCTCCATGGCGGCGGAAGAGGTCCACGGCGGCCTCGGCGCAGCGGCGGATGTCGCCGGCCCGGTCAGGATCGCTGGACACGGAAGGGATCTCCACGAGGGTGCGGAGCTCGGCTTCGAAGGCCTGGCGCCTGGACTGGGCGAAGGCGGCCAGGGCTTCACGGGTGAGGGCATCGGCGTTCATGGCGTCTCCTGGGGACGGGCCTCTACCATAGCCCCTGGGCGGCACCCCGGAAAGCGGAATCCTCACCCGCGCGAGGGCACGGTACAATTGACCGGAGAACCAGGAGAAGGAATGGATCGTTTCGGAAGTTCAAGACTGCGCATCGTCTGGACCAGCATCTGCCTGCTGCTGACCGGGCTCGTCCTGGGCGGCGTCCAGGGCATCAACGGCGACGGCCAGCTGATGGTCTTCGGCTCGGGCATCCCCCTGGGATTCATTGACGATCCCAAGGCCTGGGCGGCCGACATCCTGGGGCGGTTCCTGTTCGCCACGGTTCCCGCCGTGATCCTGCTGGGCGGCATCTTCCCCCTGGGCGAATGGCTGGCCTCGGGATCCCGGCCCGAACGGTTCAAGGGCCTGGCCGTGGGCGCGCCGCTGGCCTTCGCGCACGGCCTCGTCCTGAGCCAGGTCGCCATCCTGCCCGTCCTCGCCGCCAGCTACCGGCTCCTGGGCAACCCCCTGGCCCCCCGCATCCTGCTGGCCGACACCAACGCCGTGCTCCTGGGCCTGGAACTGCTGCTGTGGTCCGCCGCCCTGGGGTGCCTGCTGAAGTCCAACCGGGGCCTGGCGGTCATCCTCGCCTTCGGGCTCCAGGAGGTGGGGCGCGTCATGGCCTGGGGCGGGGAGTTCCTGGGCGACCTGGACGTACCCAAGGCGGCCGTGAAGACCATGGCCTTCCTGGGGCGGGCCCTGCCCAGCACCCAGCTGCCCTCGGATCCCTTCGCCTGGAAGGCCCTGCCCCTGACCCTGGGCCTGCCCATCGGCCTCGCGGCCCTCCTGCTGCTCCTGCCGGGCAAGGCCCCCAAGCGGAGCAAGGCTTGAGACGAGCCGCCGCCTTCGTCCTCGGGGCCGCGCTGGCCGCCCAGGAGTCCCTTCCGCCCCCCCAGGACCTCAACCAGGTCAAGGGCCGGCTCACTGAGATCCAGGCCGCCCTCACGGCGGTGGACCAGCAGATCGCCGCCCTCAAGAAACGGCGGAAGGGCGTCCTGGTGGAGCTGCAGGCCATCTCCCTGCAGGCCGACCGGGTGCGGGCCCAGGCCGAGCAGGCCCGGCTCAAGCGGGACCAGGCGCAGATGGAGGTGCAGTCCATCAGCCGCAAGAAGGAGGAGATCAACCTGGAGATCCGCCAGCGCCGCAGCGAGCTGCGCAAGGAGGTGCGGTGGATGCAGGCGCTGGGTCCCCTGGGGGACCTGGGCCTGTTCGCGAGCTTCGCCACCTTCGAGCAGTACCTCGTCCAGGGGCGCTACCTCACCTACCTGCGCAACCAGGAGCGCATCCGCCTGGACCGGATCCAGCACCTCCAGACCGACCTGGCCCGCCGGGAGGTGGAGATCCAGGAGGCCATGAAGCGGCTCACCCGGGAGGAGGAGGAGGCGGTCCGGTTCCAGGCCAGCCTCACCCTCAACGAGGAGCGCCTGGGCTCCTTCCTGGAGGGGCTGCGCACGGACGAGTCGCGCCAGAAGGAAGTCCAGGCCGAGCTCGCCGAGGAGGCCCTGCAGCTCGAACGGATGCTGACCCAGCTCCTGGGCAAGCCCCGCACCGACGCCTTCGAGAGCCCCGTGGCCTTCGCGAGCCTGCGGGGGGAGCTTCCCCAGCCCACCCCCGGCTCCCTGGCCCAGGGCTTTGGCGAGCACCTGCACCCGCGGTTCCACACCCGGACCATGCAGAGCGGGCTCCTCATCTCCGCCGCCGCCGGCGCCCAGGTCAACGCCGTGGCCGACGGGAAGGTGGTCTTCGCGGACATCTACCAGAGCTTCGGCCCCATGGTGATCCTGGACCACGGGGGCGGCTTCTTCTCGCTCTACACGCACCTGCGGGGGATCTCCGCCGCCAAGGGGCAGATCCTCAAGCAGGGGGAGACCCTGGGCACGGTGGGCGTGACCGTGGACGGCCCCCGGCTGGGCTTCGAGATCCGGCACCTCACCCAGCCCCAGGATCCCAACAAGTGGCTGAGACAGCATTACCGCTGATAGCCCTTGCCTGAATTTATTAATTGATTATTATTCAAACGGGTCCAATCCCCACGGATCGCCAATTGTCGTGAGACTGTCCGCACATTTCTTATATCCAATTTATTAATTTTGCATCAGGCCCGGCACACCCGGCGCAGCCCTAGGCTTCGCCCTGCCCCGGGCCTCCCCGGAGCAACCATGGCTTCCTTCGGCAAGATCCTGCGGCCCACCCGGCAGGAATGGGTCCTGTTCGGCCTTCTGTGGCTGAAAATGCTGGTCTTCTTCAGCCTGGTGTTCAACTCCGACCAGGTGAACGTTTCCTTCGACCAGTTGAGCAGCGAGATCTTCCGGTCGCTGCTCAGGCCCGTCTACCACTCGCTCGTGTTCCTCATCGCCCTGTCCCTGCTGAACCTTGCCTCCGGCCGCCGGAAGCTGGGGGCCTACGCGGGCCTCAGCCTCGCCCTGGCCGCGCTGATGGCCCTGGACCTCTGGTACTACCGCGCCTTCCGCACCTTCCCGGCCTTCAGCACCCTGTCGGTGTACCGGAACCTCTCCATAAGCCTGGACCAGGTGGCCGCGTTCATCCGCCCTGGGGACCTGCTCCTCCTCGTGGACCTGGCCCTGCTGGTGCCCCTGCGCCACCTCCTGACCCTGGAAGGGCCCGCCGGATGGCGGCGGCTCCTGGCGCAGGCCGGGACCTTCACGGGGCTCTTCTTCCTGGTGGCGCCCGTGGCGTGGGGCGTCATCGGCTCCAAGGCCGCCCAGACCCCCTTCAGCATCTTCGATCCGGTGGCAACTTCCATCATGATGACGCCCCTGGGCTACCACGCCCTGGACCTCGCCACCTTCGCCCGGAGCCAGGGCCCCGCCTTCGTCGACCTCTCGGGCCCGGACCGGGCCCGCATCGGGGCCTGGCTGCGGGAGAACCGCGAGCGGCGCGGCCCGGGCCCCCTGCAAGGCGCCCTGGCCGGCCGCAATCTCCTTATCATCCAGGTGGAGTCCCTGGAGTTCTTCATGCTCGACCGGACCGTGAACGGCGTTCCCGTGACGCCCGTGCTCAACGCCCTCAAGCGCCAGGGTCTCTGCTTCACGGACTACCACGAGCAGGTCGGCCTGGGCGTGAGCTCGGACGCGGACCTCATGACCAACACCTCCGTCTACCCCGTGCGGAACCTCCCCACCTTCTGCGCCTACCCCACCGCCACCCTCCCGAGCCTGCCCCGGATCCTCGGCCAGGCCGGCTACGCCACGCTCTCCATCCATCCGGACAAGGGCTCCCTGTGGAACGTGCGCCAGGGCCACGTGAGCCTCGGCTTCCAGCGCATCCTGGACTGCGCGGCCTTCGACTGCTCGGATTCCTTCGGCATGGGCCTGTCGGACGCCTCCTACCTGGCCCAGTCCGCGCCCATCATCGCCGGCCTGAAGGAGCCCTTCTACGCCTTCATGGTCACCCAGTCCAGCCACCTCCCCTTCGAGCCCCCCGACTACCTGCGCGAGCTCCCCCTGGACCCGGACCTGGACCGGGAGGTCATGGGCGGCTACTTCCAGAGCGTCCATTACACGGACAAGCACCTGGGCATCTTCCTGGACCGGCTCCGCCGCACCGGGCTCCTGGACCGGACCGTCGTGGTGGTCACGGGGGACCACCAGGGCGTGCACAAGTACTGCAAGCAGGAGATCCATTCGTCCCGCCATTTCCAGCCCTGGTGGGAGGAGCCGGACCGCAAGCTCCCCCTCCTGATCGTCGCCAAGGGCCTGGCCCCCCGGGAGATCGCCCTGCACGCGGGCCAGGTGGACGTCATGCCCACGCTCCTGGCCCTTCTGGGCGTGGACGCCGGCGTCTGGGGCGACCGGATGATGGGCCGGAACCTCCTGAACACGGGCCGGAACCAGGTGGTCCTGGCCGACGGCACCCTCAAGGGCGAGGCCGGGCCGGCGGCGGCCGCGCACTGCAAGGAGGGTCCGGAGGTGGCGGACCTGATCATCCGCGGCAACTATTTCCACGGCGACCCGGTGACCCTGAAGGCCAGGACGGGCGAATAGGGGTCGTCCGGACGCGCCCCGCGCCGATCCGATCGGCCATTGGCCGGACCTGTTCAGATCGTGCCCACGGGCCTCAGTGGACCGTGCTGCCCGCGTTGAAGAGCGGGATGTACACCGCCAGGAGCAGCCCCAGCACCGTCACGCCCATGAAGAGGATGAGGACGGGCCCGATGAGCGCGGTGACGGCGGTCGTGGCCTTCTCCACCTCCTGGTCGAAGAAGTCCGACACGTGGTTGAGCATCTCGGGCAGGGCCGAGGACTGCTCGCCCACGCGGGTCATCTCCACGGCCAGGGGGTCCAGGAGCTGCGACTGCTCCAGGGCGGTGTGCAGGGACGAGCCCGCGCGCACCAATTCGGTGACGTTGCGAAGGCGCTTTTTCATGCGCTCGCTGGGGGTGGTGCGCTGGATCACTTCCAGGGCCTGCAGGGCGGGCATGCCCCCCGAGAGGAGGACGCCCAGGGTGCGGGTGAAGACCGAGGAATGGTACATGCGGTACAGCACGCCGAGCTTGGGCAGCGCCAGGAGGATCCGCTCCCAGACCTGCTTGCCGGCGTCGGTGGTGAACATCCACCGGATGCCGAAGGCCAGCGCCACCAGGAGGGCCGCCTGGACGTAGATCGTCCGGCGCACGAATTCGCCCAGGTCCAGGAGCACCTGGGTGGCCTGGGGCATCTCGATGCCGCTGCCCTGGTAGATCTCCGCGAACTTGGGCAGGACGACGTTGAAGATCACGGCCAGGGCGATGATGAGCACGCCCACCAGGAAGGAGGGGTAGAAGAGCGCCTCCATGATGCGCCGGCGGCTGTTCTGGGCGAAGGACTGGAAGGCCAGCCACCGCGCGATGACCTCGGGCAGGGTGCCGCTGCGCTCGCCGGCGACCACGTTGGCGCGGTACACCGCCGGGAAGGTGCCCACCTGCTCCATGGATTCGGAAAAGGACATGCCCTCCTTGAGCAGCTCCACCACGCGCTCCAGGGAGCTGCGCAGCAGGGGATCCTTGCCGTGGCCCACCAGCAGCTCCAGGGACTGGAGCAGCGGAATGCCGGCCTTGAGCAGGGCCAGCAGCTCCTGGTTGAAGAGGATCAGGGTCTCGGCCTTGAGCGCCTTCTGGCTCCGGAAGGCGCCCAGGGTCCGGCGCACGTCCATGGGGAAGTTCCCCTCGGCCATGATCCGGGCCTTCACCTCCTCGGCGTCGCCGCCCTCGTAGTCCCTCACGAGGATCTCGCCGGCGGATGTTGTGAACTTGACGGTGAATCGCATGGGCAGCCCTGGGAAAGGATAGCCGCTAATGGGCCGCGGCCGGAACCGCTACACTGGCTGGATGTCCACCCCGGGAGGCCGCGTGATCATCAGGACCAGCATGGTCGCCGTCAGTTGCATGGCGCTTCATGGGCAGGCTCCCCTCCGGGTGGGCGAATCGGTTCCTGGAATGCTCGACCTCAGGGATGCGGCGGCGGCCGACTGGGTTCCTGGCGATTCGCGGAACCCTGCGCTGGTCCAGGAGAAGATCGAGGCCTGGTCCGCCAAGGTCGCACCCCTCCGGGGGAGCCCCGCGGTGCGCATCCTCCTGCCCCGGGGCCCCGGGCGCATTCCCCTTCTCCTGGCCGCCAGCCAGGCCCTGAAGGCCCAGGCGCCGGCGGTGGTCCTCTACCTGGCCTTCGACGCCGGCGCGGAGCCCCTCTGGGACGAAGCCGCCTGGGGCGCGGTGCAGGGCGGCGCGCTGCTGCCCGGGGACCTGGGACCCGATCCCGCGGCCTGGCCGGAACGCCTGGCGCGTGCCCAGGCGTTCATGCCGGGGCGCCCCTGGACCCTCTGGCTCCCCGGCGATCCCGGCCCCCGCCTGGGC
>DBMS01000029.1:487-3435 GCA_002297665.1 Holophagaceae bacterium UBA692 | reverse complement strand
CCCGGCCCCGGCGCCCCAGGACCCCGAGGCCCAGGCCCCCGTGCGCGCCCTGAACTATCTGGCCCTCCGCGCCCTCCACGCCGAACCGGTGAAGTCCGGGCCCCACGGCAACCGCTGGATCCGGGTGTGGGTCAGCCCCGGGGCGGAGGANNCTGCCCGCGGGCGCCCTGGTGGTCATGAGCACCCTGGAGGACCGCTGGGGCCGCCCCGGCTTCGAGCAGGGCCCGCTTTACGCCCTGGAGACCGGCGCGGACGGCAAGCCCCGGCTCACCTTCTATTGGCCCCAGGTGCCCGAGGCCCGCAGGACCGAGACACAGGGCGCCGCCAGCGCCTACTGGCGAGGGGACGACGCGCGCCTGGCCTCCTGCGCGTCCTGCCACGCCGAGGGCGCCGCGCCCAGGAAGGACCGGAGCGTCTGGGGGGTGCCCCGAAAGCCCAGGACCGAAGCCCCGGCTTCCTGATCAGCGCGTCTCGCCGGCCCTGAACTCCACCCAGGGCTGGGTGGGGCGGCTGGGCAGGATGCCCGTCAACCACTCGAACTGCGGGTGTTCGGCCAGGAATTTCGGCGCGTCGAAGGGCCTGCCGCAGGCGGTGCCGAAGCGCGCGGCGAAAGCCATCCGCCGCGCCATGGCGGCGTCCAGGACCTTCCCGTCGGTGGTTCCCGAGGGATCGAAGGGGACATCCCCGGGGGACTCGGTCTCCAGCTCGAAATGGCCGCACAGGGTGCGTCCTCCGGGGCGCTCCTCCCGGCGCAACACGTCCCAGTGGTCGGCCTCGAACGCCTTTCCCAGCGCCACGTCGATCTTCCCCCGGTGCTGCGCCATGAGCTGGCGCCACCGCAGGCGGCGGGCCACCTTGGAGGTCGTGATGTCGGTGTCCCGGGTGGTGGTCTCGTAACGGAGGATCCGCGGATCCTCCGCGATGTTGGAGCCCGTGAAGTAGCCGTCGGTCTTGCGCTCGAAGCCCACGTAGCGCAGGCCCAGCTCAAGGCGCGCGATCTCCTTGCGGTTGATGTCGCCCAGCAGCCACGCGTTGGCGTAGCCGCCGTTGTTGCCGGTCTTCATGATCGCGCACCAGCCGTCGATGCCGTCGGCGTACTGCGTGGCCCGGCGCATGCGCGCGAACTCAGGGACGCCGCCCTCCTCGTAGGGCTGGAAATCGCCGATGGTGGTCTCGGTGCCCACGAGGCCCGCGTCCGTGACGAAGAAGTCGGTGCCGCTGTGGACCCAGCCCGGCACGCCCTGCATGAGGATGCGGTGGCCCTTGTCGGGCACGATGTCGAGCACCAGGTTGGTCTGGGGGTCCTGGAATCCGCTCATGTTGTTGTGGCCCATGACGAGCCCGCCTCCGGCGGTGTAGGAGCCGATGGCGATGAAGGCGCTGCACGACTCCTTCACCCTGGGCTCGGGCCTGGCGTTGCGGATCCGGGCAAGCTCCTGCGGCCACCAGTAGCCGGAAAGCTCGGTCGAGCCGTTGTAGACGGCGAGCTCGTTGCGGGTGGTGGCGACGCCGGCGGCGGCGAGCCCCTCGGCCATGCCCGCCAGCTCCTCGAGATTCTCGGCGTCGATGCCCGGAACGAAGAACACCGTCGCCTTCTCCACCAGGCTCGCCCAGGACGTCGCGGTGTCCCGTTCCCAGCCCCTGCGGATGGCCTTGAGGCCGCCCTGGATCTCGCGCGCGAGGAGGTACCCGTGCTGGAAGCCCCGGGCCCTGGGCCCGCCTTCCAGATGCAGGTAGATCCATCCCGCACGCTCGAAACGGCTCCCCTTGGCGCAGAGCGCCTTCTGGGCGTCGGTGAGCGGAGCCGCGAGCAGCGGCACACACGCGAAAGCCACCAGCATGCGCATCCTCATTCCTCCCCTGCGAGCACTTCCCTGGGTTTGCCGGCGCCGCGGTCGCCGCCGATGATGCCCTCGTCCTCCATGCGGTCGATGATGCGCGCGGCGCGCCCGTAGCCGATGTTCAGCTTGCGCTGGAGCAGGCTCGTGGAGGCCTTGCGCTCGCGCTTGACCACCGCCACCGCGCGGTCGTAGATGTCGTCGCCGCCCGCGGCGGGCTCCTCCCCGCCGCCCAGGGCCAGCTCGTCCTCGGTCTCCATGGCGCACAGCAGGGCCCGGTTGTAGTCGGGGCGCCCGCGCTCCTTGAGCCATTCCACCAGGCGCAGCGTCTCCTCCTCGGTGAGCAGGGGCGCATGGATGCGCTTGGGCCGGGCGTTTCCGGGGGCCAGGAAGAGCGCGTCGCCCTTGCCCAGGAGCTGCTCGCCGCCGCCCGAATCCAGGATGGTGCGGCTGTCGATCTTCGTGTTGACGCGGTAGCTGAGGCGGCTGGGAAGGTTGGCCTTGATGACGCCGGTGACGATGTCCACGGAGGGGCGCTGGGTGGCCAGCACCAGGTGGATGCCCACGGCCCGGGCCTTCTGGGCGATGCGGGCGATGCTCTCCTCCACCTCGGCGCGGCAGACCATCATGAGGTCGGCCAGCTCGTCGATGACCACCACCACGTACGGCAGGTGCTCGAGCACCGGGGGCCGTTCGGGCCAGCGCGGGTTGGGGGTGCGGTCGCTGATGTCGATCTCGCCGCCGGCCTCCACCACCTTGGCGTTGAATCCCTCCAGGTTTCGCACGGAGAGCAGGGCCAGGCGCTTGTAGCGGTCCTCCATCTGGGACACCACCCACTTCAGGACCCGGCCGGCCTCCTTCATGTCGGTGACCACCGGCGCCCACAGGTGGGGGATGTCCTCGTAGATGCCCAGCTCGACCATCTTGGGGTCCACCAGGATGAGCTTGACCTCGTTGGGCATGGCGCGAAGCAGGATGGAGCAGATCATGGCGTTGACGCCCACGCTCTTGCCGCTGCCGGTGGAGCCGCCGATGAGCAGGTGGGGCATCTTGGCCAGGTCGGCCACCACGGGGTGGCCCGCCATGTCCTTGCCCAGCGCCAGCGTGAGC
>DBMS01000029.1:0-420 GCA_002297665.1 Holophagaceae bacterium UBA692 | reverse complement strand
CGGCCCGGGATCCGGTCGATGCGAACCTTCTCGGCCTGGAGGCCCAGGGCCAGGTCTTCCTCCATGCTCAGCACCTTGGCCACGGGCACCCCGGGGTCGGGCTGGAACTCGTAGACCGTGACCACCGGCCCCGGCTGGAGCCCGGTGACGGTGCCCTTGACCTTGAACTCGGTGAACTTGGCCTGCACCAGGGCCCGGGTCGCCTCCAGTTGGGCCAGGTCCTGGCGATGCTCGGCCTGGGGCGGGTCGAAGAGCCGCCGGGGCGGGAGCTCCTGGCGGTCCACGATGCCGGTCACCGCGACCTCCTCGGGGGCGGGCTTGGGCGGGGCGGGCTTGGCCGCCACGGGCGGGTGCGCGGCTTCCCGGGGCGCGGCGGGACGGGGCCTGGAGGCGGGCAGGGCCGGCAGGGGGTGCGCCGGG
>DBMS01000265.1:17021-18291 GCA_002297665.1 Holophagaceae bacterium UBA692 | reverse complement strand
CATGCCGTCGCTCGGGATCAGGGGGTGGGCTTTCCAGCGACGGCATGGGCTTCCTGGGAACGGGCGAAAGGTTTGGGCGGGGCACGGGCGGCCCCGGGACGGCGTCGGGAGGCCCGGCAGGGGAGGGCGATGCCCGCTGGAAGTATAGATCATACTTCCTGCGGGCCCGCCCACGATAGGCGGCCCTCCGGGCCTGGGGCTACCCCAGCACCTGGAAGCTGGAGCCCGCCGCGAGGCTGCGGATGGTGGGCACGGGGCCGGACTCCAGGCCTTGGATCCGCAGGTCCACCGGCATTCCCAGGGTCTTGAGGTCGTCCTCCATTTCCGCCTGGGCGGCCTGGAGCGCCTCGGGGTGCTGCGCCCACACCCGCACCTGGAGCCCTTCGGCCCCCTTGGCGATGCCCAGCCGCGTCTCGCCGAGCCGGGAGAAGCTCAGGCCCAGGAGCACGCGCGTGGTGGCGCCCTCGGGGGTGCCCCGGCCCTTGCCCCGGGCATCGGATTCCACCCACAACTGCAAGGGCGCCTGGGGCGCCCAGGGCAGCGGAAGCTCGAAGAAGGCGGTCCCCTCCCGGGCCTGTGCCGCATGGAAGGGGGCCTCCCGGGGCGAGACGCCCGGGTCCGACAGGGCCTTCATCCCCGCCTTCATCCAGGCCTCCCAGGTTTCCGGCGCCCCGGGCAGGGCGGCCTCGGGCGCCTGGGCCCCCATGAGACCGCGCAGCAGGTGCGACACCGCGTCCCCCTGCTTCTGGGGCACGTCCGCCCTGCGTGCCAGCCCGGCCTGCACCCGGGCCGCGGCCTCCTGGACCACCGCCGCATCCGCCCCGCCACCCCGCAACAGGGCGCGCAGCGCCTGCACCTGGGCCTCCGGCAGATCCCGGAGGACCGCCCGGAGCGCCTCCGGGGCCCCCGGCAACCGGGCCTGCACCAGAGCCACCAGGTCCTGGACCGCCGCCCCGGGACTGCCCTCCGCCCGGGCCACCCCCAGGGCCCCGGATTCCAGGGGGGATGGGACGGTGCCGGGGGCTGCCCCCGGATCGGCCGACGGCACGGATGGCTGCCCTGCCGCCCCCTGCGCCGTGGAGGACGGACCCCCACCCGGAGGGACGCCCACCGGACCCGGCGCCTGGCTACCCATCGGGCCAGCCGTTGGGGTTCCCGGCCGCGCCTCCCCCTGGGCTCCCGGCAGGCCGGTCGATGCTATTCCCGTCTGCCCAGGGGCCGGGGCTCCGGGTTGGGCCGCCGCCGGGCCTTGAGCTTGGCCTGCCGCTTG
>DBMS01000265.1:0-16913 GCA_002297665.1 Holophagaceae bacterium UBA692 | reverse complement strand
TGGCCTTCGGCTTGTCCTGTCGCCGGGCTTTGGGTTTGCCCTGCCGCTTGGCTTCCGTTTTCGGCTGCCCCCAGGCTTCCAGCCTGCCCCACCGTCGGGCTCCCCCCGTGGCCTGGGGACGGGCTTCCGATCTGTCCAGGCCCTTGGCTGACGCCCGGCCCGATCGTTTGGTCTCCCCCTTGTGCCGTGGCCTGGCTTCCCGCTTGCCCCGCCGCCGGGGTTCCAGGTTGTCCCCCAGCCGGACTTCCGGGTTGACCTGCCCCCGGGGTTCCCAACGGCCCTGCGGCTTGGCTTCCGGGCTGCCCTGCGGCCTGGGGTACCGTTTGGTTGGCAGTCTGGGTTCCCGCCGCTTCGGTTGGTTGGAAGCCCCCCTGCCCTGTCGCCAGGGTCCCTCCCGGCCCGGCGGTGGGGGTTCCCGGCTGCCCGGCGGGTTGCGACCCCGGGAGGCTCGCGGCGGAACCGGCGCCCTGGGGGGGGGCCGAAACGGATGCCTGGCCGGACGGTTCCGCGGGCAGGGCCCCCCCCAGGAGGCGGAAGAGCTGGACCAGGGGTTCCAGTTCGGGGGGCGGGTCGGGCTGGGTGAGGCGGGTCTGGAGGAGCTGGGCCTCGCCCTGGAGGAGCGGGGCCAGGATGGCGGGGGGAGCGGGGGGCTGGGCCTGGAGGGTCTGGAGGCGGAGGTTGCCGCCGTCCGCGGCGGTGACGCGCACCAGGAGCCGGGTGCCCTCGGGATAGGGGAAATCGCCCTGGGCGGTGAGGATCTGCCCCGACGGCAGGGTGAACTGGAGGCCGGAAGGGGTCTGGCCCTGGTACTGGAGGTTCACGTCCTGGCCCACGAGGGCGTTGAGGACGGTCTGGGGGGCCGCCGGCATGTCCGGCAACGGCTTGGCGGCCTGGACGGCGTTCAGGAAGGCGGTGACGGCGGTCTGGACGGGGTCCATGGTCAGATCTGGAAGTGCCTGCGCAGTATGCCGGCCATGTCCTGGAGCGGGGCGACCTGGTCCACGCAGCCCTTCTCGAAGGCGGCCCGGGGCATGCCGTACACCACGCAGGACTCCTCGGCCTCGGCCAGGGTGTGGGCGCCCTTGGCCTTGAGCGAGACCATGCCGCGGGCGCCGTCGCTGCCCATGCCCGTGAGGATCATGGCCATCACCTGGCGGGTGCAGTTGTCGGCGATGCTCTGGAAGAGCACGTCCACGCTGGGGCGGTGGAGGGTGGAGGCGGGCTCCGCGCTGAGCTCGATGAAGCCGCCCAGCCCCCGCTGGCGGTAGAGCATGTGATGGCCCCCGGGGGCGATGTAGACCACGCCGGGCCGCGCCGTCTCGCCGTGCTCGGCCTCCTTGACCTCCACCTGGCACAGGCCGTTGAGGCGCTCGGCGAAGGCCCGGGTGAAGGTGCCGGGCATGTGCTGGACGATGAGGCAGGGCACGGGGAGCGTCCGGGGAATGCCGGGCAGCAGGTCCTGGAGGGCCTTGGGGCCGCCGGTGGAGCACCCGATGGCCAGCAGTTCCGCCACGGAGCCGCTGATGCCCCCCACCCGGCCCACGTGGGCGGCGGGCGCGGCGGGAACGGGCGCGGAGACCGCCGGGACCCCGGGCCGCGGCGGGAGCGCGGGGGGCCGGGCCTTCTGGAACCGGGGGCTCCGGGCGAGCTTGCGCACCTTCTCCTGCAGGTCCTGCTGGATCTGCAGGATGCTGGAGCTGGCCAGGCTGCTCTCCTTGGGAATGAAGTCCAGGGCGCCCAGGGCCAGGGCGTCCAGGGTGGCGGCCGCGCCTTCCTGGGTGAGGCTGGAGACCATGAGCACCGCCCGGGGCATCTCGGCCATGATCCGCCTGAGGCAGCCCAGGCCGTCCAGCCGGGGCATCTCCACGTCCAGGGTGACGATGTCGGGGTTGAGCTGGGGAATCTTCTCGAGGGCGTCCAGGCCGTCGCGGGCGGAGCCCACCACGGCGATGTCGGGCGCCTGGAGCATGCGCTCGAGGGCCTTCCGCATGAAGGGGCTGTCGTCCACGATCAGGACGCGGATGGGGTCCATGGCAATCAATCCTGGAAGGCGAGTTTCACGAAGGTGACGGCGTGCTCGAGCTCGTCGTCGATGCTGAAGGTGAGGCGCTCCGCGTCGAAATCCCCGCTGCCGAAGACCACGGGATAGGCGGGCAGCTCCTCCAGCGCGAACATCAGGGTCTCGTCGGCGGGACCGTTGGGGATGCGGGTCCGCACCAGGAGGTCGGCGATCTGCACCAGGGCCGGCAGGAAGTCCCCGGGCCGGTCCTGGTGGTGGTCCCGGATGGCGGCGACCATGGCCGCCGGGAAGCTCCAGTGCTCGGCCACCATGGCCCCCACCTCGGCGTGGGTGATGCCCAGGTTGCCGAACTCCGCGTCGAGGCAGGCGTCGCCGCGCTCGATGGCGAGCACCACGGGACCGTACTCGTCGGTGAAGCAGCGGTCCAGGGCGATCTTCCCGATGTCGTGCAGGAGGCCCGCGAGGTAGGCGGACTCGTCCATGTGGTTCATGCGGATGAGCCGGCAGATGCCCTTGGACACCAGTCCCACCGCGACGCTGTGCTGCCAGAGGCGGAAGGGGTCCAGGTGGTTGGTTCCTCGGAAGCTCCGGATGATGGCAGCGGTGCGTCCCAGGTTGAGCAGGGCCTCGAAGCCCAGGCGCATCACGGCGGTGCGCAGGTCCATGACCCGCTGGTCGCCGGCGTACATGACCGAGTTGGCCAGGCGCAGCATGGTGGCCGACAGGGCCGGGTCCTTGGCCAGGATGTTCAGGATCCGGTCCACGCTGCAGCGGTCGTCCGCGACCGCCTGGCCCAGCGACACCACCGTGGTGGGAAGGCTGGGGAGGGTTCTGACCCTCGTGCGGACGAGATCGGAGGTGATCATGGTCAGAAATCCCGGATGAGGTTCTTGTCGGTCTCGAGGGCCTCCACGACCTGCAGCTGGTAGGCCTCCATCTCATCGGGGGAGATGACGAGGAGCTCCATGGCCTGCCGGGTGCTGCGGGCGAGGGATTCGGGGCGGCCCAGGCCGGCCTTGCGGTCCAGGGCCATCTGGTTGCCCAGGGCGACGAAGGCGGTGAGGGCCTGGTCCTCGGCCGGGGCCTGGCGGGGGTCGTGGTGCCAGCGCACCGCGTGCACCATGCTCGCCGGAAGGTTCCAGGAGATCAGCAGGGCCTCGCCCACCATGGTGTGGTCGAAGCCGAAGAGGTCCAGCTCCGACTCCAGGCAGTCCGCCTCGCCGTTGTAGATGCTGCGCACCAGCGCCGAGTAGCGGTCCGTGAACTTGATGCCCATGACGGACTTGCCGATGTCGTGCATGAGGCCGCCCAGGAAGGCCTCCTCCACCCGCGGGCTCCGGAAGGCCTTGGCGTAGGCGCGCCCGGCCATGGCGGTGACCAGGGCGTGCTCCCAGAGCACCCGCTCCTGGAGCCCCGTGCCTCCGCGGCTGTAGAGGTTCTTGGCGCTGGAGGCGATGACGACGCTCTTGATGGTGGAGAAGCCCAGGGTCATGATCGCCTGGGTGAGGGTCTTGACCTCGCGCACCATGCCGAACATGGCCGAGTTGGCGATCTTCAGGATCTGGGTCGTGAGGGCCACGTCCGAGGCGATGACCCGCCGGAGTTCGTCGGTGGTGGAATCCGGATCCGCGGCCAGGCGAAGCACCTGGGCGGCCACCTGCGGAAGCGGGGGCAGGTCGCCGAGGTTCGAGATCAGTTCCTGGGGTGTGATGGGCATCTTGGTGAACCCTCCTGGTCAGCGCTTCCGGTAGCCCATGGCCTTGCTGAAGTGAAGCAGCTCGAAGCCTACGTTGAAAGAGTGGATGGATTCGCTGTGCCCCACAAGGAGAAATGACCTGGACTGGAGGACCTCGTGGAACCCCTTGATCACCTTGCTCTTCACCGCCTCGTCGAAGTAGATCAGGACGTTGCGGCAGAAGATGATGTCGAAGACCCCCAAGGTCTTGTAGTTGGCGTAATCCACCAGGTTGAAGTTCCTGAAGCTGATGAGCTGCTGGAGCTCGGGCTTCACGAGGAAGCTGTCCGGCCCCTGCTGGTTGAAGTGCTGCTTGATCTGCGCCGGCGTGAGGTTGCGCAGGGTGTAGTTGCCGTAGCTCCCCTCCCGGGCCATGGCCAGCACCTTCTCCGAGATGTCGGTGGCGATGATCTCCACCTGCATGCCCCGCAGGAGCGCGTCCCGGGCCTCGACGCAGATCATGGCGAGGGTGTAGGGCTCCTCCCCGGAGGAACAGGCCGCGGACCAGATCCTCAGCCGGTTGGCCCCGCGCGCCTTGGCCAGCGACACCGCCTCGGGCAGGACGATCTTCTGGAAGGCCTCGATCTGGGGAGGATTCCGCCAGAAGCTGGTCTCGTTGGTGGTGATCTCGTTGAAGAGCTGCTTGAGCTCCTCCTTGCCGGCATGGCCCTGCAGGTGCCCCAGGTAGTCCCGGTGGCTGCCCAGGTTCAGGTCCTGGATCCGCCGGTTGAGGCGGTTCTCCAGGAAGTACTGCTTGGACTCGTTGAAGAAGATCCCCGTCCTCGCGTAGATGAACTCCCGCACCGCCAGGAAGTCCTGGGCGCTCATCGGCTGGTTGGTGGGAAGGGCGGTCATCTACGGTTCCGGGTGGGGGTCGGGACGGTGTCTTATCATGCGGGATCGGCTGGATTGGCAAAAGGCATTAATCGCGGTCACCTTTCTTCTCGAGAATCACCACCGCGAAGGAAATCCCCCCGTCGTGGGTGACGCTGCCGTGGATGGGCCCGACGCCCCTTTCCTGGATCATCCGGGCCAATTCTCCCTCGGCCCACAACCTCCCGTCCAGGAACCGGAGCTGCTTCCAGGACCAGCCGTCCAGCCCTATGCCCAGGGCCTTGCCGAAGGCCTCCCGCAGGGCCCACCTTCCCGCCGCCCTTTCCGGCAGGCGCTGCCGGTTCCCCCCCAGGAGGTAGTCGGCCTCCTCCTGGCAGAGGACCCGCCTGAGGGCCTTCTCCCCGAACCGGTCCAGGAGGTGGGCCCACCGCGCGGCGGGGCAGATGTCGGTGCCCATGCCCAGGATCATCGCGTCTCACCGAGATCAAGAATAAACCACTTATCGCATCCGTGGTGCCCCGTGGCGCCCATGGGGGCGCACACGGGCCGGAACCCCACCCGGGCGTAGAGCCGCATGGCCGCATCCATCCCCGTGAGCGTCTCCAGGTAGCAGGACCGGTACCCCAGCTCCCGGGCCTTCGCCAGGCACGCCCGCATCATCCGCTCCCCCTGGCCCCGGCCCCGGGCCGAGGGCAGGAAGTACATCTTCCGCAGCTCGCAGACGCCCGGGGGCCCGTCCTCCAGGGCAGCCACCCCGGCGCCCCCGACGACCTCGCCCTCCTCCTCCAGGACGAAGTAGGCGGCGCCGGGCCGGCCGTAGGCGCTGGACATGTGGTCCACTTCCGGGTCGTGGAGCGCGAAGCCGGGGCCGTCCGCGCCGAATTCGGGCATGACGGACCGGATGATGGAGGCCACGGTCCCGTCGTCGGCCGCGCAGATGGGTCGGATCACGGATTGGGTAAACATCGGAGCTCCGGTCTACATCATGACAAGGGTGGCATCCAATTGTGACCCCCTGCACTGGTGGCACGTTTGATACTTCAGCGTCGAGTTGGCTAGACCCCTTAATTTTCAGCACGTCCACCCGCCCTGAGGAGTGTGCAAATGGCTCAGCTTAAGGAAAGACCCAAACCGTTCCTCTTGCCGGACTACTGCAAGGGCTGCGGCAGGTGCATCAGCGCCTGCGCGAAGCACTGCATCAGCTTCGACAAGGAGATCGACGCCGCCACGGGCTACGTGCCGGTGGTCATCGATCTGGAGGCCTGCAACGCGTGCGGCCTTTGCATGGAAGCCTGCCCGGAACCCTACGGCCTTCGCGAGACCCCCCAGGACGTCGACTTCGAGCTTCAGGACCCCGCCAAGCTCTTCGGCAGCAAGAAGCCCCGGCCCGAGCCCAAGGCCGTTCCGGACACCCTGATCCCCCTGCCGAAGACCGAGCCCCTGGTCATCAAGGGCAACTACGCCTCGGCCCTGGGCGCCCTGCTCGCGGGCTGCCGCCACGTCTTCGGCTACCCCATCACCCCCTCCACCGAAGGCGCCGAGCTCATGGCCAAGCTCCTTCCCAAGCTGGACGGCACCTTCCTGCAGGCCGTGAGCGAAGTGGCCACGGTCAACCACATGTACGGCTCCGGCGGCGCCGGCTACCCCTGCATGACCTTCACCTCGTCCCCGGGCTTCAGCCTCATGCTCGAGGGCGTCTCCTACATGATCGGCGCCGAGGTCCCCGGCGTCTTCGTGAACGTCATGCGCGGCGGCCCCGGCCTTGGCAACATCGCCCCCGAGCAGTCCGACGTCAAGCTGGCCTGCCGCGGCCTCGGGCACGGCAACACCCACGCCATCACCCTCATGCCGAGCACCCCCCAGGAGATGCTCGACCTGACCATGCTCGCCTTCGAACTCACCTTCAAGTACCGCAACCCCGTGATCATCCTGGGCGACGGCTACCTGGGCCAGATGACCGGCAAGGTCAACCTGCCCTCCGCCATGATCAAGCCCGGCATCCCCACCTGGGCCGTGAACGGCGACGCCGACCACCGCGGCAACCTGATCAGCTCCATCTACCTCAGCGAGCAGGATCTGGAGCAGCACAACATCTACCTGAACGACAAGTACCGCCGGATGGAGGAGAACGAGAGCCGCAGCGAGTCCTTCATGACCGAGGACGCCGAGGTTCTCATCGTCGCCGCCAACACCCCCGCCCGCGCCTCCAAGGGCGCCGTGCAGGACCTGCGCAGGCAGGGCATCAAGGCCGGCCTGTTCCGTCCCGTCACCGTGTGGCCCTTCCCGGTCAAGCAGCTCGTCAAGGACCTGGCCGGCGTCAAGAACCTGGTCGTGGTGGAAGCCAGCAACGGCCAGCTCGAGGACGAGATCCGGCTGGCGCTCTCCAAGGCCGGCGTCACCCAGCTCCCCGTCATGTCCCACGTCCGGCACTTCGGGGGCATGCTGCCCCAGCAGACCGAGGTCCTTGCCCACGTCAAAGCCATCATGGCGAAGGAGGTCCGCTGATGTCCGTCTTCTACGACAAGTTCGAGCGCCATTCCCAGGGCGCGGGCCTCAAGGGCAACTCCACCCACTACTGCCCCGGCTGCGGCCACGGCCTCGCCCACAAGTACCTCGCCGAGGCCATCGAGGAGCTGGGCATCCAGGACAACACCGTGCTGGTGTCGCCCGTGGGATGCTCCGTGTTCGCCTACTACTACTTCGACGTGGGCAACACCCAGGCCGCCCACGGGCGCGCCGCGGCCGTGGCCCTGGGCCACAAGCTCAGCAACCCCGAGGCCAACGTCATCAGCTACCAGGGTGACGGCGACCTGGCCTCCATCGGCCTGGCCGAGACGGTATCGGCCGCGCAGCTGGGCGCCCCCATCACCGTCATCTTCATCAACAACGCCATCTACGGCATGACCGGCGGGCAGATGGCCCCCACGAGCCTCATGGGCCAGTCCACCGCCACGAGCCCCGACGGACGGAGCATGTACAACGGCCAGCCCATGCGCATGGCCGAAGTCATCGCCGGCCTGGACGGCCCGGTGTACGTGGAGCGCGTGGCGCTCTTCGACGCCAAGAACCGGCGCAACGCCAAGAAGGCCATCAAGAAGGCCGTGCAGTGCCAGGTCGAGGGCCGCGGCTACGCCTTCGTGGAAGTGCTGGCCGAGTGCCCCACCCACCTCAAGATGAGTCCCGAGGACACCGAGAAGTGGGTCAAGGAGTGCATGGTGCCCATCTACCCGCTGGGGGTGAAGAAGGACCTGGCCACCGAGAGCTGGTGGAAGCGCCCCGCCCCGAACTTCGAGGCCGACCACTTCCTCCACGCCGCGGGCGCCACCAGCGAAGCCCCCGTGCGCCACTGCGAGGCCTTCCCCACCCACCTGAACCCCACGGACATCTCCCTGAAGCTGGCCGGTTCCGGCGGCGACGGCGCCCAGACCGCGGCCATGCTCATCGCGCGCGCGGCCATCAACGAGGGCTTCGACGCCACGCACATCCCCAGCTACGGCCCCGAGAGCCGCGGCGGCACGTCCTACGCCGACGTGCACGTGGCCAAGGACGAGGTGCTCAACCCCGCCAGCCCGCACCCGGACGTGCTCATCGCGTTCAACGCCCCCAGCCTTGCCAAGTTCGGCCCCACCGTCGTCAAGGGCGGCACCATCATCTACGACAGCTCCATCGTCAAGGACGTCCCCCCGGGCATCGACCCCGGCGTCAAGGTGGTGGGCGTGCCCTTCACCGAGATCGCCGTGGACCTGGGCAAGGCCGTGGTGAAGAATATCGTGGCCCTGGGGGCCCTCCAGGCGGCCACCGGCATCTTCCCCAAGGCGACCCTCACCGGCGCCATCGGCCAGATGCTCAAGGACAAGTGCGCCCTGATCCCCCTCAACGAGGAAGCCTTCGCCTGGGGCGTCAAGGCCGTGGAAGAACTGGGCAAGTAGCCCGCCAACACCCCCGGGGGGGCGCGGCCGGATTTCCCGCCCGCGCCCCCCTTCCCTTTCCGGAGGGCCCCGTGTCCGAACCCATCCGCCTCACCGCCTCCGAGCTCCGCATGATCACGACGCTCCGGGACATGCCCGAGAGCCCCCTGCGCACCCGGGTGGAACGGCTCCTGGACGATCTCCTGGCCTTCGCCCGGAACCCCCGCTGCCACGAACTCCAGGCCGACGGCGTCCCCTGCGCGGACCCCGGATCCGACTGCGACCAGTGCCGCGTGGTCCTGGACATGCTCGAAGCCATCGGGAAGCGCCTCCCCCGGGAGTGATCCGCCCCTGAATTGGACCGCTTCGCCCCACGGGGGCTTGTGGACGGGCCGATTGGCCACCACCATGGGGGCATGTTCAGAAAGCCTGTGCACGCGTTCATGTACGCCGGCATCTGGGTCCTCATGGGCCTCTACTACACCACGTGGGACATGCTGGCCTACCACATGCCCTTCCTGTCCGTACTGCCCATGAACCTCCTGCAGAACGCGGTGTGGGCCCTGGAAGGCCTCCTCATCATCCGCATCGCCCGGCGCTTTCCCATCCGGTCCTTCTCCCTGCGGGGGCTTCCGGCCTGGATCATCAACCTGGGTTCGGGCTTCGTCCTGGCCTGCGTGGGGCTGGGCATCGCCTGGCTCATCTCCCTGGCCTTCCAGGAGCCGGAGATGCGCGCCAAGATCCTCCAGTGGCCCGGAAAGAACCTTCTGAGGTTCTTCTTCACCTACCTCCACTCCACCCTCCTCCTCATGTGGGCCGTGCTGGGAGGCTTCCACGGGTTCCTCCTCTACAACGGGCTGAAGGCCCGGGAACTGGAGGCGGCCCAGCTGGAGGCCTCGCTCACCCTGGCCCGGAACCAGATGCTCCTGGCCCAGTTCCAGCCCCACTTCCTCTTCAACGCCCTCAACTCCATCTCCGCCCTCATCCACGTGGACCCCCTGGCCGCGGACCGCATGGTGGCCAGGCTCGGGGACCTCCTGCGCCTCAACCTGGACGCCGAGGCCTCCCAGGAGCTCCCCCTGGAAAAGGAGATGGCCCTGGTGGACGCCTTCCTGGCCATCGAGAAGGTGCGCTTCCAGGACCGGCTGGAGGTGGAGGTGGACATCCCCGCCGACCTGGCCCGGACGCCGGTGCCCAAGTTCCTCCTGCAGCCCCTGGTGGAGAACGCCCTGAAGCACGGCCTGGCCCCCCGGGCCCGGCCCGGCCGGCTCGCCATCCGGGCCCGGAAGGAGCCGCCCTGGCTGATCCTGGAGGTGCAGGACAACGGCGCGGGCTTCGAAGGCACCCGCGAAGGGGTGGGCCTGCGAAATACCCGGGCCAGATTATATATGCTTTATCACGAAAATCACCAACTGGAGATATTCTCCGTCCTGGATAAGGGGACCCGCGTCGTCGTGCGTATACCCCTTCATTGATCCCCAAGGCGGCCACGAAGATGATCCGGTCCCTGATAGTCGATGACGAGATGCTGGCCCGCCAGCGTCTGCGCCGGCTCCTGGAGGACCACCCGGACATCGAGGTGACCGGCGAGTGCGCCAACGGCCTCGAGGCGGTGCGGGACCTGGAGGCCCTGCGCCCCGACCTGGTCTTCCTGGACATCCAGATGCCCGAACTGGACGGCTTCGGCGTCATCGAGGAGGTGGGCCCCGACCGGATGCCCCCCACCCTCTTCGTCACCGCCTACGACCAGTTCGCCCTGAAGGCCTTCGAGGTCCACGCCCTGGACTACCTCCTCAAGCCCTTCGACCCCGAACGGTTCGCCGCGGCCCTGGCCCGGGTGCGCACCTGGATCCAGGGCAGCCCGCGCCCGTCCCTGGAGCCCATGCTCAAGCAGGTCCAGGCCGACCGCCCCCCCCCGGACCGCCTCCTCATCAAGGAGGGCACCCGCTACGCCTTCGTGCGCCCCGCCGCCATCCAGTGGGTGGAGGCCGAGGACAACTACGTCCGGCTCCACGTGGAGGGCACCAGCCACCTGGTGCGCCAGACCATGGGCGGCATGCTGGACAAGCTCAGCCCCGCCCGCTTCCGCCGCATCCACCGCTCCGCCATCGTCAATCTCGACTTCATCAAGCACCTGGAGCCGTGGACCGGGGGGGACTACCTGGTCACGATGAAGGACGGCAGCCAGCTGACCATGAGCCGGACCTACCGGAACCAGCTGGGGGAGTGGCTCTGACCCCGTCAGGGGATCGTCGTGGAGGAACTGGAGCTGCTTGAGGAGGTGGAACTGGAGCTGCTTGAGGAGGTGGAACTGGAGCTGCTCGTGCTGGAGGAGGCGCCCCGGAGCACGGGACCCGGGAACACCGTCGAAAGGTCCAGCTGGAAGAGCTGGTGCCGGGAGGCAAGGATGCACTGCCCGTCCGCGTTGAGGGCGAATTCCGACAGATCCCAGCCGATGGCCGCGCATTCTGAGGCCGGACGCTGGCAGAAAAGGCGGAGGGGGCCTTCCCGCCATTCCCCGCGCTGCGAGACGTCGATCAGGGACTCCATGACCCGGGTATCGCGATTGTAGACCTGGATGGTGGACAGCATCGGATCCATGATGAACAGGAACCGCCCGTACACATGCAACGCGTAGGGGACGGACCGGAAGCACGGGGTGCCCGGCATCATGACCCGGGGATGGTCCCCCACGGGATTGGCGGTGCACCGGTCCGCCCCCCCCAGGATCGTGTCGACCCGCAACCCCTCCTTCGTCCGGTGGACCTGGCGAACGGTAAGGAGGTCGGAAACGAAGAGATCGCCGGTGGCGGGATCCAGCGCCAGGTCCGATGGGCCCGCAAAGGACACCTGGCTGGCCAGGCCGTCCTCCCCAGGCTGGGTGGGCGCTTGCAGATGGGCCGAAGGCCGGCCCGCGTACAGGGAGACCTCGCCCGTGGTGTCCAGCCGGCGGATGACCCGGCTGGTGCCATCGCAAAAGTAGATGGTGCCGTCCCGGTCCATGGCCATGCCGAGAACCCCTCCGATGCGGGCCTCCGTGCCCTTGCCCTCCCGGTATACGGTTGGGTTGAGGAAATCAGTGTCCGCGCCTCCGGCCAGGGTGCGAACGGTCCCATCCGGCTCCAGGGAGCGGATGAGGCTGCCATGCATGCCCTTCAATCGCTCGGCGAACACCAGCCGGTGCGGATTATCCGGTTGGCTGTCCCGGGGCCGGGTAATGAAGTTGGCGATCTCGTACATCCAGGCCGGCACCGGGACGATAAGGCCATGGGGGGAGACGGCCCTGGCGTTCCACAGCCTCTGGTTGCGGTCCGTAACGAGCCAGGTGCCATCCAGGGCGCCCAGCCCCGTCCCAGGCTCGATGAACCTGATCTGGCCTACGTTATGGAACAGGGCGCCGCTCCCGGTCATGGGGTTGGCCCCCGGCGTGAACCGCGACAGCATGGGCACGGCAAAGAGATAGTCCGGCCCCAGCACGGCGGGGAGGACCACGTCGGCCAGCAGTTCCGGAAAGCCCGGAATGACCGGCCGCACCACGATCTCATAGGTCGCCGCGGCCCCCGGATGGGCCCGGTCGCTCACCTGGATCCGCACGATGACCGGCTTGTCGGTGACCACCGGCGCCTGGAAGCGGGCCTTCCCGTCCGGTCCCGGGAGGATCTGGCCGCCCCCGGACAGGACGGCCCATTCCCAGGCATGGCCCGTGCCGGGTCCCGCCGGGTGGGCCTGGAGGGAAAGGCCCTTGCCGGATTCGACATTGGCCTTGGAGGCGGAGATCCGCACCTGGGCCTGGAGGGCCGGGGCGGCCAGCACGAGAGCCGGGGCGAGAAGGGCGAGGGAGCGGAAGTGCAGGGGCATGGGACTCCAAGAAAGAACATGAACCACTTATATAATGCCCGCCTTGCCCCAAGAGTTCCCCTGGGGATTTCCTTCGAGCACCCGCCCGAAGCCACGGAAAAGGGCCCTTTCAAGGGCCCCTTCCCCGTTCGCCGCCCGCTCCTCAGCGGGAGGCCACCACGGACACCGTGGCCACCCCCTTCCCGTAGTTCGACACGCTGTTCACGAAGTTCGCCCGCTGGGGCAGGATCACCCCCACCGTCCCGATCATCTTGTCGGTGACCAGCAGGTTCATCCCCGTGGCCTCGCCGATGGCGAACACGGCGCCCTGGGCGATGGCCTGGGGGGTGGTGGCGATGGTGGGGATGCCCCTGAACGCGAGGCGGTTCACCACCTGGGTGGCGGCGAAGGAGCCGTCCCACACCAGGCGGTCCTTGGGCAGGAGGACCAGGTAGTCGGGCCGCACCCGGTTGGCGATGAGGGTGTAGGCCTTCTCCACGCCGCTCTGGTTCCGGGTGTCCAGGACGGTGATGCGGTTCCCTTCGCCCGCGGCGAGGGCCAGGGCCTGGACCTCGGCGGCGGAACGGCCGTAGTCGGCCACGACCGCCAGGTGCGTCTTGGCCGGCCAGGTGGAATGGGCGACCTCCATGAGGGGGCCGAAGTCGGTCGCGTGGACGGCGAAGCCCGCCAGGGCCATGGCCGCGATGCCGGAACGTTGAACCAAGGTGCGCATGCTACCTCCTCCTGGTGGGGACGGGATCGATCCCGTGCGAACCAAGGTTCGGTCATCCGCTCCTGGGCCCCAGGAACCTGGGGCGAACCCGGCGGGCGCCGGGGCGAAATCGCCCTAGCGCGCGGCGGACCGCAAGGCGTCCGCCTTGTCGGTGCGCTCCCAGCTGAAGCCCTCCCGGCCGAAGTGCCCGTAGGCGGCGGTGGGCAGGTAGATGGGCCGGCGCAGGTCCAGGGTCTCGATCATCGCCTTGGGCGTGCAGCTGAACACCTCCCGCACGGCCCGGACGATGGCCGGGTCGCTCACCGCCCCGGTGCCGAAGGTCTCCACGGCGATGGACACCGGCTCGGCCACGCCGATGGCGTAGGCCAGCTGGATCTCGCAGGTGCGGGCCAGGCCCGCGGCCACGATGTTCTTGGCGACGTAGCGGCCCATGTAGGCGGCCGAGCGATCAACCTTGGAGGGGTCCTTGCCCGAGAACGCGCCGCCGCCGTGGTGCCCGCTGCCCCCGTAGGAATCCACGATGATCTTGCGGCCCGTGAGGCCCGTGTCCCCCATGGGCCCGCCGATGACGAACCTTCCGGTGGGGTTCACGTGGTAGATGGTGTCCGCGTCCAGGTACTCGGGCGGCAGGGCGGCCTGGATGACCTCCTTGATGACCCGCTCGCGGATTTCCTTGTTGCTGGCCGTCTCCGCGTGCTGGGTGGAGATGACGACCGTGTGGATGCGGGCCACCCGGCGCCCGTCGTATTCCACGGTCACCTGCGACTTGCCGTCGGGCTGGAGCCAGTCGATCTGCCGGCTCTTGCGCACCTCGGCCAGCTTGCGGGTCAGGGCGTGGGCGAAGTGGATGGGGGCGGGCATCAATTCGGGCGTCTCGTCGGTGGCGTAGCCGAACATGAGTCCCTGGTCCCCGGCGCCGCCGGTGTCCACGCCCATGGCGATGTCCGGGCTCTGCTGGTCCAGGGTGACCATCACGGCGCAGGTGTTGCAGTCGAAGCCCTTTATGCTGTGGTCGTAGCCGATGCCCTTCACGGTGTCCCGGGCGAGCTGGGCCACGGGGATGTAGCACTCGGTGGTGATCTCTCCGGCCACCAGGATCAGCCCGGTGGTCACGAGGGTCTCGCAGGCCACGCGGCTGCGCGGGTCGCCCCGCAGCGCGGCGTCCAGCACCGCGTCGGAGATCTGGTCGGCGATCTTGTCGGGATGGCCTTCCGTGACGCTTTCGGAAGTGAAAAGGGCCCTGGAATCAGCTGACATGACGCCTCCCCCCGGATTGGGAGAATTATGGTAGCAGCAAAAGCGCGGTCCCCTTTCTTGCCAGCGGGGCCGGGGATGGCTATTCTGACGGGGCATAGCCACCCCGAGCCAACTCAACCATGGAGCTTTTATGAACGTCTCGCGAATAGCACGTATCCTGTTCGGAGCCCTGGCCGTCGCGATGCTGACGATCTCGCCGGCTTGCAAGAAGTCCGCCGAGGACAAGGAGATCCACGACCTCTCCCAGAAGGCGGCCGAACTGGACAAGATGAGCCAGAAGGCCAACGTGGCCGGCTCGGAGCAGACCCGCAACCTGAAGGCCGCCGGCGTCAACGACATCCGGCCCAACGCGGAGACCCTGCAGCTGACGCCCGAGCAGAAGAGCGCCCTGGAAGAGCGCATCAAGGCCGAGAAGAACAGCTCCTACCAGGCCCTCCTCCAGGAAGTGCTGGACAAGGACAAGGAGATCAAGGAGCTCAACGAGAAGATCGCCAAGCTCCGCGCCGTGCTGCCCAAGCCCGACATCGCCAAGGAGAACGACAGCCACTACGGCCTAGCCATGCGCTTCCTCAAGCGCAAGGGCGTGGGCGAGGAGAAGGCCAAGCAGCTCATCAGCCGCGTGCTGATCATGGACAAGATGGCCGCGGGCTTCGAGGTCTACCACTACTACAACAACGGCGTATACGGCAGCTGGGTCTCCCAGGGCAAGGCCCACATCTCCCCCACCGAACTCCAGGCCGAGGAGAAGGCCAAGATCGAAGGCGAGCGTGACGTGGCCCAGGCCGAGTCCACCCGGAAGACCGAGGAGCTCACGGACCTCACCGCCCAGAAGGCCAAGCTGGTGGCCGACATCGAGGGCCTCCAGGCCGAGAAGACCCACATGATCAAGGAGCTGGAGAGCCTGAACGCCAGCAACGAAGCCGCCAAGGCCAAGCTCAACTCCCTCCACTACGTGGTGGGCGAACGCAAGGCCCTGGAGAAGGACGGCGTCATCGTCGTTCCCATCTTCGCCAAGGACCGGGCCGGCTCCAACTGGGCCGACGGCGTGTTCACCAAGGCCCTGGACCTGCGCTCCACCGACACCATCACCATCACGGCCTCCGAAGTGGGCCTGAAGAAGATCGGGAAGGTCAGCGTCATCCCCGGCTCCATCGAGCGGGACAAGCACTTCACCCTCACCATCGCCGAGGACAAGGCCACCGCCGTGGTCAAGCTCATCAACAAGGAGCGCTTCAAGAACGAGAAGGTGGTCTTCGCCGTCACCGACTAGGCGTTCCGGCCCCATGGAAAAAGCCCCCGCGAGGGGGCTTTTTCCATGGAACATTCCTTGCGCCGGAGGGTGGGTTTTTTCCCGGCCGTGGGTATACTCGGTATGGCAAACCCAAGAAATGGAGGATTCCGTGGTGACACGCCGGTTGTTCGCTCTCTGCGCCCTTAGCTTGCTCGCTTTGGCGCCCGCAATCGCGGTGGTTCCCAAGAAGGACCGGCCCCGCGTCATCGTCGCGCCCTTCCCCGTGGCCAAGGGCGCCTACGAGGGCTGGGGCGGCTGGGGCTACGGCTACGTCGGCGGCGAGACCCGCATCAGCGACGTGCTCCAGGACCTCTGCGTCACCACCCTCATCGAAGAGGGCAGCGACAAGGTCCGGGTCATGGACCGCGCCCGCCTGGACGAGGTGCTGGCCGAGCAGAAGCTCAACGCCAGCGGCCTGGTGGAGGAGTCCGACGATCCCGCCGAGCAGCGCAAGGTGGCGAAGATGGGCAAGCTCCTGGGCGTGCGGTGGATGGTCACGGGGAAGGTGACCCGCTTCGCCTACAAGAAGAGCGGCTTCGGCACGGGCTGGGGCGCCGGCGCCCTGGTGGGCAGGCTCACGGGCAGCGGCCTCGCCGGGGGCGTGGCCGGGGACATCCACGTGCAGAAGGCCACCCTCACGGGCCGGCTGGACATGAAGCTCATCGACGTGCAGACCGCCGAGATCGTGGCCGTGGNNCGTCAAGGTCGCCGGCACCGGCAGCCAGCTCCAGTTCGACCAGAGCATGGTGAACCAGATCTTCGAGCCCATCATCCAGAAGCTCGCCAAGCAGATGCTGGGCAAGATCACGCGGGCGAGCGCTGAAGCCGACGACTAGCTATTCGTTGATGATCTTGATGCGCCGGGGGGCCTCCTCCCGGCGCTTGTTTTCCTTGCCGATGAGCACGGTCTCGAGGAACGTGGCGCAGACGCTGGACACCAGGGCGCCGAAGAAGCCCGCCCAGAACCCCGACACCCGGAAGTCCAGGCCCAGGGTCACCGCCACCCAGCTGGCGGCCCAGAACACCAGCCCGTTGATGAACAGGCCCAGGCACCCCAGGCTGCAGGCCAGGGGCACGAAGGCCACGAACCGCAGCAGCATCCCCAGGGTCGCGTTGAGCGCCCCCAGGATGACGGCCACGGCCACCAGGTCGATGAAGGCCCCGTGGTGGATGCCCCGCACGAGGTAGGACGCGACGAGCAGGCCCACCGCGGAAAAGAGGAATCGAAGCAGGGTTCTCACAAGCCGTCTCCGCTTCCCATTCTAGACCCCGGCCGCCGATCCGCGGTGGGCGGATGC
>DBMS01000192.1 GCA_002297665.1 Holophagaceae bacterium UBA692 | reverse complement strand
AACGCCGCCCTGAGGGGCGGCGTTGGCGTTTGGGCGACAGTAAAGAAGGCTAGTGTGCGTCCGTCTCGGTCTTGACCGTGTCGCCCACCGCCAGGCCTTTCTGACCCTTGAACACGACCTGGGCACGTTCGTCCAGGCCGGCCACGATCTCGACCAGGCCGTCCCTGCTGCGGCCGGTCTTGACGCTGACGACGTCGATCTTGCTGTNNAGCACCCGGTTGCCATTGTCGTCGCGGACCACGGCAGACTTGGGGAGGACCAGGGCCTTACGCTTGCCCATGCTGATGGTGCCGGAAACGTTGAGACCGGCCATGAGATTCGTGCCGGCGGGCAGGTCCACATAGGCCAGGCCGTTGCCGCTGGCAACGTCGATGGTCGGCGACAACTGTCGCACCCGGCCCTTCACCTCGGGCCCCAGGGGGCTTTTCACCGTGACTTCCTGGCCCGGGGAAAGGCGCAGCAGGGTCTCGCCCTTGACCTCGGCGCGCCATTCCAGACGGCCCTGGCGGATCAGGCGGAACAGTTCGCTGCCAGCAGAGACGATGGTGCCTTCGGCGGTGGAGATCGAGGAAATCACGCCATCGTCGGGGGCGACCAGGGTGGCGTACTCCAGGCGCAGTTGTTGGCGCTTGACCTGGGCCTGGGCAGCGCTCAGACGGGCCTCGGCAGTACGACGCTGGGTATCGTAGAGGGTTAGTTCCTGCTGACTGACGCCGCCGGAAGAGGCCAGGCGCTTGCCCCGCTCCTGGGTGGCCGTGGCCTGGGCCAGGGCGCCGATGCTCAGCGGCCCCTGGTCCCTGAGCACCTGGAGCACGAAGGCCTGGGCCGCGCTCAGCCCGGCGGCCCCGCCCTTCGGGTCGTGGGCGAGCCGCAGCTCCCGGAAGATCCACCGCAGGGAATCGAAGACCCTGCGGGCGTCGGGGGGAAGGGGAGGATTTACTTGGGATCCCATGGAATGAACCATAGGCCGATGCCGCCGCCCCCGCAAGCCCCCCGCGCAGGAGGATGAGGATGTTGCGCTTATCAATTCCGCATCTGGTAACATGGCTCCAATCCCACCTTTAAAGGACACCCCATGGCGCTCACCCTGCCTGCGCTTCTCGCGGCCTCGCTCCTCCTCGCTCCCGGTGCGGACACCCGTCCGCCCGTCCCAGAGCCCGCCGCGGAGCCCTCCTGGAAACTGGTCATGGAAAGCGCGCGCATTCCCGACGCGCCCCGGACCGCCACGACGCCCCTGGCCTCCCGCTGGTCCCTGGAGGGCCTGGACCGGCGCCCGGCCTTCCTCCTGGGCGGCGAGGCCCTGTACCTTCGGGACGGCGACGACATCATCCGCATGGACCTGAACACGGCCCGGAAGGCCTGGAGCGTGACCCGGAAGGGCGCCTTCCTGCGCGAAGTGCCCGGGGCCCTGTTCCTGTTCACCGAGGACTTCAAGATCGCGTGCCTGGACACGGCCACCGGCGCGCTGCGCTGGGAGGCCCAGCTGGGCAAGGAAGGCGGCGCCACTTTCTTCAAGGGCAACCTTAATATCGTCCAGGGCGCCGTGAAGGGCCCCGTCCTCGCCGGCGACCGCGTCCTGGTGGGCACCTTCGGCGGCTCCCTGTTCAAGGGCACCACCGGATCCCTGTACGCCCTGGACCTGGCCACCGGCAAGACGCTGTGGACCGTGGAGGCCGAGGATGGTGTGGAAAACCTGCCGGTGGTGGTCGGGGACAAGGTCTACTTCGGTGGTAAGGCGGCCTGCTACAAGGTGGATCTGGCCACCGGCGAACAGCTTTGGAAGGCTTCCACCCGCAACGACAACCAGTGGAGCTTCAAGGTCGTTGACGGCTCGGTGCTGGTGTCGTCCGGACACTACGGCAGCGCGCGTTCCGCCAGAGGCGATTACGGCTCCAGCTTCGGCGGCACCCTCTACGCCCTGGACACCGAGAGCGGCGCCGTGCGTTGGAAGTTCGACATTGGCGGCCCAAGCGTCGTGCGGGAGGAGAAGGGGCTGCTGGTAGCCCTGGAGTGGGGCATGATGGGCGGGAGCCGGCTGTCCTGCGTCAAGCTCGCCACGGGCGAGAAGGGCTGGGAGCTCAAGGAGAAGAGCTCGGCCACCCCCGCGCTCCTGGCGGGCAGGGCGGTGCACCTCAACAAAGACAACCAGGTCTTCGTGGTGGACGCCGCCACCGGCAAGGTCACCGGCAGCTTCAAGGCCGCGGGCGACTTCGGCATGGGCTTCTTCAAGGGCCCCTGGGGCCGGTTCATGGATCCGCGCGTCCTCGACGGCCAAGCCGTGGTGGGCTCCTGGGACAAGGCCAAGGGCGAGACCGTCCTGCAGTCCCTGGACCTGGACAAGGGCGCGCCCGCCAGCGAGACGCGCGTCAAGGGCGAACTGGAGGCCTACCTGCTCAGCCCCGGCCACTGCCTGATGCTGGTTAAGGGCGCCGACGCGAAATACTCCCTCAAGGTCCTAAGCCGTTAGGCAGCTCCGGACGCGGGCCGGGTTCCGCCCGGCCCGCTCCGTTCAGCCCTTCCGGAACAGCGCGATGCGGTTGCTGTTGGTGCCGTGCGTGTTGTTCGAGACCCCCCAGATGTTGGCGGTCTTGGTGAAGGCCTGCTGGTTGATGAGCACGCCCTCCACCCGGAACCCCGCGGCCGCCCCCAGGGGCAATACGGCCTCCTCGAGGCGCACCGTGCCCTTGCGCACCTCGCCCACCTCGAAGGCCACGTGGCCCCCCGGGGCGGTGACCCGGTGCAGTTCCCGGAACACCTCGCCCATGGCCCGGGACCAGGCCTCCACCGTCTTGGCCATGGTGATGCCCCGGCCCACCTCCTCCGCGTCCAGGCCGCAGAACCAGCACCGCAGCCAGTTGTCGGCCTGGTACTGCACCACGTCCAGGAAGGGCGGCGACGTGACGGTGAGGCGCACCGAATCCGCCTCCAGCGCCGGCGAGGCCGCCGCCGGCCCCGTGAGCAGAAGGGGATCGCAGGCCCGCAGGCGCCGGTGTTCCTCCGCGGTGAGGCCGGCCACCAGGGACCGGGTCTTGCGCAGCACCAGGGCCCGGGTGTCCCGGTACCCGGGGACCTGCCCCCGCTTGCGGTTGATCTCCACCTGCTGGGCGGCGCTCACGGCCTGGTTGGGCGGGAGCGTGTACACCGAGAAGAACCCCGGGCTGTGGCCCGTGAGGCGGTTGGTGGCCACCATGCGGATCCAGCCGTCCAGGGCGTCGAAGTCGCCCCGGCGCTCCCGCTCCAGGAACCAGGCCCGGAAGCCGCGCACCTCCCGCTCCGTGTCGGGGTGGAAGAACATGCCCAGGCCGAGGGGTTCCGGGCACGCCAGCGGGATCTCCCGCAGCCGGGCCTCCACGTCCCCGGGCTCCGGCGGGGCCAGGCGCGGCTCCAGCAGGATCCGGGAAAGGGGATTGATGTCGTTGGCGGCCACCCGGCGCCCCAGGAGCGCCGCCTCCAGCGCCGTGGTGCCCCGCCCGCTGAAGGGATCGTAGACCCGGTCCCCCGGCTCCGTGAGCCCCTCGATGAAGAGCCGGGGCAGCTGCGGCTTGTAGCAGGCCCGGTAGGACACCTCGTGGAGGGCGTGGGCCTGCCGCTGGCGGGAGGTCCAGAATTCCCCGGTGACCACCGGGCAGGTGGAGCCCAGGCACTCCAGCTCGCTCCGGACCCCGTCCGCGAACCCGCCCAGAAAATCCCGTCCCGCCAGCGCCATCCTCCCGACCCCCGATGCAAGCATCCAGGTTAGCCTGTTTGCATGGTGAAGAAGCCCAAGCGCCACCCCGAACTGACCCGCCTCTACGTCGCCTCGGGCCTGTCGGTGCTCATCTGGGTCATCTTCATGGCCTACCGGCTCCTGTCCAAGCAGGTGGAAATGGGCCTGGACGCCCCCAGCCGCTGGTCCCTGCTGGCCGTGGGCATGGCCAACGTCCTGGCCATCGGGACCCTCCTCTTCATCGTCATCCGCAGCATCGCCAAGCTGTACTTCGAGCGCCGCAGCGGCATCCTGGGGGCCCGCATCCGCACGCGGCTGGTGCTGGCCTTCCTCGCCGTGGGCATCGCCCCCAGCCTGATGCTGTTCGCCATCGGCCGCACCTTCATCCGCAAGAACGTGGACCGCTGGTTCATGCCCGACACCATGGAAGTCATCCAGGACGGGCACTACGTCAACGAGGCCTACCGGGAGCAGGTGCGCCTGCGCCTGCGCACCGCCACCACCCGCATCGCCCCCGAGGCCCTCCACGAGCCCGCCCGCGAGCGCGAGAGCACCGGCTTCGACCTCCTGGCCCGCGTCCCCGCCCAGGGCGTGGCCACGGTGGCCCTGGCCCACGGCCTGATGCCGCCGGCCCTGGCCGACCTGCGCGAGGGCATCCAGGCCGTGCCCGTTCCCGACGGCGAGTGGCAGGTGGGCACCGGCCCCCGCGGTCCCTCCGGCGACCGGGTGGTGGCCGGCGTCTTCCTGCCCCGCGCGGCCATGGAGGGCATGATCCGCCTGGACAAGCGCTACCGCGAGTCCTTCCAGATGCACGCCGGCCGGGAGGTGCTGGAGACCCTTCCCCAGCGCACGCTGCTGTTTCTCACCATGCTCACGCTCTTCGTGGCGGTGTGGACCGGGCTCGCCATCGCCCGCACCATCTCCGAGCCCGTGCGCGCCCTGGCCAAGGCCGCCCAGCGCATCGGCACCGGCGACCTGGACGTGTCCCTGCCCGAGCAGGGCGAGGACGAGCTGGCCTTCCTGAGCCGGAGCTTCAACGCCATGACCCGCGACCTGCGCCAGTCCCGCTCGGCCATCGAGGCCCAGGCCGAGCGCATCGACGGCCAGCGCGCCTACCTCGGCCAGCTCATGGAGGCCCTGCCCGTGGGCATCCTCAGCTGGCAGCGGGACCTGGAGCTGCGCACCTTCAACTCCGTGGCCCGGCGCTGGCTGGGCGTGGAGAACTGGGACCTGCTCGAGCGCGGCTGGGCCGAGCTGGCGCGCCTGCCCAGCCTGGGACGCCTTCCCGAACTGCTGGCCACGGTCCAGGCCACGCGGCGGCCCCACGTGGAGGAGATCCGCATCGGCGGCGAAGGCGACGGCCACCCCGTGCGCGCCATCGTCATCCCCCTCACCGGCGGCGGCGTCCTGGCCGTGCTGGAGGACCTTTCCGCCCTGGCCCAGGCCGAAAAGCGCGCCGCGTGGCAGGAGGTGGCCCGGCGCATGGCCCATGAGGTCAAGAACCCCCTCACCCCCATCAAGCTCACCACCCAGCGCCTGCAGCGCCGCAGCCGCGAGGGCCGCCTGGACCCCCAGGCCGTGGCCGAGGGCGCCGAGACGATCCTGGCCGAGGTGGCCAGCCTCACGCGCCTGGTGGACAGCTTCAGCCAGTTCGCCAAGCTCCCCGCGCCGCACCCGGCCCCCCTGGACGCCCCCGAACTGGTGCGCCAGGCCATCCGCCTCTACGAGCCCACCTACCCCGGCATCACCTTCGACCTGGACCTCCCCGGCCCCCTGGAGGTCCTGTGGGACGGCGACATGGTCAAGCGCGCCCTCATCAACATGGTGGACAACGCCATCGGCGCCCTGGAAGGCCGGGGCCGCATCCGGGTGGCCCTGGCCCACCAGGGCCCCATGCTCCGCCTGGACGTGGCCGACGACGGCCCCGGCGTGCGCGAGGCCGACCGCCCCAACCTGTTCCAGCCGTACTTCTCCACCAAGCAGAAGGGCACCGGCCTGGGCCTGGCCATCGTGCGCCGCATCGCCGAGGACCACCACGGCGAGGCCCGCTACGAGCCCCTCGAGCGCGGAAGCCTCTTCAGCCTCCTGCTCCCGGTGAAAGCGGTGTAGCTACTTCGCGTTCTTCGGCGTGCCGTCCTTGTTCAGGTACTTGTCGGGGTCCTTCTCCAGCTTGGCCTTGCATCCGCCGCAGCAGAGGAAGTATTCCTGCCCCCTCACCACCACCTTCGGGCTCTTCTTGGGGTCCACCTTGTCGCCCATGACGGGGCACTTGGTGTTGGTGGCGGGCTTGGGCGCCGGGGCGGGGGCCACCAGGGCGGCGACGGTCAGCAGGATGGGCAGCATCGGGGACTCCTCTCCATCGATTCTATTCACGCCCTTCGCAGGCGCAAGGCGTTGAGCACCACCGTGAGCGAGCTCAAGCCCATGGCGGCTCCCGCCAGCATGGGCCCGCCGAAGCGGTCCAGCAGGTTGAAGGCGGCCAGGGGCACCAGCACCAGGTTGTAGCCGAAGGCCCAGGCCAGGTTCTGGCGGATGACGGTGCGGGTGCGCAGGCTGAGGCGCCGGGCCTGGAGGAGGGGCACGAGGCCTTCCCGCAGGAGGTTCAGGGGCGCCGCGGCCTGGGCCGCCTCCAGTCCGGGCAGGCTGATGCCCGCGTCCGCCTGGGCCAGGGCGGGGCCGTCGTTCACGCCGTCGCCCACGAAGGCCACCACGGCGCCGCCGGCCTGCAGGTCGCGGATGGCCTGGGCCTTGTCGCCGGGACGGCAGCC
>DBMS01000158.1 GCA_002297665.1 Holophagaceae bacterium UBA692 | reverse complement strand
CCTGGCGCGCATGCCGGACCGCCGCCTGGAACCCCTCCTGGCCGAGGACGCCGCCCGGGCCGGCCTGGAGCTGCCCTTCAGCCCCCGGGAGCCCTGGAAGCCCGGCGCCGAGCTGTGGGGCGCCGCCGCCGAGGCGGCGCTGCCCGGCCTGGAGACCCTCCTGCGCAGCTGGCCCAGCGACACCCGCCTGTGGCGGACGTGGATCTCCTGGGCGCGCTTCCACCCCGCCCGTCCCTCCATCCTGGGCCTGGCCCGGGGCCTTCCCCACTGGTTCCCCGGCGGGGACTGGAGGACGGCCCTCCCCTACGCCGTCCAGCGCGCCGTGGCCGACGAGCTCCGCGGGCAGGGGGATTTCCTCCAGATGCGGGAGTGGTTCCAGGCCTGCTGGGACGTGCTGGACCACCGCCCCCTGCGGGAGCTGCGCCCCTGGGAGCGCGCCTGGTACCTGGAGCGCCGCGCCCAGGAGGACACCTCCGTCTTCCGGCCCCTGCGCGACGCCCTGCGCGCCCTGGGGCTCAACGATCAGCAGGTTGAACTGGAGAAGGCCTTTGGAGCGATGATGGGGAGGGACGTTTCGGGGAGCCGGTGAATGTGGTCGGGCGATGACATCTATTTCATGAAGCTGGCCCTGGAGGAGGCCGAGAAGGCCGACGCCAAGGACGAGGTGCCCATCGGCGCCGTCCTGGTGGCCGACGGCAAGCTCGTGGCCCGCGGCCACAACTGCCCCGTCTCCTCCCACGACCCCTCAGCCCACGCCGAGATCATGGCCCTGCGCAGCGCCGGCGCCTGGCTGCGCAACTACCGCATGCCCGGGGCGACCCTCTACGTCACCCTGGAACCCTGCCTCATGTGCTTCGGGGCGCTGACCCTGGCGCGGGTGGAGCGGGTGGTCTTCGGGGCGGCGGATCCCAAGGTGGGCGTCAGCCGCCTGCACGAGGAACTGGCCCGGGTGAACCTGAACCACCGCCTGGCCTTCGAGGGCGGCCTCCTGGAGGAGGCCTGCCGGGAGCAGCTGCAGGCGTTCTTCCGCAGGCGGCGGTAGGGCGGCCCGGAGCCTTCCTTCCACCGCGCCTCAGGGCCGGGGGGGCCGGGCCTCCCACGTGAGGTCCCGGATGATTCCCGCCGGATCCGTGAGGATCCTGAGCTGGTAGAACCGCAGGACGGTCCGGCTCCGGGGCGCGTCCGGGGCGACGGATGGAAACAGCGCCGGGACCTGCAGGGCCCGCTCCCCGGGCCTGGCCGGGGGGAGCCAGGGCGGGGCCGGCCTGGGCCCCGGGGCCGGCGGTCGCGTCTCCAGGACCGCCACGGCTTCCTCCCTCAGGCATTCGAAGTGGTAGGTCCGCCCCCGGCCTCCGGGCTCGTCCACCACGGCCAGGGGCTTGGGCCCCGCGGCCAGGAACGCCTGGATGTTCCTGCCCCGGTAGGCCCGGAAGGAATGCGGGTCCGCGGGGCGGCATCCCGCGAAGGCCAGGAGGGCCAGGGCGGCGCGAAGGGGCTGGAGGAAACGGGTTCGCGGCATGGGCTCCCCGTGGCGGCGGGTTCTCCCTTCCCGCCCGGGTGGCGAGTCGGGAGGGGCTTCGGCCCACGCGTGCGCGGGAGCCGGGTTTCGATGCGCCTAGAACCGGAAGCGGAGCCCCGCGGTGAACGCGTGGGTCTCCAACGCCGGAGTGAAGGCGCCGTTCAGGAGCGGCATCGGGGGAATGGCCGGGACCGCGGGACTGATGACCTGCCCCCTGGCGAAGAACAGGCCGTCGTCGAAAGCCGCCTCGATGACATGCACCGTTTCCTGGCCTGTGCCGCCGGAAGAATGCGTGGTCAGGCTGAAGGGGCACGGCGTGGGCGCCGCGGGCGCGGAGAAGGAAGTCTGCGGAAGCTGGGGCAGCGGCGGGAAGGCGATCGCGGGTGTGGGAGGCCCTACGGAGGCTCGGCCGAACATGCCTCCGAAAACCGCGCCGAGGTCCGCCCCGGTCATCCGCACGGCCCCGCAGGGCTTGAGGGAACGGTGCTTCGAAATCCTGACCATCGGTTCCTCCTGGAATGGCGGTGCGTGGCATGGGCAGACGAACCCGGCGCGCGTCTTCCGGAGCCAGGGAAGGGCGCGTCAGCCGCCGGGATAGGCGGTGCCGGGGCCTGCATCCAGAATGTCGGGAGGCTCCGGTTGGTTCCGACCTCCGATCCGGGATTTCCAACGCTCCGGCTCAGGGCTTGTTCCGCTCCTCCAGCATGAGCACCGCAAACGTGGCCAGCCAGTGGTCGCCCTCGTAGTTCCCCGACACCACGTGCGGCAGTGCCGCCTCGGCATGCTCCATCGCCGCCTTCTCCAGCGCCTTCGAGCGCGGATCCTTGGCCCCAAGGCCCGCGGCCAGGGCGTGGAGGCACCGGGCGCGGCTGAGGTTCAGGCCGTCCAGGTGGACGATGCGGGGATCGCTGCGGTCCGAGACCACCGCGGGCGCCAGGGTTCCCGTCTTCAGGAGCCCTGGCAGAAAGCCCTCCACCCACGGCTTGAATTCCCGCGCCGGCAGCACCTTCCCCATCAGCGCCGCCTCCTCCAGGCAGGGCGACAGGAAGTCCTCGCCGCCGGGCTCCCACGCGATGGGGCCCTTGCGGTCCTTGCCGAAATAGGTGCGGGCCCGCTCCACCACCAGGGCCTCGAGCCCCGCGTCCTTGGCGGCGCGGGCGTAGTCCAGCGCCAGCCCCAGGCTGAAGGCCGTGTTGGGGTGCACCCCCACCCGGTTCGGATAGCTGAGCTTGGGCAGGAAGGCCCGGAACCGCGCCGCCACGGCGTCCGTGAGGGGCTGGAGCTGGTCCGCCCACCGCTGCGCCTCCGGCGCGTCCCACGCCCGCAGCTCCGCCGCCAGCTTCAGGAGCCAGGCCCACCCATAGGTGCGCTCGAACCCCCGGTGCACCGGATCCACGAAGTAGTCCACCTCCACCTTGATCCGCTCCGGCGCCAGCGCCTGGTCCAGCGCCATCCGGATCCCCCCCGCCTCCGGCAGGTCCGGATGCGTCCGCAACAGCCGCACCAGCATCCAGTGCCCGTGCACGCAGGAATGCCAATCGAAGCACCCGTAGAACGAAGGATGCAGCTCCCGCGGCCCCTTCACGTCCCCCGCCCCCGCCATCGTATGGTCCAGCTTGTTCGGATACTCCCGCTCCACCGACTTCAGCACATGCCCCGCGAACCGCGACGCCGCCTCCCGCGACACCCCCTGCGCCCCCAACGGCGCCATCGCGATAACCCCCGCCACGATCCAGTGCAAGCGCATGCCACCTCCGGAAGGCCCCCCCAGGAGCCCGAACCCTTTCATCATGGTCGAACCGGTCCCCCGGGACAACGCGACCCCGGTTCTGGTAGACTGGCCGTCCTGGAGAGATGGCAGAGTGGTCGAATGCGCCTGACTCGAAATCAGGTGTGGGAGTGATCTCACCGGGGGTTCGAATCCCTCTCTCTCCGCCAATCACGCGAAAAAGCCCTTGAAAAACAAGGGCTTTTCCTTTTGACGAATTCTGTACCCATACCGGTACCCATACTTATGGTATTGATTGGTTTTTCTATTGCTTGGAAATTTCGGGGTCGGTTCAAAAGGATCTCGCAAGAGATTGAGAACCAACTTGATGGCCAGCCGGGTAGATGCACTAGAAGGCTGGATACAATGTGATGCTTATTTAAAGTGCTTCCCAGACGATTGCCTGAACCGTAAAATTACGCTATCGCACATCAATTGGAGGGGCCATGTTCGACATCCAGGGGTTCTGGGCTAACCGTCTCAAAGGAGCCGAATCCCCCGTCATCAGCAAACTTCCTGGGTGGGTCGTCCGACCGAAAACGGTAAACGGTTTTGTGGAACCAAACCTTTCCCTTGTGGAAGGCAATCCAGATAGTGCAAAGATCTTTATCCTTTCTGCACCCGGGGCGGTAGGGAAGTCTTGCTATGCCGCAGAGCTTGCTAGCCGCACGGGGTTCTCTTTCGTGGATCTGGCGCTGACCTCTCCTCTAGGCGGAAACTTTTTCACCGGAGGAATGGCGAATGCCTTCGGGTTTGAAGACCTCTCCCTCTTGGCTCAGGGGAAACGTGGGTTGATCGTGGATGCATTGGATGAAGCGCAGTTGAGGGCGACTCCAGAGGCATTCGAGGCAGGCCTGAAGGACCTGGTGGCCATCGCAGGAAAGCCCAGTTCTTGCCCTATTGTGCTCCTTGGAAGGGCTGTGGCCGCCGAGGAAGCCTTCCTTTTGCTATTGGAGCAGGAAATCGAACCCTGTCTCCTAAAAATCGAATTCTTCACTGACAAACAAGCTTTCAAATATATTGAGAACAAAATCGAAAAATGTGCTGATAGGGACGGCAGGCTAGGTACCGCATATGAGAATTTCCGAGATACCTATCTCGATTTCGCAAAGTGTCTGAGAGCCCAACTGATGTCGCTAAAGGATGGTAGTGAGCGAAACTTCGCCGGATATGCGCCGGTCCTTGATGCAATCTGTGAATGCACCATGGATGCTGATGATATGAATATCATGGGGCGTTTACAACGGCTTAACAGTGATAGCCAAATCGGGTTGATCCAAACCATCTCAGATTCGATTCTCGATCGGGAGCGAGGAAAACTTCTGAAACAGCTGAGTGAGCAGGTTGGGACTCTAGAGGAGTCCCTTGCTGAACTACTGTATCAACCTGAAGAGCAACTCCAACGCCTAGCAGCCTCGCTTTTTGGAGAGGAACAGCCGATCCTTGGATTCGAAATGGATCCAGAGATGAAGCGAATCTACAATGAAATGGTTGATAGATTCTTGCCTCAACACCCCTTCCTGGATGGCGGGTCAGGGGCAGCCAATTTAGTGTTTAAGTCGGTTATTGTTCTTTGGGCATTGACAACCGGAGGTAAGGTCGACCAGGCTCGTAGAACAATCAGGGAACGGTTAAATTTCGAGTCAGGCCTTCTGTTTGAAATGTACGCCAAATGGCTCAGCGAAGACGCAGAGCGAACCTTGACCCTTGAGGATGTCGGCTTGCTTTTTACTGCCCTGGCATCCCAGATTTCAGCACGCCAGAGGCCCTCTCTCGAGATCTACGAGGAGGGCGAAGATTCGATCTCTGTCCGGTTTGAGATTGTGGACGCGCCAGACACAGATGATGCAGAGCCGATTCACAGCAAGACATGGGGACCATTCAAGTCGAATTCAGATACCACTCTTCGGCTCAGAGCCCCATTCTCGAATGTCTTTATTGACGCTCCCATTATGGTCGAATTGGGTGATGGCGAAAGTCTTCAGATTGGAGCACCTACATCAATTTCGGCCAAACAATTGGTAATTTCGGCCAAGTCGCTTTCGATTCATTCTGGCTCTGGCGAAACCTTGCGGGAGCACCAGGTGGTAAGCCTGGAGGCGGAAGAGGTTGCCGACATCCAGCCTGTACAGAACATCATCATTCGCGATAGGGTGACCACCCTAGCTGTCAGCTGGCCCGAAGCAAAGAGGTATCCTTGGGTCACTTACTTCGTCGAAATGGAAGGTGGGAGTCCTGATATTAATTTCATTCGCAGGCGCATGAGGAAGATTCTCACGGCATTCAGGTCCCATTCCAAGGGGCGTTTGGTTCGTTTGGCCGACAAAATTGACAGCCTTCGGATGAGAAAGGATGCCAGGGGTACAGCCCTCATCGACCAATTGCTTCAAGATGGGATCCTGTCCAAAATCCAGGGCGGTAAATTCTACATGTTGGACCCGGACCTCATGGCAGAACACTTGGGAACCGACTATCACGCGATCCAGCAGCAGCAGTTCAATGCCAGGACCGATGCCTATCTCGAGAGAGTTCTTGCGGGGATTGAGGAGGAATGAGGAACCGTCGGTGCATTTCTATTGCATTGATGCGTCTTCCTTAAAAGGTTGAAGTGGTGTCAAAACGGTCGTTGTATATAAGGGACTGCTTTCCCAGGCAGAAACGTTCCCTTTCTCGGGATCTGCCACTGGTGCCCATGAGAACCCATTCAAAATGTCTTGGATGGAGGCTGGCAGCCTTTTTGTCCGTTCACCCGCTCATGCGTAGATTGGGCAGGGAGGTTGTCCCGGCAGGCAGCTCTTCCAGCCATCGGTCGATGGCCGCCTCCTCCCACACGGATCGCGTGCCGACCTTCCGCGGCGGCGGGAAGGTTCCCTTCTTGATCAGGCGGTAGATAGTGGGCCGGGAAAGGCTCGTCTTCTGGAGCACGGCGCGGAGGGTGATCACGTTCATGGTTGGGCGTCTCCAATGGCTTTGGCCACGTGGGTGGGAGGGGTGATTCTTCGCTTCGCGAGGGGCGGCTTGTGCCGCGTGCAGGGATCCTCCCTGAATCCCTGGAGCAGCGTCCTGGCCCTGGCCTCCCATTCAGGGATCAGGCCCCGGCTTTCGATGCAGTTCTGGAGGAACAACTCCACGAGGGCGACGCGGTTCCAGGGGTTGGCGCTGTCCTCCTCTAGATCCAACAGATCGGCGATGGCGATCGCACAGAACTCATCCTGCGTCATCCTGCTGCGGGTCTTCCGCTGCTGGTTCATCAGGACTGTCTTGAGCCGGTAGCGGAGATCCTCTGGGACAGTCAGAGTCATGCGGACCAAGGGTGCGAAGGGCGGTGGCTCGGGATCAGGGAGAGTCCCGCCGACGGGGGCTGCATCAGGTCCACAAGAGGCCGTAGCCTCGCGATCCTTGGCCAGTTGCGCGTTGAAGCCACTCTGGACCAGGGACAACAGGTCCTTCTCGGTTGGGCGCTTGGGTTTCATCGGGAACTCCGGTCAAGAGCTTCGCAGACGGCGAGAGCTTCGATGGCGCTCTGGGATTCGGGGGCGTATTCCCAGACCGCTTGGCGCTTGGCGATGGCGTCTTTGAACTCGATCCGTCTGCCAATGCAGCCGGCGAAGTCAAATACGCCTGCGCCCTGGAGCCACTTGAGGAGAAGCCTGTCGTTCAACTGGCCGCGCATGAATTCATTAATCAGGCCGAACATCCGCTGCTCTGGGGCGCCGTCCCGGGTGTGCTCTGACTTTGCCTGGTAAAGAGAGAGCGTTTAGGTGCGCTCGTGTCTGAGAAGCATTCTCTTGGGGAAGCGGGGCTTCAGTTCGGAAAGTGCAGCAGCCTGGAGTTGGACCTGCTTTTGCTCCGTGAACCAGCCCCGGGCCTGGAACCAGAGGTGCGGCGTCATCTGCAAAGGCGTCTGACATCTGTGTTGGCATCAGAATCCCCCTTGCGGAACAGGTCCAGAGGCCGCAAACTCTCCTCGAAGGCTTTGTGGCGGCGACGCTGCATTGCCTTTTCGGTTTTTAGGGCCCACCTTTCAGATCCCTGGGGCGCAGATCCTGCAGAACGGCGAAACTCCAGTAGGTGGCCATGCCCCCGGCAACTTCCCTGGTGGCTCTGTGGCGCAAGGCGCACGCTTGGTCCACGAAGGGGAGCAGTTCCTCTCTCCTTGGCTCGGTCATGCTGGAAGTCCGGAACCCCCAGGACAGGATGTAGGCCAGGAAATCCGCCAACCGGATCCCGGTCGTCAGGTCGCTGTGCACGAAGAACGGTTCCGGGACGATGAGTTCCGCTTGGCTTTGCCCGTAGGGGGACCGCTTGAAGTAGCGGTCCATCTGGTTGATCAGCAGATGGCTCTGAGACCTCTCCAGTTCGTCGAAGACCACCACCCCCTGGGCAAGGGGGTT
>DBMS01000034.1 GCA_002297665.1 Holophagaceae bacterium UBA692 | reverse complement strand
CCGGCGTTCCCGCGGCCGCAAGCCCGCCGCCGCGCCGGAAGCCGCGACGGCGATCCCGGCCGCCGTGGCCGTGGACGAACCCCAGGCCGTGGCGGAACCCCAGGTTTCCGTGGTGGAGGCGCCCCGGGTTCCCGAGCCCGAGCCCGCCCCCCTGCTCCTCACCGCCGACCTGCTGGCCGACCTGCTCACCCCGGCCCCCCGGGTGAAGTTCCAGTCCAAGGCGGAGCCCGAGGAAGCCCCGGCTCCCGCCAAGGCGGGCCGCCCCGCCAAGGCCAAGGCAGCCAAGGCCCCGAAGGCCCTCAAGGCCGCCAAGGCCGAGACCGAGGCCGCGGAGCCCGCCGTGGCCATCAAGGCCGACCCGAAGCCCGCCAAGCGCGCCCCCAAGCCCAAGCCCGCCTCCGAGCGCGATGCTCCCGAGGCTCCCGCGGCGCCCGTGGCCCCCAAGCCCCGCGCCCGCAAGAAATGATCGTGAGGTAACGCCCTGACGACCCTCGACCACCTCTACTGGCTGGCACCGATCGCCGCCCTGGCCACCCTCTTCGGAGGGTGGCTCGTGGTGCGCTTCCTCCAGGGCCGGGCCAGCCTCATGCGCCACATGTCCGGCGTGGCGGCCGGCTACCTCATGTCCGTCACCCTGGTCCGGGTCCTGCCCGAGGCCGTGGAGCAGGGCGGGGAAGGCATGGCCCTGTGGGCCGTGGCGGGCTTCTTCCTGATCCACCTGATCGAGCACGGCATCAGCCCCCACTTCCACTACGGCGAGGAATCCCATTCCCACTCGGGTTCGGCCCTGACGGGGGTCATCGCCCTGGTGGGCCTGAGCCTGCACAGCTTCATGGACGGCATGTCCATCACGGCCGCCATGCGCACCCACAGCGGCCTCGGCCTCATGGTGTTCATGGGCGTCATGCTCCACCGCATCCCCGAGGGGGCGACGATCTCCTCCATTTTCCTGGTGCGGGGCTTCGGCAACCGGAAGTCCATCATCGCGGCGGGCATCCTGGCCCTGGCGGCCCTGGTGGGCTCCATGAGCCAGGAGTACCTGAACATCAAGCTGGGCCCCGTGCTCGGCCTGACCGGGGGGCTGGGCCTCTACGTGGCGTGCTCGGACCTCCTGCCCGAAGCCCAGAAGGAGAAGGGCTGGAAGAGCACCGCCGGCCTCCTCGTGGGGATCCTCCTCTTCTTGGCGGTGCTGGGCCTGACTCCGCATCACCACCATGGCGCGTGAGCTGGGACTCCGCATAGGCCTGGCGTCGGCCCTGCTGGGGCCCCTGGCCGCGCAGGCGCCATCCCTTCCGTCCCTTCCGCCCCTGGGCCCCGACTGGCGGGCTCCGGGCCCCGGCGAACTCCTGCCCCTGCGCCCCCAGGGGGCCGCGGAATCCCGGGAAGGGGCCGTTTCCCTGCGCTACTGGGGCAAGGACGTGAAGGAGAACCCCGGCGGCTGGGAGATGGACGACGGGGCCGTGGCCAGCCCCGACCTGCTCCTGCTGGCCGACCACATCACCTACAACGCCCTCACCGGCGAGATCGCGGCCGAGGGCCACATCCGCCTGGAGGGGCCGGGCCTTCGCCTGCGCTGCTCCCGGCTGCGCATGGACTGGAAGCGCCAGATGGGCGAGGCCTGGGCCCTGGACATGGAACTGCCCCCCAGCTGGTACCTGAAGTCCGACAAGGTGGCCTTCACCACCCTCAAGCACTGGGAGTTCGAGAAGGTCGAGCTCAGCCCGTGCCCCCAGGAGAAGCCCGGCTGGAAGGCCCTGGTGTCGCGGCTCACGGTGGACCTGGACGCGTACGCCACCATCCGGAACCTGTGGATCTGGGTGGGCAACGTCCCCACCTTCTACTACCTGCCCTGGGCCATGTACCCCGCCAAGGCCGAGCGCACCTCGGGCCTCCTGCCCCTGGCCCTCTCCTTTTCCGGTCCCATGGGCGCCTCGGTCCAGATGCCCTACTACCAGGTGCTGGGCGACACGGCGGACGTGACGGTGTCCCCGGAATACTTCACCCGCCAGGGCACCCTCTGGGGCGCCGAGGCCAGGTGGAACCCGGAACCCACCCACCAGGGATCCTTCGCCGGCCAGTTCATCAAGCAGAGGACCGACGACATCCACCGCTACCGGTTCTCCCTGAAAGACATCTGGCAACGGGAGGACGGATGGCAGCTCGCCGCCGACCTCAACCGCGCCTCGGACGCCCTGCTGGAAACGGACTACGGCCAGGGCATGGCCCGCCTGGGCGGAACGCCCTTCGACAGCGCCCTGTACCTGGGCCGGAACTTCCCCTGGGCCAGCTTCTCGTTCAACGCATCCGAGCAGCTGACCTATTTCACCTCCGACGCCTCCTCGCCCCTGTACAACCCCAACTTCCCCAACTCCCTCCGCCGCCAGGTGCTGCCCAGCGTCCAGGGATCGCTGTACCCGGTGCCCCTGGGCCCCTTCTACCTGGACGCGGGCATGCGCCTGGGGCGCATGACCTACAAGCTGGACATCCTGCCCACCACCCCCGGTACCGTCCCCAACGACACCTACGCCTGGCGCCGGGACGACGGGTTCCTGCGGCTCCAGGGGCGCGTGGGGCAGTGGGGGCCCCTGCGGGCGGACCTGGAGACCCTCGGCCGCTACACGCGCTACTCCCGGTCCCTGGGCCGGTCCCTGTTCGACACCGGCAACGTCACGGACGGGAACCTGGCCATCACCACCAGCCCCTTCCAGGTGGACGCCCCGGGGGTGGACCGGGTCCTGGGATCGGCCCGCCTCCAGCTTTCCGCCCCCCCCATCGGCCGGTCCTACACGGACGTGAAGCTGTTCGGGTACAAGGGGGAGATCAAGCACGTCATGAACCCCTTCTTCGCCTTCCTCACCACCAGCAAGGCCTCCGCCGAGGGCCGGATCCCCCACTTCGACGACGTGGACTCCATGCCGGGCGTGGCCAGCAGCGCCGCCGGGGAACGGAGCCTCGAACTGGGCGTGAAGCAGCACTTCCTGGGCCGGCCCGGCCTGAACCTGCCGTTCCTGGACCTGGTCCGCTGGCGCATCTCCTCCAAGTACCACATCGCCCCCATCCTCCTCAACGACGGCCGGGTGAAGAAGGGCTGGGCGACCCTGGACAACGAACTGGACGTGGAGCCCGACGAGACCCTGCGCATCAGCTTCCGCCGCAGCAGCGACGTGTCCGACAGCGACGCGGACCAGTCCCTGTCGGCGGACTACAAGGCCGGGGACGGCACGCGGTTCAACCTGGCCTACTACTCCACCGGCATCAACCGACTCCTGGTGCGCCAGAAGGGCATCCAGGTGGGCGGCCTGAAGCGCCTCTGGAACGACGACGTTCGCCTGGAATTCCAGGCCAACTACGACTTCAAGCGCCGCGAATTCGCCGGCAGCCAGGTGGCCCTGGCCTACGTCACCCCCTGCGTGGCCTATTCGGTGCGCTTCTCCCACATCGGCATCACCGTGCCCGGTTCGCTCACCAAGGAGGACCGGCTGGACCTGGTGGTCACCCTGCGCAGCCTCGGGGACCTGGGGAAGTACACCTTCTGATCCGGGGTCAGGCGGTGCCCATGACCTCGACGCGGTTCCGGCCCTTGTGCTTGGCCAGGTACAGCGCCTCGTCCACCCGCAGGAAGAGCTGCCCGGTATCCTCCCCGTCGGGCGCGCCCACGCCGAAGCTCATGGTGGGGAAGACCGTCTGGCCTGAATCCACCTTCAGGGGCGCGGCCTCGATGCGCTCGCGGATCTTTTCGGCCACCTCGGTGCCCGCGCGCAGGCTCGTCTCCATGAGCAGGATGGCGAATTCCTCGCCCCCGATGCGGAAGGCCAGGTCGCTGCGGCGGAGGCCGGACCGGATGCGCTGGCCCACGGCCTTGAGGACCGCGTCCCCCGCCAGGTGGCCGAAGCGGTCGTTGGTGAGCTTGAAGTAGTCCAGGTCGCCCAGGATGAGCACGAAGGGGCGGCGGTTGCGCTCCCACTGGCTCAGGGCGTGCTCCAGGTGCTGGCTGAAGGCGCGGCGGTTCAGGAGCTCGGTGAGGGGATCGGTGAGCACCTCGCTGCGCAGGGTGCTGGCCTCCCGCTCCAGGGCGCCCCGGCGTTCGGCCATGTCCCGCAGCTGGTGCTGGTACTCGAGCTTCAGCCGCTTGACGTGCACCCACTCCAGCGCGCGGCGGCAGCCCAGCTGCAGCAGGGGGCCGGAAAGGGGCAGGGGGATCCAGTCCCGGGCCCCGGCGCTCAGGAGCTTGCGCTGGGTGGACTCGGACACCGCGCCGCCCACCAGGATGACGTAGGGGGCCTGGGGGGCCTCGTCCAGCCGCCGCAGCACCTCCAGGGCCGCCTCCCCCGAGGCGTCCACCCCAAGGAAGAGCAGGGGGGGGCACGCCTCGGCCAGGGCCGGTTCAAGGCCGGCGCGGCCGCAGGCCCGCAGCGCGAGGCCGAAGGGCGCCACCGCCTCCCCGATCCAGCCGGCGGTTTCCGGGTCGAGGCCCACGGCCAGGACGGGAACCGGCTCGCCGCCGTTGCGGATGGCGGTCCCCTCCAGGAGCGGGCCCAGGGTGTGCTGGAGCCGGTGCGCGCTGCTGTCGACTTCCACGAATCCGTCGCCGTCCGCCGCGGCCAGCGCCTCCCGGTCGGCCTCGGTGGGCAGGTGGTCCAGCACCAGGAAGATCGGCAGGTTGCGGAAGAGCATGCGGGACTCGCCCCGCAGGAGCCCGCAGAGCCGGTAGCCGTCCATGGGGTCCGCCTCGGCGTCCACCAGGATCAGGCGGGCCCGGTTCCAGGCCTCCAGCGCCAGGGCCTCCAGGGGATCCTCGATCCGTTCCACCCGACGCCCCGCGGAGCCGAAGGCGGTACGCAGCGCTTCGACCAGTCCTTGGTGTCGTGTGATGGCTAGGATGTCCATGGGGTTGGGGTGCGTTCGATCCCTTTCACTCGGCCAGGCCGTTCTCCGAAAGCCAGCGTTCCGCGTCGATGGCGGCCATGCAGCCCGAACCCGCGGCGGTGACGGCCTGGCGGTACTGGTGGTCCTGCACGTCCCCGCAGGCGAAGACGCCCGGGACGGGGGTGCGGGTGGAGCCGGGCTCCACCTCCAGGTAGCCCGCCTCGTTCATGGGCAGCTGCCCGGTGAAGAGGCTGGTGTTGGGCTGGTGCCCGATGGCGACGAACAGGCCCTCCACGGGCAGGTCCTCGCTGGCGCCGGTCGCGGTGTCCTTGAGCTTGAGGACGGAGACCTTGGGAATGATCTCGCCGGTGGGCAGGGCCTGGTCCCGGGTGACGATGTCCTCCACGACCGCGTTCCACTTGAAGGTGATCTTCTCGTTGCGCATGGCCCGTTCCTGCATGGCCTTGGAGGCCCGCAGCCGGTCGCGGCGGTGGATGAGGGTGACCTTCGAGGCGAACTTGGTGAGGAAGGTGGCCTCCTCGAGGGCGGTGTCGCCGCCGCCCACCACGGCGATCTCCTTGCCGCGGAAGAAGAATCCGTCGCAGGTGGCGCAGGCCGATACCCCGCCGCCGGTGCGGCTGAGCTCCTCGTCCTTGCGGATGCCCATCCACTTGGCGCTGGCGCCGGTGGCGATGACGAGGGCGTCGAAGGTGTACTCCCCCCGGTCCGTGGTGAGCTTGCGGGGCGTGGCGGACAGGTCGGCCTTGAGCACGGTCTCGGCCTTGATCACCGTCCCGAACCGCTCGGCCTGGGCGCGCATCTCGTCCATGAGCGCGGGTCCCATGATGCCTTCGCGAAAGCCGGGGAAGTTCTCGACCTCGGTGGTGATGGTGAGCTGGCCTCCGGGCTGGGCGCCCTCGAAGACCAGGGGGGCCAGGTTGGCCCTGGACGCATAGATGGCCGCCGTGTACCCGGCCGGGCCCGTTCCGATGATGATGATCTTGTGGTGGGACACGCGCAGCTCCGCAAAGGATCGTGAGGGTACCAGTCTATCAGGCCCCGCCGGGCTTCCGCCGGAACTCCGGAAACTGCTCGGCGGCGCATTCGGGGCAGATTCCGTGCGAGAAGCCCACCTCCGCGTGCTTGGACAGGTACTGCTCCAGCTGGTTCCAGTAGCCCTGGTCGTCCCTGATCTTCTTGCAATGGGCGCAGATGGGAAGGAGTCCCGAGAGCTGCTTGACGTTGCCAAGGGCCTCGCTCAGCTCGGCGTTGCGCAGGCTGAGCTCCCGGGTGCGCATGGCCACGAGGGCCTCCAGCGCTTCGCTGCGCCGGCGCAGCGCGGCGCCCCTCGCCCGCACGATGCCCGCCACGGCCGCGGCGCCCGAGAGGACGGCCAGGGCGTAGGCCCAGCCCGTCCTCCACCAGGGGGGCGTCACCCGGAAGGCCACGCCCGAGGGCGGCCCGAAGGGACCCTGGGCCAGGGCGGCCCGCACCTCGAACCGGTAGCGCCCGCCGCGCAGGGCCGGGAAGTGCACCCGCCGCCCGTCCAGGTCGCGCCAGCCGTCCTCCAGCCCCAGGAGCCGGCCCTGGAAGCGCACGTCCTGCTCGTTGAGGTAGCTGGGCGAGGCCACCTGGAAATCCACCGTCGCCTGGTCGTAGGGCAGGGGATCCACCTTGCCCAAGGGGGGCTCCAGGACGCGGCCGCCGTAGGCAAGCCGCATCACGAAGGCCCGCGGCGCCTGGGCGGGGGCCTCGGCCCCGGTGCTGTCGAAGCGCACGAGGCCGCCGGAGGTGCCCACCCACACGATGCCCCTTTCCACCCGGAGGGCGCTGATGGAACAGTCCTCGTTCACCATCCCGTCGCGCCGGCCCACGTGCAGGGCCGGTTCGACGCGGTCCAGGCCCTTGTCCGTGGATACCCAGACGCGCCCGTGGCCGTCCAGGCGCACCGCATAGACCATGTTGCTGGGCAGGCCCCATCCCTTGGCGCGCCGCTCGAGCACCTGGAGGGTCCCGCCGGCGGGGCGCACCCGGGCGATGCCCAGGGGCTCCTCGTAATGGATCCAGGCGGTGCCGTCGGGGAGAAGGGCCATGCCCCGCACCCGTGAACCGGGGTTGCCCGCATGGAAGGTCCACCCGGCGCCCCGGGGCCTCTGGAGCACCCCCCCGTCGCAGCCGGCCCAGAGGCCGCCCCGGGAATCCTCATGGATCTCGTAGACGCCCAGCTGGGCGGCTCCCAGGAACGCCGGCCCCACCTCGGCCACGAGCCTGCCGCTGGCCGGGTCCAGGCGCAGCAAGCCCTGGCTCACCCCGCCGATCCACACGGTGCCCGAGGCGTCGGTGAAGACGCTGTTGGCCCCGTAGCCAAGATCGCCCAGGGGCGCCACCTCGGCCCGGGTGCGCCCCGGGCGCAACCGGAGCGTGGGCCCGCGGGTGTTGACCATCCAGAGGGTGCCGGCGCCGTCCAGGGCCATGCCCTTGATGCGCATGCCTTCCGTGCCGGGGATCGCCACCGGGACCGGCCCTTCCATGCGCACAGCCCCGTCGTCGGTGGCGGCGATCATCCGCCCCTGGAGGTCGCGCACCATGAACCAAACCACGGCGCCCGAGTCCCCCCGGGTGAGGGGGTGGTTCAGCACCCGTCCCCGGCCCAGCATGTGGGCGAGGCCCGGCCCCATCACCCAGAGCGCCCCCTCCCGGTCCCGGAACAGGCCCCTCACCCAGCGGAAGGGCAGGCCCCGCGCCGTGTCCAGGAGCTCGCCTTCGATCTGCTGGGCGCCGTTCTGGGTGGGAATCCACACCGAGCCGTCCCGGTCCAGGAAGGCCTGGCCGTTGGGGGAGATGCTCGCGGAAAGGCGGCCGGAGGCATCCTGGAAGGCCGCGTCCCCCGGGCCCTTCACCAGCAGCTGCGTGCCCGAACCGGCCCACAGGCGGCCCTTGCCGTCCTCGGCCACCAGCAGGGGCCCCTTGGGCGGCAACCCCTGGGCGGGGCCCCAGGACAGGACCGAGCCGTCCTCCCGGAACTCCTGGATGCCGTGCTGGCCGGCCGCGTAGACCGATCCCGAGCGCATTCCGGCGACCACGCAATGCAGGCTGTCGGGCTCCTTCCAGGGCACGGCGGCGAAGGCCAGGCCCTCCTGCTGGCGGATCAGGCCCCTGGACGTGTAGGCCCAGAGCCGGCCCCGGCGGTCCAGGGTCATGTCGGAAATGGCCTGGCCCTGGGGCTGGCCGTCCACGGTGATCTTCTCGAAGCGTCCGTCGCGGAAGCGCACCAGTCCGCGGAGCGTGCCCACCCAGACGCCGCCGCCGGGGCACGCCAGGAGCCGGCCCACCGAAGCCGACGGCAGGCCGTCCTCCGCGCTCCACTGGCGGCTCTGCCCGCCCTCGTAGCGCAGCAGCCCGTTCTCCGAGCCCATCCAGAGGAAGCCGTCCTGGTCCTGGGCCATGCACACCACGGCGCCCGAGGAGAGGCCCTGGTCCGTGCCCACCATGACGAAGGGCCGGCGGCCCGGCTCCGCGGACCCGGCGGACGCCGGGGCCATGCAAGCCACAAGCACACTCAGAACCCGAACCCACCCAGCCATGAGAGCATTATCACACGGCCGGGGGCTCGATCCAGCCTCCGCCGAGGACCTCGTCGCCCAGGTAGAAGACGGCCGCCTGTCCCGGAGCGATGGCGCGCTGGGGTTCCCGGAAGACGACCCGGGCCCGCCCGTCCCCCATTGGCCACACCTGGGCGTCCGCCTCAGACCCCCGGGAGCGGATGCGCACCCGGCAGGCCAGCTCGCCCTCCGGCGCCTCGCCGCACCAGGACACCTCCCGGACGGTGAACGCCGTTTCCAGGAGCCGGTCCTCCTCGCCCACCCACACCGTGTCCGTGGCGGGATCCACGCGGATCACGAACAGCGGCGCGGGAAAGGCCACGCCGATCCCCTTGCGCTGGCCCACCGTGAACCGCCAGTAGCCCCCATGGGTGCCCAGCACCCGGCCGTCCACGTGCCGGATGGGGCCGTCGCCCCCCCGCGCCGGGGCCAGCCCCTCCTCCTCGATATAGCGGTCGTAGCGCTCGGGGATGAAGCAGATCTCCTGGCTTTCGGCCTTTTCCGCCAGGTGCAGGCCCAGGTCCCGGGCCAGCTGGCGCACCTCGACCTTCGTGAAGCCCGCCAGGGGGAACAGGGTGCGCGCCAGGGAGGCCTGGTCGTGGGTGAAGAGGAAGTAGCTCTGGTCCTTCTGGGGATCCGTGGCCTTCAGGAGGTGGTAGCCCGACGCGTCCCGGGCGATGCGCGCGTAGTGCCCCGTGGCCACGAAGGCGCAGTCCATGTCCGCCGCGGCGTCCAGCAGCGCCCGGAACTTGAGGTGCTGGTTGCAACGTATGCAAGGGCTGGGGGTTTCCCCCGCAAGGTAGCCGCGCACGAAGGGGTCGATGACCGTCGCCTTGAAGGGCCCTTCCAGGTCCAGGACGTAGTGGGGGAACCCCGCCTGGAAGGCCACCCGCCTCGCGTCCTGGAAATCATCGAGGGTGCAACACTTTCCCTCGGTCTCGGGCCGGGTGCCGCCCCGGGTCTTGTCGAAGAGCTGCATGGAGACGCCCACCACCTCGAATCCGCCCCGGTGGAGCAGGGCGGCCATGACGGAGCTGTCGATGCCGCCCGACATGGCCGCCAGCACCCGGGCGCCCTCCGCGAGGCCCGGATGGGCCCGGAGACACGCCAGCGCATGATCGAGCAGAAGGGAAGACTCGCCACCCACGGGGAAGACCCCCCTTTCGAACCTCCAGTGTAGTTGATTTCCATCCGGAGGCCTCCCCGGGGGCGGCCCCCGGGAAAGCATCTTGCCGTTTTCAACCAAGTTGAGAATGACTATCAATTCCTGAAAAATGCCTTATCCTGTGCGCCAGAATGCCAACCCCGCCCATCCGCCCAGGAGCCCGCACCGGTCCCTACGAGGTCGTCAGCCCCATCGGGCCGGGCGGCCGGGCCTTCCTCGCCCGGGATGGGCGCGACGGCCGATCGGTGGTGATCCGGATCCTGCCGGACCACCTGGCCCGGGACCCCCGCGCCCTGGCGCGCTTCCAGGCGGAGGCCGAGGTCCTGGCGGCCCTGGCCCATCCGGGACTCCCCCCGCTCCTCGACCGGCGGTTCCAGGACGATCCGCCCTTCGTCGTGATGGAGCGCATGGAGGGGGAAACGCTCCTGGCCCGCCTCGGGCAGGGCCCCCTGGCGCCGCGCGTGGCCGCCGAGCTGGCCATCCAGCTGGCCCGGGGCCTCGCCGCCGCCCACGAGAAAGGCGTTCTCCACCGCGGGCTCTCGCCGGACCGGCTATGGATCGGCAAGGACGGGTCGCTGCGCATCCTGGACTTCGGATGGGCCCCCCGGACGGCGCCGGATCTCTCCCGGCCGGCGGCGGACCTCGCCTGCCTCAGCCCGGAGCAGGCGCGCGGCGACCGCATGGACGCCCGCACCGACATCTTCAGCTTCGGCGCGGTGTTCTTCTGGATGCTCACGGGCCGCCCCGCCTTCGCCCGTCCCACCGCCGAAGCGACCCTGGCCGCGATCCTCCAGGAGGAGCCCGGCGAGCCGGAGCCCCCCCCGGCGCCCGCCCTGCGCCGCATCCTGGACCACTGCCTCGAGAAGGAACCCTCCCGGCGCTTCCGCGACGCCCAGGACCTGGCCTTCGCCCTGGGGAACCTCTCCCTGGGCCCCTCCGCCCTGGCCGCCCCCCTGGCTCCGGGCAACCGGCGCCGCACCGCCCTGGCGGCAGCCGCCTGCCTCCTGCCGGTGCTGGGGGCCTTGGGCCTGGCCCTGGGCCCCCGAACGGCCGCGGCGCCGGTCTTCCACCGCCTGGTCTTCACGCCGGGCACGGTGGACGCGGCACGGTTCGGGGCCGACGGCCGGACGGTGTACTTCAGCATGCGCGTGGCCGGAGGCCCTCCGGGGATCTTCGTCCTGGACCCCCGCAGCAGCGAGCCCAAGCCCCTGGGCCTGGGCGACGCCCGGCTTCTGGACGTCTCGCCCGCCGACGAACTGGCCCTGCTCCAGGAGCCCCGGCCGGGAGGCCTGGGGTCCCTCCTCCGGGTCCCCGGGGGCGGGGGGCTGCCCCGGGTGGTGCGGGAGAACGTGGCCGAGGCCCGCTGGGACGGAGCCGGGCTGGCGACGGTGGCCTCGCCGGAAACCCTGGGCCGCCTCGAATTCCCCGAGGGCCGCCTGGCCGCGTCCTGGAACCCCGCCACCCGCGAGGTCGGCGCCATCGCCGTGTCCCGGGACCACAACCTGCTGGCTTGCCTGGACGCGGATGCCGGGCGCGCCGCCACGGACGTGGCGGTGCACGACCGCAAGGGCGGCCGAAAGGTTCTCACCACCCGGGCCTGGGAGGGGGGCGAAAGCCCCTTCACCGGGCTGGCCTGGGGGCCCGGCGGCGACCTGTGGGTCTCCGAGCGGGACGGAGACCAGACGGTCATCCGGACCCTGGCCCCCAGCGGACGCGCCCGCGTCCTCTGGCGCAGCCAGGGCTGCCTCCAGCTGCTGGACGTGGCCCCGGGAGGCACCGCCCTCCTGGCCCAGCAGAACCCGCGCCGGGGCATCCTGGCCTGGGGGCCCGGCGGCGGCCCTCCCAGGGACCTTCCCATCCGGGCCCGTGCCCGGCTGCGGGGCCTCGACGCCGAGGGCCGCCCGGAGATCGCGGACGAAGTCCCCGGGACCGGCGGGGAACGGGCCGAGGCGCCCGCGCGGCCCGGGCGGG
>DBMS01000208.1 GCA_002297665.1 Holophagaceae bacterium UBA692 | reverse complement strand
ACGAAGGAAAGCCCCGACACCACTATGTTTCGGGGCTGTTTTCATACCTCACAGGCTCCCTCCGTCGTTCCCACCAGGAGGCCGGGCCTGCCGCGTTCCCCGCCGCGCCCGCGTCAGGGCAGCGGCCCGCCCCGCGCCGCGATCCACAGGCTCGTCCATTCCTCGCGGTCAAGCCGGACCTCCAGACCCTTGACGCACGCCTCCAGCCGGTCCGGACGCGTGGTGCCCAGGATGGGCTGGATGCCGGCGGGGTGGCGGAGGAGCCAGGCCACGGCGATGGCCTCCGGGAGAACTGCGTGGCGGCGGCCGGAGGCCTCGAGGGCCGACCGGGCCCCAGGGCTCCAGTTCCCCCCGGCCAAGGGGGCCCAGCTCTGGATGCGGATCCGGCGGCTGCGGCATTCCTCCACCGTTCCGTCGGTGAACCAGACGGCCCGCTCGCGGCTGGCGTGGTTGAAGGTGACGCCGCTGTCCACGAAGGCGTCGTGGGCCAGGCTGAGCTGCAGCTGGTTCGCAACCAGGGGCTCGTCCAGGCTGGCCTGGAGGAGGCGGATCTGGCCGGCGTTCATGTTGGAGACGCCGAAGGCCCGGACCTTGCCGGCCTCCTTCAGGCTCCGGAAGGCGCCGGCGATCTCCTCGGGCTCCATCAGGGGGTCGGGACGGTGCAGGAGCAGGATGTCCAGGTGGTCCGTCGCCAGGCGGGCCAGGCTCCCGTCCACGGAGCGGAGGATGTGGGAAGCACTCAGGTCGTAATGGCCCGTGGACACGCCGTCGAGGCCGCCGATGCGGATGCCGCACTTGCTCTGCAGGACGATGCGGCCGCGCAGGGAGGGCGTCTCGCGCAGCACCTTCCCGAAGACCTCCTCCGCCTTGAACTGGCTGTAGAAGTCCGCGTGGTCGAAGAAATCCATGCCCAGTTCCAGGGCGGCCTCCACCAGCCGCCGGGCCTGGGCCACGTCGGCGGGCCCCACCGGGGTGGCGTTCCAGCCTCCCCCCAGCCCCATGCACCCCACGGCCAGGCGCGAACCCTGCATCCCCGACGGCCCGATCGCGATCTTCTCCATTTCCAGACCCGCTTCACCCACCCTGGGGACAAGGTCATCATCTTCTGTCTGAAAGAACCTTGCCGTCAAATTGAGACGTGCTGGCGGGGGCCGGCCGTGCTGCGTCCGGCCACCCCGTGGGGGAGCATGGGGCCGGACGCGCCCCGTCTTCGCCCAGCGGCCCGGCGGCGCCGGCCGGCGCTTTCCTCAATTCGTTGTTTCGCTTTTTCCCGAATTGACTATACTAAAAGCGACCGGTCGCCGGTCAACCGGAAGGCTCCATGACCCCAGATCTCCGAACCCTGGTCGAGCGCCTCAAGGCGGTCTCCCACCCCCTCCGCCTCAGGACCCTGGCCCTCCTGGCCTCGGGCGAGCTGTGCGTGTGCCAGGTGGCCGAGGTCCTGGAGGTGCCCCTGTCCTCGGCTTCGGAAGCCCTCCGCGACCTGCGCCGGGCAGGATTCGTGACCGAGCGCCGGGAAGGCCGGTGGGTCTACGTGTCCGTGGTCCCGGAGGCGGGCGCCTCGTCCCTGCTCAAGGGCCTGATCGAGGAGGCCGGCCGCCTCCCCGAGGCCGCGGAGGACCTGCGCAGGGCGCGGGATATCCGGGCCCTCGAGGTGCCGGTGGTGTGCTCCCGGGTCCAGGGGGCGTCCTCCCGGACCCGGAAGCCCGCCCTGCCCTGACGACCCCTTCCCCGCCTTCCACCGGACGCCGACGCCATGACCGAATCCTGCTCCTGTTCTTGCGAGACCCCCGCGCCGCCGGCCCCCGCCGGCGGATTCTGGCGGAAGGGCGGCTGGCTCCTGGCGGCGCTCCCCCTGTGGGCCCTGCTGTACGCAGCGGCCCTCCCCGCTTCCAGGTGGGCTGCCTTTCGCCTCCTGGGGCTTTCGCCGGCTTCAAGGCTGGGCGATGCCGTGGCCTTCTTCCTCTACGACGTGCCCAAGGTCCTGCTGCTGCTCACCCTGGTGGTCTTCGCGGTGACCTTCCTCCAGACCTTCGTCAGCCCCGGCCGGGTGCGGGACCTGCTCTCGAACCGGGCCTCCTGGACGGGGAACCTGATGGCGGCCCTGTTCGGCATCGTCACCCCGTTCTGCTCGTGCTCGGCGGTGCCGCTCTTCATCGGCTTCCTGCGGGCGGGGGTGCCCCTGGGCGTGACCTTCAGCTTCCTGGTCTCCGCACCCATGGTGAACGAGGTGGCCCTGGGAATGCTCTTCGCCATGTTCGGGTGGAAGATCGCCGCCCTCTACGCGGGCACGGGGGTGGCCATCGCCTTCCTCAGCGGCTTCGTCCTCGGGAAGCTGAGGATGGAAGCCCACCTGGAGGGCTGGGTGCGGGACGTGCTGAAGGCGCCCGCCCTCGGCGAGGGCGCCGAGGCGCGCCCCTCGCTGCCGGACCGCGTCGATGCGGCCGTCCAGGGCGTGAAGGATATCGTGGGCAAGGTCTGGCCTTACATCCTCGTCGGCATCGGGGTGGGCGCCTTCATCCACGGCTACGTGCCCCAGGCCTTCATGGCGGGGATCCTGGGCCGGAACGCCTGGTACAGCGTGCCCCTGGCCGTCCTGGTGGGCGTGCCCCTCTACAGCAACGCCGCGGGCGTGATCCCCATCGTGGAGGCCCTCCTGGCAAAGGGCGCGGCCCTGGGATCCACCCTGGCCTTCATGATGGCCGTCATCGGCCTGTCCCTTCCCGAAACCGTCATCCTCCGCAAGGTCCTCCGCCCGCGCCTCATCGCCGCCTTCGTGGGGGTCGTGGCCACAGGCATCCTGGCGGTGGGCTACCTTTTCAATCTGATTCTCTAGGGAGTTCCCATGATCATCGAAGTCTTCGGTCCAGGCTGCGCCAAGTGCGAGATGCTGCTCAAGCATGCCAGGGAAGCCGCAGCGGCCTCCGGCGGCGGCCACGAGGTCGTCAAGATCTCCGACTACCCCGCCATGGCCGCCCGGGGCATCCTCAGCACCCCGGCGCTGGCGCTGGACGGCGAACTCAAGAGCCAGGGCCGGGTTCTCAGCGCGGCCGAAATCCAGGCCCTCCTCCAGTAGCCGGAGCATTCAGATGACATCCTTCCGCTCCGCCGCCCTGCTCCTGGCCTGCCCCGCCCTCCTTTCCGCCCAGGCCGGGGTTCCCGCCCTCGACCCCGCGGGCCTGGCCAAAGCCTTGAAATCCGGCACCTGGACCGTCGTCGAGTTCGGGGGCCCCACCTGCATTCCCTGCAAGAAGATGCAGCCCATCCTGGGCGAGCTGCAGCAGCTCTTCGGGGCCCGGGCCCAGGTCCGCAACTTCTACGTCACGGAACACCTCAAGGCGGCCCGCGACCACCGGATCATGGCCATGCCCACCCAGGTGGTCTTCGATCCCTCCGGCAAGGAAGTGGCGCGCCACGTCGGATTCTGGGACAAGGCGGACTTCCTCAAGGGGCTCGCCCAGGCCGGCCTGAAATGAGCGAATGGATCCAGGGCCTCGCCGACGGCGTGGCCCAGGCCTCCGCGGCCCGGCAACTCGCCCTTGTCTTTCTGGGGGGACTGCTGACCTCCATGAATCCCTGCGTCATGGTGGCGGCGCCCCTGGTGGTCGGCTTTGCCGGCGGCACCCGCGAGGGCAGGCACCATCCGGTGCTGCTTTCAGGAGTCTTCGTGCTCGGCCTGGCCACCGCCTTCACGGCCCTGGGACTGGCCGCGGCCCTCACCGGAACCCTGCTGGGCGATGTGGGCTGGGGGTGGAAGGCCGCGCTCGGCCTGCTGCTCCTGGCCGTGAGCCTCCACCTGCTCGGTGCCTTCCGCCTGCCCACCCCTTCCCACGGGTTCCTGGCGCGCTTCCAGGGCGCGGGCCTGGCCGGGGCCTTCGTCCTGGGGGCCCTCACCGGCACCCTCTCGGCCCCCTGCGCGACCCCGGCCCTGGCGGCGGTGCTCACCCTCGTCGCGCTCCAGAAGAGGGTCCTCTGGGGCGGGGTGCTGCTCTTCACCTACGCCGCCGGCCACGTGCTGCTGCTGTTCCTGGCGGGGGCCTCCTCGGGCTGGGCCAGCCGGTACGCCGAAAGCCGCCTTTCGCGCATCATGGGCCGCTGGCTTCCCAGGGTGATGGGCCTCCTGCTCCTGGCCTGCGCCCTCTGGGTGCTTGCCCTGGCCCTGCGGGCCCGGGCCGCCGCCTGAGGAATCCAGGCTCTCCGCCCGACGCCGAAATTGAGCCGGGCCCAACCCGGAATCGCTGCGGTCATTCCATGGACCGGCCCCGGACCGATCGGGACGGCTTCGAATTCCAGGGCGGGCCCTTTCGGATCATACGATGCGGGCCGGCGCCCCCACGGCGGTCCTGCCGGCGGGCACCGGGGACAGCACCACGGACTGGGCCCCGATCCGGGCATCGTCTCCGATCGAAACGGGACCGAGGATCTTCGCCCCCGCCCCCACCATGACCCGGTCCCCCAGCCTGGGATGCCGGCGCCCGGGCCGCGCGTCCACGCCCCCGAGGGTGACCCCGTGGTACAGCAGCACGTCCTCCCCGACGACGGCCGTTTCCCCGATGACCACGCCCATGCCATGGTCGATGAACAGGCCCCGGCCGATCCGGGCTCCGGGATGGATCTCGATGCCGGTTAGAAAGCGCGCCGCCTGGCTCAGGAGCCGGGGCACGAAAGGCAGGCCCAGGGCGTGCAGGGCATGGGCGATCCGATGGAAGAGCATGGCCCAGAAGGAGGCGTAGAGCACGATCTCCAGGGCCTTCAGGGCGCCGCCTCGCAGGGCGGGGTCGCGGCGCCAGATGGCCGCGGCGTCGGAAAGGAACCAGGGCAGCCGGCGCAGGGCGGGAACGTCGGTCCGGAACGGCAGGTCACAGCAGGCGGTCGCATGCGTCATGGCAGGCTCCTCATTCGATTCTCATGCCCTTGCGGGACCCGACGGCCCAGAGGGCCAAGGCCACCGAGGCGGCGGAAAAGGCCCCGGCCAGCGCCAGGGTGATGGGCTCGGGGGCGCCCCTGCCCAGGAAGAGTCCCCTGCCCTGGCCCACCAGGCCGGCCAGGGGGTTGTAGCGGGCGATGAGGTCCAGCCAGGGGGACGTGCCCGCCGCCTGGAAGACGCCCGCCAGGAACAGGGCCGGGGTGAGGACGAGGGCGACGAGGAAATTGGTCTTCTCGAAGGAATCGAGAAAAAGGCCGGCGAGGATGCCGCCCGAGGCCGCCACGAAGGCGGTTCCGGCCAGGAAGGCCCAGAAGAGGGCCGGATGGTGCAGGTGGTAGCCGGCGAAAAGCCCCGCGGCCGCATAGGTCATTACGCCCACAAGGAAACCCCGCAGGGCCCCGGCGAGGGCGAAGGCCAGGAAGGTGGAGGCGGCCGAGAGCGGGTATTGGCTCAGGTCCTGGAGGGTGTTCTGGTACTTCATGGCCACCAGGGAGAACAGGGGGTTCTGGAAGGCCGAAAGGAAGGCCCCCATGAGCACGAGCCCGGGCACCAGGAAGGCGAGGTACGGCCCGCCCCCGGGGCCGCTGCTCCTCGATGCCATCAGCCCTCCGAAAATGCTGAGGAAGAGCAGGTTGGACAGGAAGGGAGCGACCAGGGTCTGCACGGCCAGCTTCAGGTAGCGCATCACCTCCCGCAGGAAAAGGGTGCGGAACGCGATCCAGGGGCTAAACAAGGGCGGCCTCCTTCCGGGTGAGCTTCAGGAAGACGTCCTCCAGCCGGGGCCGCAGGATCTGGAAGGAATCCACCAGCGGCCCGGCCTCCGCGAGGGTCGCCAGGACGGACGCCCGGGCCGACCGCGGGAACACCACCCGCAGGCCCGCGCCCGCTTCGGCCACCAGGCCCCTGCCCTCGAGGAGGCTCCTGAGCCGGGCCTCCTGCCCCGAATGGAGGTCCAGGGTCAGGTGGTCCCCCGCCATGCCCAGGAAGGCCTCCCGGGGCTGGTCGGCCACCACCCGGCCCTCGTCCAGCACGACGATCCGCCCGCAGAGCTCCTCGGCCTCCTCCAGGTAGTGGGTGGTGAGCAGGATGGTCAGTCCTTCCCCGTTGAGCTCGCGCAGGAACCCATGCAGATCGCGCCGGAGGTTCAGGTCCACGCCCGCGGTGGGCTCGTCCAGGAGGAGCAGCCGCGGCCGGTGCACCAGGGCCCGGGCGATCATCAGCCGCCGCTGCATGCCCCCCGAAAGGCTGCGCACCTTCTCCCGGCGCTTGGCGCCCAGGGAAAGCCGCTCCAGCAGCAAGGCGATGCGCGCCCCGTCCGCCCGGAGGCCGTAGAAGCCCATCTCCATGCGGAGGATCTCCTCGACCGTGAACACGTAGTCGAAGCGGACCTCCTGGGGCACGATGCCGATGAGCGTCCGCAGCGCCGGGTCCGAGGGGGACAGGTCCCGTCCCGCGACCCGCACCGCCCCGCGATCCGGCGCGCAGCGCCCGGAAAGGATGTTGATGAGGGTCGATTTGCCCGCGCCGTTGGGGCCCAGGAGGGCGAGGAAGGCGCCCGGCTCCACGCGGAGGTCCACGCCGTCGAGCGCGGGCCTGGGGGCCCCGCGGTAGGTCTTGGTGAGGTCTTCGAGGGTCAGCATGATCAAAGCCCCAGGAGGTCCAGGACGTGCCGCTCCACGTGGCGGTTCTCGCCCCGGTAGGGGAAATCGTGGATGTGGAGGGCCGGGTTGAAATTCAGTTCGATGATTCCGTAGTTCGATGCCGTGGGCTCGCCGGCCACGTCCTCGATCAGCATGTCCACGCCGCAGATGCGGGCGCCCACCGCCGCGGCGGCGGCCACGGCGAGCTCGTGGTAGCCGGGGTGGATCAGGTCGGTGAAGTCCAGGCTGTCCCCGCCGGTGCTGATGTTGGAGTTGGGCCTCAACTCGACCTCGCGGCCCGCCCCCGGCACGGAATCGAAGGCGAGTCCCGCCAGGCGGAGGTTCGCCGCCTCCTCGGGCCCCATGCGGAGCTTCTCCAGGGGGCTGCGGTAGCCCTTCCCGCGCAGGGGGTCCTCGTTCTTGGCGGCGATGAGTTCGGCGATGGAGCGCCGGCCGTCGCCCAGGACCCGGGCCGGCACCCGGTGCAGGATGGCCCGGACCGCGTCGCCGATCACCAGAAACCGGAACTCCCGGCCGGGGATCCATTCCTCCACCAGGATGGTGTCATCGGCCGCCAGGGCCGCCTCCACCGCCTTCAGGTAGGCCTCCTCCGCCACCGGGGCGGGGAGCATGGAGACGCCGATTCCGAAGTTGGTGCTGTTGGGCTTCACCACGGTGCCCTGGGCCCGCCACTTGGGCAGATCGGCCCGGGCGGCCTCCAGGCCGGCATAGTCCCTTCCCTCCGGGACCCGCAGCCCCGCTTCCGCCAGGAGGAGCTTGGTCACCTTCTTGTTCTCCATGATCAGCGGACTCACGTAGGTGTCCGCCGAGGTGCGCGTGGCCTGCCGGAGGTATTCCACCCGCCCGGCGCCCCGGATCCGGATGAAGTTGGAAGCCGCGTCCAGCACCTCCACCGCGTGGCCCCGGGCCCGGGCCTCCCTGATCACGAGTTGGGTGGACAGTTCCAGATCTTCATGCCCGGGCGTAGTCCATTGCATGCTCGACTCCTTTCGAAAACGAATCCGCGATTTGAAGGCCGAAGGCGGTCCAGTCCAGCCCCGAGGCCGTGAACGACTCGGCGAGCCTGGACGAAGGCAGAAGGGACGGCCGGGCCGCGCGCGCCATCGCGTCCTCCAGGGCACGGCGATACCGGTTGCCGGGTTCCAGGCCGTCCAGTGCCCCGGCCCAGCGCTCCAGCGCCCCCAGCCGCGATCCCAGGGCTTCCGCCAGGGCTGGGTCGATGGCGCGCGGATCCATGCGGGCGGCTTGCGCCGACCGGGCCAGGTCCTCGCCCAGCTGGGCGGGCGTCCTGGGCCCCGAGGGCCGCGCCAGGCCATCCAGGATGAAGAGGTGCATGAGGCGGAGGCCCGCCTCGGAAACGCCCGTGACCGTGTTGGGGTCCACGTCCAGGAACCGCAGCTCGAGGTAGCCCACCCCCCGGCGGGAGAGGGCCTGGAGCCCGGATTCGCCGGGCAGGGCCGCCTGGCGCAGCCGGATGGGGGCGTAGAACTCCTTCTCGGTCTGGAAGACGTGGCCGTTGAGCTGGCGCACCCGGCCGTCGCGCACCAGGCCCAGGGCCATGAACTCCGGGGAAACGGTCGTCAGGCCGCGCCGGATGCCGTCCAGGTAGGCCCGGGTGGAGGTCAGGTCCAGGTAGGGCAGGAACCCGGCCCGGGCATAGCCCCGGGGTCCGTTGCGGTGGGAGACGGCCAAGGGCCCGCCCGCTGCCGACACGGGGGAGGCCCCGAAAAGGAGTACGAACCAGGCCAGGTCCTCGTACAGGTTGCGGGCCAGCCGGATCTGGAAGCTGTCCTCCCCGGGCCCCAGCGGGGCGTTCCCGGCGAGCCAGCGCTCCAGGGCGGGCCCGAAGGAGACATTGAGATGCACGCCGCAGATCATCTGGCGCCCCTTCCCATAGCGGAGCGCCAACCCCTGCCGGTAGAGGACGGCCCTGGGGCCCAGGGCCGCGATGGGGATGTCCTCCTCGTCCGGCAGGCGCGGAGGCATGCTGAAGGGCCACAGGCGCTCGGGGAGGACCCCGGCCAGGGCTTCCCCGGTCAGGGCCTTCAGCGCCTCCAGGACCTGATCGATGGAGGGCTGCGGATCGGTGACGATCTCCAGCATGCCCTCGGCGAAATCCCGGGTGAACGGACCCGGCCGGAGCGTTTCGGGGTGGGGGCGCGGGCTGAGCCGGCCGTCCGGCAGCATCCGGTGCGTCTCCCGCTCGATGCCCCAATGGAAATCCAGGAAGGGTCTTTCCTCGTTTCGGTTCATGCCGTAGGTCTCCAGACACAAATATGTCAACTTTTTTTGACGTGTCAAGAAAAGTTGAAATGGGCCTGGAAGACCCTATGATTCTATCCATGGACGATCTGGTCACCATCGCGGCCGCCCTGGGCGACCCGCTCCGCCTCAAGGTCCTGGACCTGCTCGCGGCGGGCCGTTGCAGGCCCTGCTGTTCCCCGGAGCACCCGGACGCTCCCGTGTGGGTGTGCGCCTGCGACCTGGCCGCGGAACTGGGCGGCCTCGGCCATTCCAAGCTCGCCTACCACCTCGCCCAGCTCCGGGCCGCCGGCCTCGTCCGGGAGCAGCGGCGGGGGAAGTGGGTCTATTACGCCATCAACCAGGAGACCCTCGCGTCCTTCACGCGGAACCTGTTGCTGCGCTGGGGCCTGGAGGCGGAGGTTTCCGGGTGCTGCGGCCCTGGCGGAACCGCACCCCGTCCGGAAGCGGCGGCGGGAACCTAGCCCATTCCTTGCTATGGTTGTCCAATGCTTCCTGAATCCTTCGCGATCATTGGCGCCATCCTCGGATCCCTGGGCGGTTTCTACTACCTGTTCGAGACCCTGGCCGGCCATACGCAGCCCAACCGCATCACCTGGCTCTTGTGGGGCGTCTTCCCGATGGTCATCTTCGTCGCGCAACGGGCCCAGGGGGTCCAGGGGCTGTCCTGGACGACCTTCGCCGCGGGGTTCCTGCCGCTGCTCATCGTCGGCGCGTCCTTCTTCAACCCGAAGGCCTACTGGAAGAGCGAACCCCGCGACTACTACCTGATGACCGCCGCCGTGGTCGGCATCATCCTCTGGGGCCTCACCCGCAACCCCAACCTGGCCCTGGCGTTCTCGCTCCTGGCCGATGTCCTGGCGGGCATTCCCACCGTCCTCAAGGCGTACCGCCATCCCCGGTCCGAGAGCTGGATCGGTTTCACCATCAGCGCCATCGGCTTCGGGATCAGCTTCCTTTCCATCCAGACCCACACCTTCGGCACAACTGCGTTCGTGGTGTACCTGGTCATCGGCAACGGCACCATCGCGGCCCTGGCCGCGCGGGGCCGCACGAGCGCGTTTCACGAGAAAGGTTCCGGATAGGCACAAGGCCTTCACACGGGCCGGGGATCCTCTCGATACCGACTTCCGGTATTGGAGATCCGATGAAGAGACTCACCCCCGTGGCGTCCCTGGCCCTGCTGCTCGCCGGCGCCTCCGCGACCGCCCAGACCCCCACCGTCGGCGGGTTGGTGCAGGTGTGGTACACGCAGATGATGGACAACAACCTCCGCCTGAACGGCGGGGCCAGCTACTACAACCTCCGCAGCGAGTTCAAGGAGAACGGGTTCAACCTCCGTCGCACGGAGCTCAGCATCAAGGGATCCGTCCTGGCCGGGATCGATTACCAGGTGATGATCGATCCCTCCATCAACACCTCCTCGGCCAACTCCGCCAACAGCAACGCGTCCTACAACCCCACCGTGCTGCAGGACGTCTTCATCACCTACACCTTCATGGGCGTGCAGGCCAAGGCGGGCCAGTTCAAGACGCTCCAGACCTACGAGGGCAACATCAGTTCGTCCGAGCTGCTCTTCGCGGAACGCAGCCAGCTGGGCCGCGTCTTCGGCGACAAGCGCGACCGGGGCCTCGTGCTCTCCGTGCCCTTCGGGGACGCCAAGGGCTTCGGGGGCCGGGTTTCCGCCGGCGCCTTCAACGGCGTGTCCGACCTGGCTTCGGGCAAGGCCGGCGACACCAACGCGGGCAAGGATCTCGTCCTCCGCGTGGACTTCAACGCGGCCGGCGGCCATGCCTTCGGCGCCTACGCGCTGCAGGGCACCACGGACCAGGCCGACAAGGGCGCCCTGGTGGCCAAGACCTTCGCGGGCGCCTCCGCCCCCACCGCCGCCCAGGTGCTCGACACCAAGGACAAGACCACCAACCTGGGGGCCTACTATGCCTTCAAGTCCGGCGGCCTGCAGCTTTCGGCCGAATACATCACCGGCCTCCTGGGCCGCCGCGCCCCCAGCGTGGGCGCCCAGGCCGGCGCCGCCGGCCGCGAGCACCTGGACCAGAAGTTCACCGGCTACTACCTCACCGGGGGATACACCGTCGGGTCCCACACCTTCCTGGCCCGGTTCGACCAGATGAACTACAACAGCGGCGACCAGTGGTACGGCGCCGCCAACCCCTACGTCACCCCCGCCGCCGACCTCAGCCCCAAGTTCACCGAGACGACCCTCGGCTACACCTACGCCTTCAGCCCCGCCAAGCTGAAGGCCGCCAACCTCAAGCTGAACTACATCCTCCGCAGCAAGAATTTCCTCAAGCCCAACGCCGCCGCGGGCCAGACCTCCGAGCAGGGCGGAGACACGCTGGTGGCGGCCTTCCAGGTGGCCTTCTAGCGGATCCGGAGCACCACGGAAAAGGGCCGGTGGATACCGGCCCTTTTCCTTTCGTCCCCGATTCCTAGCGCAGGAACACGTGCCCCTGGGGGTCCACCCCGCCCTGCCCCTTCGCCCCGATGGCCAGCAGGCCCCCGGTCAGGATCACCAGGAGCGCCAGGAGCACCACGTCCCTGGGGGACAACCGGCCGGGGCGGGACGGCGTGGCGAGGAAGCGGGTGGAGGTCTGCATGGGGGTCCTTTCGGGGCTGGGTTCCGCGGGCGCGCCAGGTCCGCCGGGAAGGCGCCTGGACGTACCCAACGATGACCCCGCGGACCGGCCTTGGCGTGAACGGGGTGTGAAACCTTTGTGACGAAGCCCGGGGGCCCGGTTGGCTTATGCTGGGTCCATGCCCACGGCTTCCTTCCCGACCCGCCCGACGTACCGTTCCGGCCTCCTCCCGGCGGGCGCGGCGCGGCCCGCCCGGCGGGGCCGCTGACCATGGACTGGACCGCCCTCGGGCTTTCCCTTCGCCTCGCGGCCTGGACCGTGGCCATCCTGCTGCCGGTGGGGGTGCTCCTGGGGCGGTTCCTGGCCCGCACGCGAATGCGCGGCAGGAGCCTCCTGGAAGCGGCGGTGGCGCTGCCCCTGGTGCTGCCGCCGACGGTGCTGGGCTACTACCTGCTGGAGGCCTTTGGCGCCCGGAGCCCGCTTGGGTCGCTCTACGCCTCCCTGGCGGGCCGGACCCTGGCCTTTTCATTCCAGGGGCTGCTCCTGGCCTCCGTGCTGTTCAACCTGCCCTTCGCGGTCCAGCCCATGCGCCGGGCCTTCGCGGGCATCCCCGGGTCCGTCCTGGAAGCCGCCGACTGCTGCGGGCTCTCGCCCTGGCGCCGGTTCCGGCGGATCGAACTGCCGCTGGCCTGGCCGGGCATCCTGGGCGCCCTGGTGGTGACCTTCGCCCACACCCTGGGNNCGAGTTCGGCGTGGTGCTCATGGTGGGCGGCAACATTCCCGGCGAGACCCGCACCGTGGCCATCGCCATCTACGACCGCACCCAGGCCCTCGACCCGGCCGGCGCGGGGACGATGGCCCTGGCGCTCCTGGCCATCTCCCTTTGCGCCATCGCCCTTTCCTACGCCACGGCCCAGGGCCGGGACCCCCATGCCTGACGCCGGGCTCCACGTGCGGGCCGAGCAGGCCGGTCCCATCCCCCTGGCGGCGGACTTCCGCTGCGCGCCGGGCGAGATCCTCGCCCTCGTGGGGCCCTCGGGGGCCGGCAAGTCGACCCTCCTGCGGGCCGTGGCGGGGCTGGTGCGGCCGGC
>DBMS01000237.1:17703-36035 GCA_002297665.1 Holophagaceae bacterium UBA692 | reverse complement strand
CCCTTCGGCCCCGCCAGCCTGGCGCGGACCTACGCGAAAAGCCCGGAGGGCCTGATCCTGGCCACCTACCGCTTCGATTCCGGAAAGGCCCGGTGGACCCCCGCCGAGGTGGAGGCGGCCCGGGAGGCCCTGGAGGCCTTCGGCGCGTCGGCGCCCACGCGCCTGCTCTTCGACCAGGTGGGCGAGGCCCACCTGGCGGCCGGCCGCGTGAAGGAGGCCATCCAGACCTTCCGCGCCCAGGCCGAAGCCCAGCCCGCCAAGGGCATCCCCCTCAGCCGCCTGGCCATCGCCCTGCTCCGGGCCGGCCTGGGCGGGGCCGCCCGGGATGCCGCCCGCAAGGCCTGCGCCCTGGAGCCCACCCACATGTTCACCCACCGGGCGCTGGGCTGGGTGTATCTCCACGACCTCGTGAACCGGGCCTACCACCCGGGGTGGGACCGCGCCGGGGCTCTCGCCGCCTACCGACGGGCCCGGGAACTGGCCCCCCAGGACGCCCTGACCCGGAAGAACCTGGCCATCCTCCTGGAGCACAACCCGGAGGGCGTGCGCTACGGCCCCGGCGCCGACCTGGAAGGGGCGGTCAAGGAATACCGGGATCTCCGCAAGGACCTCAAGGCAGAGGACATGAACGTCAACCTCCTGACCGCTCTTTGGCGGGCGGGCCGCTACGGGGAGGTGGAGGACTGCGCCCGGACCCTGCCCGCGCCCCGGGAGGGCCACGCGTGGTTCCTGGCGGCGGTGGCCGCCATCCGGGGAGGCCAGGCGGCGATCACCGAAGGCGCCGGTTTCATCCCGGACCAGGGGCAGCGGCGGACGGCCCTCCTGGAAGCGGGCGACCTCCTCGCAGGCGCCCGGAAATACGAGGAAGCGGCCACGCTCCTCTCCGCCGGGGCGGATGGCGCGGCCAACGCCCCCGCCATCCGGGGCCGGGTCGCCGTGCTGGCCAGGACCCGCCCCTTCGACGCCCGCAAGCTGGATCCCGCCCACCCCGCCACGCCGGTTTGGCGCCTTTTGCATATCGCGGCGGACCCCGCGGCCACGGACGGCGAGTTCTTCGACCTCTTCACCCCCGCCCTGCGGGCCAACATGGGCAAGGAAAGCGGCGTGAAAGACTTCCGCAAGGGCCTGGGGTTCAACACCCAGAAGCGCGACGGCACCGGCGTGGCCCCCGTGGTCACCGTGGACGTCCTCCGCGCCCTGAGCCAGGTGGTGGTGACCGGGGACGCGGCCTCGGGGTTCCGGGTCGCCCTGAAGACCCCGGGCGCCAACGACGACAACGCCCTTTCCTGGTTCGTGGCCCAGGACCAGGGGCGGCTCCTCCTCGCCGCCACCGACACCATCCCCTCGACCCTGGGGATCGAGGCCCGGCGCCGTCTGGAACGGGGCGACGAGGCCGGGGCCCGGGCGATGCTGGACCATGCCCTTGAGCAGGTGAGGCCGGGAACCCAGGACGACCCCCTTTCGGGCCACCCCTTCCGCCTGTTCTGGGAAAAGGGCCGGCAGGGCGCCCCCGCCGAGATCCGCCTCGCCGCCGCCGCCCTGGAGGGCATGGACAAGGACTGCGCCGGGGCGATGCCGATCCTGCGCGAAGCCCCGCCCTCGGAGCGGCGGGACCTGGTCCTCATGAAGGCCCACCTGGTCCGCTCGGAGTGGGCCGCCGCGCTGCCCATCGCCGAACGCCTCCTCAAGGCCCACCCCGCCTCCAAGGTGGCCACCCGCGCCCTGGGCGGCAGCCTGAACGGGACCCGGCAATGGACCCGGCTCCTGGCCGCCGCGGACGAGGCGCTCGCCCGGACCCCCGACGACGACGAGTTCACCGGCTGGAAGGCCAAGGCCCTGGGCATGCTCGGCCGGTACCAGGAACGGGAGGACGCGCTCAAGGCCCTGGTGGATTCGGGCAAGGCCACCTCCGTGGACTTCAACAACCTGGCCTGGGGCACCCTGGCGCGGGACCGGGTCACCGACCAGTCGGTGGAATGGGCCCGCCGCTCGCTGCTCCTCCAGCCCGAGAAGAACGACTCGGCCCAGAACACCCTCGCCGCCCTCCTGGCCGAGCGGGGAGAGACCGCCGAGGCCCTGGACATCTTCCAGAAGGAGATGTCGAACCTCGACGGGGACGAGCCGCGGAGCCAGGACTGGTACCTGCTGGGGCGCATCGCCGAGCAGATGGGGGAGACCGCCGCGGCCATCGACAGCTACCGGCGCGTGACCCCGCCCAAGGACGGTTCCGAAGCCGAAGCCGAGGTGGACACCTGCCACGCGCTGGCCGCGAGGCGGCTGCGGCGCCTCCAGAAGGCCCCTACCGCCTGAGGTGCAGCAGGAACTCCCGGTTCCCCTCCCCCCCCAGGATCGGGCTCACGTCCCAGGCCAGGGGCCGGAGGTCCGTCTCCAGGAAGAAGTCCCAGATCTCCCGCTTCACCCGGTCGTGCACCAGGGCGTCCCGCACGATGCCCCCGGCGCCCACGTCGTCCCGGCCCGCCTCGAACTGGGGCTTGACCAGGAGCACGGCGTCGGCCCCGGGGGCCAGGGACGGGAGGATGGGCGGGATGGCCAGGCGCAGGGAGATGAAGCTCAGGTCGGCCACCAGGAGGGAACAGGGCTCGGGAATGCGGCCCGGGTCCCAGAGGCGGAGGTTCACCTGCTCCATGGAGACCACCCTGGGATCGCTGCGGAGCTTCCAATGGAGCTGGTTGGTGCCCACGTCCACGGCGTAGACCCGGACGGCGCCGCGCTGGAGCAGGCAGTCCGTGAAGCCCCCGGTGGAGGCGCCGGCGTCGAAGCACACGCGTCCCTCGGGATCCACCTGGAAAACGTCCAGGCCGTGGGCCAGCTTCAGGCCGCCCCGGCTGACGTAGGGAAGGGCCTCCCCCCGAAGGCGCAGGACGGCCTCCTCGGCCACGAGGGCGCCGGCCTTGGTGACGGGCCGGTCGTCCACCAGGGCGTCCCCGGCCATGATGCGGGCGGCGGCCTTGCTGCGGGTCTCGCAGAGGCCCCGCTGGACCAGGAGGAGATCCAGGCGCGTCCTAGCCATGGAGGGCCATGGCCTTCTTCTGGCGCTTGACTTCCTTGCGGTAGGCGCCCACGTTCCGGTTGTGCTCGCCGAGGCTGGGGGCGAAGGCGTGCCCGCCCCGGCCCGTGGCGACGAAATAGAGATCCTTGCCCATCTGGGGGACCTTGGCGGCCTCGATGGCCGCCGCGCTGGGGATGGCGATGGGCGTCGGCGGCAGCCCGCCCACGGCGTAGGTGTTGAAGCGGCTGGACCGGTGCAGGTCCTCCGAGGTGGGGGCGGTGAACCGCAGGTCCCCGGCGGCCCACCGGGCATAGAGGGTGGTGGGGTCGCACTGCAGCCGCATGCCGATGCGCAGGCGCTGGGCGTAGACGCCGGCGACCTTGGTGAGCTCCTCGGGCAGGCGGGTCTCCTTCTCGGCCAGGCTGGCGAGGACGAGCGTCTGGTAGGGCGGCAGGGCCCCCCCCTCCAGGCTGGGCAGCACCTTGTCCCGGAAGGCCTCCACCATGGCGAGGAGGATCTCCTCAGGCTCCTGGGCGTGGTTCACCCGGTAGGTGGCCGGGGCCAGCAGCCCCTCCAGGGACTCCGCCTCGGGGAACCCGGCGGTCGTGGCCAGCCGCGGGCTCTTCCAGAGGGCCCAGAACACGTCCTCGGGCACGAAATCCCGGAGCCGGCGCTGCACCGCCCAGGCATGGGCGCCCACCGGCACCACGAGGTTGGTGTAATGGATGTCGGCCCGCTTGAGCTTGTTCGCCACGTCCGAGAGGGAGGCCCGGGGCTCGATGGTGTACTCGCCCCGGATGAGCTGGAGCTTGCGGGTCCTCGCCCACAGCTTGAAGAGGGCCGCGCTCCGGATGACGCCGTCCCGCTCCATCTGCTCGGCCAGGGCGTCCACGGTGGTGCCGCGCTTGACCAGCAGCATGGACTGCGCCGCCAGGGGCCCCTGGCGCTTCCAGAGCCAGAGGCCCGACAGGGGCAGCAGGGCCACGAGGGCCACGGCGGCGGCAAGGCGGGTGGAAGTGCGGGATCGGGCCATGGTTCCAGCCTAAAGGCAAATCCGTCGCCATGCCATGGAACCCCAGGCGGCGAGGGGGCATCTATCTAATTTATGGATTATTTATGAATGATGGATATCGCCGCCACATCGGCCCCTTTTCCGCCGCCATGCTCATCGCCGGCTCCATGATCGGCAGCGGCATCTTCATCGTCCCCGCGGAGATGGTCCGCACCGGGGGCACGGGCGCCTTCCTGCTCCTGGCCTGGGGGCTCACGGCCGCCCTCACCCTCCTGGGCGCCCATTCCTACGGCGAGCTGGCCGGCATGTTCCCCTCGGCGGGGGGCCAGTTCGTGTACCTCAAGGAGAGCTACGGGCGCCTGGTGGCCTTCCTCTATGGGTGGACCACCTTCCTCATCATCGAAACGGGCGCCCTGGCGGCGGTGACCATGGCCTTCGGGAAGTTCCTGGGGACCGTCCTGCCCGCCGTGAGCGAGACCCGCTACCTGGCGGGGCCCCTGGAGGTGCCGGCCCTGACGGTGGCGCCCGGCATCGTGGTGGGACCCTACCACCTGGGGCTGACCCCTGCCCGGCTGGCGGCCATCGGGGTCATCATCCTCCTGAGCACGGTGAACGCCTTCGGGGGGCGCATCGGGGTCTGGATCCAGAACGTGTTCACCGTGGCCAAGCTGGGCAGCCTGGCCGCGCTCATCCTGGTGGGGCTCCTGGCCGCCGCCCCCGCCCACGCCGCCGGGGCGGTGCTCCCTCCGGGCGAGGCCCTGCCCTTCCTGGCCGCCCTCCTGGTGGTGCAGAGCGGCAGCCTGTTCTCGTCGGATTCCTGGAACTCCGTCACCTTCATCGCCGGGGAGATCCGGGAACCCCGCCGGTCCATCCCCCTGGCCCTCCTGGTGGCCCCCCTCCTGGTGCTGGGCCTCTACCTCCTGGCCAACGCGGCCTACCTCCGTGTCCTGGGGCCCGGCGGCATCGCCTCGGCCGAGGGCGACCGGGTGGGCACCGCCACCCTCCACGCCCTGTTCGGGCCGGCCGGCTCCAGCGCCATGGCCCTGGCCATCCTGGTCAGCACCTTCGGGTGCGCCAACGGACTGGTGATGGCCGGCTCCCGGCTCTACCAGGCCATGGCGGCCGGGGGGTTGTTCTTCCCAACGGCCGCCCGCATGAACCGCTTCGGGGTCCCCGCCTGGGCCATGGGATTCCAGGCGGCCTGGGCCTGCCTTCTCACCCTCACCGGCAGCTACGCCCAGCTCCTTGAATTCTCAATGATGGCCGCAACGGTCTTTTATGTATTGACAGTAGCCGGGATATTCGTACTCAGACGAAAACGGCCGGACCTGGCGCGGCCGGTGAAGATCTTCGCCTACCCGCTGCCGCCCCTCCTCTACCTGATCGGCGCCCTGGCCTTCATGGCTGCATTGCTTGTTTATCGGCCATCCTTCACCTGGCCCGGCCTGGTCCTGGTGGCGGCGGGAGTTCCCGTCTATCTGGCGGTCTTCCGGGAGCGGTAGCCGTCCCGGCCCCACGAAAAAGAAATGGGTGGGGAGGCCAGAAATGAATTACTTTTTACTTTGCAACGTGGCCCAATGAATTGACTGGGAAATGCTGGCCCTTTGACTTCCGATACCGGTGCCGGCGGAAGATTTCCGCCCGGCAAAACGTTAGGTACGCACGGCCTGGGATGGCGTACCCGAAAATACCGCTTGCCACCAGGGAGCAGGTATGAAGAATAATTCAAGACAACCCCGCCACCTCGAATCCCACATGCCTTGCTTGCGACTCAATTGCTTCCGACTTCCACCCCGACGCGGCCCACGGATCCAGCAGGTCCACCGATGCCTCAACTTCAAGCAGGACAGTTGGCGTCACCTTCCCGAACGGCTCGTTCCTTGAAGACCGGAGATCCTTGCCATGGCTGAATCCGCAGACCCTCCCCAGGCTGGTGACGCACAGGCCGGCAACCGGTTCCTGAAGGGTCCCACCCTGAGGAAGCTCGTGAAGATCGCCCTGGACACCTTCGTGGCCTGCGTGGGTTTCGCGGCCGCATCCAGCGTGCTCCTCCAGGGGATGAACGTGGGCAGGGGCATGGTGGCCTTCGTGCTCATCGCCATGTTCATCAACCTCGGCCTGCGCTTCCACACCCAGCACTACCGGGCGCTGGACATTCACGACGCCCGTTGGCTCGTCCTGGGAACCGCCACCCTCGCGGGCACCAACATGACCCTGTGCCTGGTGCGCGGCGGCTGGACGGACAACGTGCGCCCGGACGTGGTCCTGGGCGCCAGCCTCATCACCGGCATCCTCTGGGTGGTGGTGCGCATGGCCGCCCTGGCCATCCACCAGCGGCGCCACGCCCACCCGGCCATGGTGCCCGGGGCCACCCTGGCCGAGCGCACCCTCATCATCGGCGCGGGACGCGCCGGCGTCCTGCTGTGCCAGGAGCTGCGGGAACATCCCCGGCTGCGCTGCAACGTGCTGGGCTTCATCGATGACGACCTGGAGAAGCAGGGCCTCCGGATCCTGGGCATCCCCGTCCTGGGTCCCACCGCGCTCCTGCCGCTGATCATCCGCGAACAGAACGTCTCCCAGGTGATCCTGGGCATGGCGGGGGTGCGCGGCGCCCGGCTCCGGGAACTCTCGAAGATCGTCATGGCCGAGGGCATCAAGCTCAAGACCGTGCCCGGCATCATGGACCTGGTGGGCGACCGCCCCTGGAAGCCCGAGGTGCGGGACATCGCCATCGAGGACCTGCTGCGCCGCGATCCCATCACCCTGGACACCGAGGCCATCCGGAAGGCCCTGGACAACGAGGTGGTGCTCATCACCGGCGCGGGCGGCTCCATCGGCAGCGAACTGGCCCGCCGGGTGGCCGACATCCACCCCGGCCGGCTCGTGCTGCTGGGCCGGGGCGAGAACAGCCTCTGGGAGGTCCAGCGGCAGCTGGTGAACCTCTACCCGAACCAGGAAGTGGAGATCGCCCTGTGCGACATCCGCAATCCCGCCCGCCTGCGCCAGGTGTTCGAGAAGTGGCGGCCCAAGGTCGTCCTGCACGCCGCCGCCCACAAGCATGTGCCCTTCCTGGAGGCCAACCCCGAGGAGGCCATCGAGAACAACATCTTCGGCACCCGCAACGTCATCGAGGCCGCCAAGGCCTGCGGCACGCGCATCTTCGTGAACGTCTCCACCGACAAGGCCGTCAACCCCGTCAACATGCTCGGGGCCTCCAAGGCCGTGGGCGAACTCCTGGTGGCCCGGGCGGCGGTGGAGTGCCCGGCCTCCAAGTTCGTGAGCGTGCGGTTCGGCAACGTCCTGGGCAGCCGCGGCAGCGTGATTCCCCTCTTCCGGGACCAGATCCGGGGCGGCGGGCCGGTCACCATCACCCACCCGGACATGGTGCGCTACTTCATGACCATCCCCGAAGCGGCCCAGCTGGTGCTCCAGGCGGGCATCCTGGGCGACACGGGCAAGGTCTTCGCCCTGGACATGGGCGAGCCCGTGCACATCGTGAACCTGGCCGAGGAGATGGTCCGCCTGTCGGGGTTCTCCCCCGGGGTGGACGTGGACATCCGGTTCACCGGGGTCCGCCCGGGCGAGAAGCTGGTGGAGGAGCTGTTCACCGAAGGCCGGGTGCATCGCACCACCGTCCACCCCAAGGTGTTCGAGGCCCGGGAGTACCCCGTGGACCCCGACCTGCTCACGGAGGGGCTCGCCATCCTGAAGGAGATCCAGGAGGGCGGAGGCGAGGCCTGCTACCCGCGGATGCTCCGGTGCTTCAGCAAGCTGCTCCCCACCTTCCAGCCCTCCCCCCACGGACTGGGCCGCTACCTGGACGCCTCGGCGGAGCCCATCAGCGGCAAGGGCCCGGCGCCCGCGGCGCCCATCGATTTCAGGTCCCCCGAAAGCCTGGGCCTGCGCGCCTTCATCTGATGCCATACTTGGATCCACAACCATCCACCTAGCCATTTTTCTTTGGAGCGCATCGTGATGCGAACCCTGGGCCACGCTCAAGTTCCTTCCTCCTTGCCGGGCCGGGTGGCCCCTTCGCGGCCCCGCCTCGTCCTGGGCCTCGGGGTGGTGGCCCTGTCCCTTCTCGCCGGGTGCCAGTCGCCGGGCATGAAGCTCACCTCGCGGCCCAACAGCCACGGCCGGGCGGAGGACGTGGGCGGACTTTCCGTCACGCTCCACCCCCTCTCGCCGGACCTGGTCAACCGCCAGGCGGCGCGTCCCGCGGTCCCCGTGGACCTCTCCGCCCTGGCGTCCGACCGGGCCCAGCCCTACCGCCTGGGCTCCCAGGACGTGCTTCTCGTGACGGTGTGGGATCACCCGGAGATCTCCCTGCCCATGGGTCCCAACCGCACGGACACGTCGTACGGCAACCTGGTGGACGAGGAGGGCAACATCTTCTTCCCCTACGTCGGCAAGCTGAAGGTCGCGGGCATGACCATCGGCCAGGTGCGCGACACCCTCACCGCCCAGCTGGCCAAGTCCCTGCGCAATCCCCAGGTGGACGTGAAGGTGCTGGTCTACCGTTCCCAGAAGGTGTACGTGGGCGGTGAAGTGCGCAACCCCGCCATCTACCCGGTCACCGACGTGCCCTTCACGCTCGCCGAGGCCATCAACCGCGCCGGCGGGCTGCTCCCCGCCGCGGACGACAGCCGCATGGTGCTCACCCGGGGCGGCAAGTCCTGGACCCTCAATTTCCAGGCCCTCATGGCCATGGGCGCCGCGTCGGGCCAGATCCTGCTCCAGGACGGCGACTCCCTTCAGATTCCCAACGCGAACGAAGAGCCCGTGTACCTCATGGGCGAACTCATGCGGCCCGGCAACGTCCCCCTGGTGCACGGCAAGCTCACCCTCGCCAAGGCGATCTCGGAAGTGGGCGGCATCCAGGTCGCCAGCGCGGACGCGACGTCGGTGTACGTCATCCGGTCCGCCGGGGCCTCCAACAAGGTGGACGTCTTCCACCTGGACGCCCGCAACCCCGCGTCCATGATCCTGGCCGACAAGTTCGCCCTGAACCCCAGGGACATCGTCTACGTCGACGCGGGCACGCTGGTGCGGTTCAGCCGCGTCATGAACCTGCTCCTGCCCACCATCAACGCGGTCACGGCCGGGGCCTCCACCAGCGCCCAGGTGTACTACTTCCAGAAGCGGCTCTAGACGCCAGGGAAAGCCTCCCAGCCCTCCACCTCCCCCCGCCATCCCAGAGGTCCCCACCTGATTTCACCGCTCAGAATCGCGTCCGTTCTCGTCATCTGCGAAGGCAACCACTGCCGCAGTCCCATGGCCGAAGCCCTGTTCCGTTCGGGAGCGGGGGAGGGAATGTCCGTCAGTTCCGCGGGCCTTTCGGCCCTGGAGGGCCTTCCGGCCGATGGGGACGCCCAGCGGGTCGCCTCGGAGGCGGGCCTGGATCTCTCCGCCCACCGGGGAAGGCAGTTCACCCCCGCCCTGGCCATGGCGGCGGACCTCATCCTGGTGATGAACGAGAAGCAGAAGGCCGAGTGCGAGAACAAGGCGCCCCGGACCCGGGGCCGGGTCTTCCTCCTCGGGCACTGGCTGCCCCCGGGCCAGCGGGAGATCCCGGACCCGTTCCGCCGGGGACCCGCGGCCTTCCGGCGCGCCTTCGACCAGATCAGACTGTCCGTGGATGAATGGCTTACTCGCGTGAACGCAGAACAAAGGTCCCTATGAACAATGAAATGAATCCCGAGTCCAGGCCACCCATGGCCCATCAGCGGTCCGCCCCGGGCCCGGACGGCCCCGACCGCGGGTCCGAACTGAACCTGGGCGAGGTCTTCGCCAACCTCTGGGAAGGGAGGGCCCTGATCCTCGGGTCGCTCGTGGTGTGCGTGGCCGCCGGCCTCATCTACGTGCTGGCCGCCACCCCCATCTACCAGGTCGAGGGCCTCCTGCAAACCGAGGTGCCCAAGAGCTACGGCACCCAGAACCAGGAGTTCACCAAGATGGAGGGGGTCTACACCCAGCTGACGGTGGCCCAGGGGGAGATCGAGATCATCAAGAGCAACCTCGTGCTGGGCCGGGTCGTCTCCAACCTGGGCCTGGACATCGAATGCTCCCCCGTCCTCACCCCCGTGATCGGCCGCCTCCTGAACCGGAACCCCCTCACCCGCCCGCGCCTGGACATCGAAGCCTTCGAGGTCCCCGACAAGCTCCGGGGCATCGTCTTCAAGGCCACGGCCCTGAACGGCGGGGCCTACCGCCTCAGCGGCCCCGACGGGTCCGAGCTCATCCAGGGCCGGCCCGGGGAGCGCGTCACCGCCGTCTGGAACGGCATGCCCATGCGGCTGAAGGTGCGCAACCTCCGCGGGAAGCCCGGACAGCAGTTCCTGCTTTCCGTGACGCCCATCGTGGACTGCATCACCAACCTGAGGCTGGCCCTCATGGTCGAGGAGCGCGGCAAGAACGCCAACCAGTCCTCCAACATCCTGGGCCTGTCCCTCCAGGCGCCGGACCCGGACCACGGGGCCCTGATCCTGAACGAGATCCTCAACCAGTACGTCCGCCAGTCCATCGAGCGCAAGGCCGGAGACTCCTCCAAGGCCCTCGCCCTCCTGCAGAGCCAGCGCCCCGCCCTCCAGGCCCAGCTTTCGGAGGCCGAGAGCCGCCTCAACGAATACCGCAGGCAGAACGCCGCCGTGGACATCGCCCAGGAAGGCGCGCTCTTCCTCCAGCAGGGCGCCTCGCTGGAGGCCCAGATCTCGACCCTCAAGCAGCGCCGGCAGGAACTGCTGCGCACCTACACCGAGCACTCCGACCTGGTCACCACCACCGACCAGCAGATCGCCCACCTCCAGGCCGAGGCCAACAAGGTGAACTCGAGGGTGACCGGCCTTCCCCGGACCCAGCAGGAGATCGTGCGCCTGACCCGGGACGCCCAGGTGAAGTCGGAGATGTACACGTCACTGCTCACCAGCATCCAGCAGCTCCAGAACACCCTCGCCGGTTCCGTCGGCAATGCCCGGGTCGTGGACTACGCCATCCCGGCCTACGATGCGGTCGCACCCAAGAAGAAGGTCCTGATGGTGCTCTTCACCTTCATCGGGCTGGTCGTCGGGTTCGGCCTGACGGTGGTGCGCCGGCTCCTGCGCCGGGGCATCCAGGACCACCGGATCATCGAGGCCAAGCTCGGCCTTCCGATCCTCGTGACCGTCCCCCACAGCGAGGGGCAGAAGACCTTCGACAAGCTGATCAACCGGCAGCACCCCGGCATCCACCTCCTGGCCGTCGGGGAACCCGAGGACATCGCCACCGAGAGCCTCCGGAGCCTCCGGACCCTCCTGCACTTCACCATGGAGAAGGCCGCCAACCGCATCATCCTCGTCACAGGGCCCTCCCCCCAGGTGGGGAAATCCTTCGTGAGCACCAACCTCGCCACCGTCTTCGCCCAGGGCGGGGCCAAGGTGCTGCTGGTGGACGCGGACCTGCGCCGGGGCAAGCTCCACCGCACCTTCGGCGTGAAGGGCCGGGCGGGCGGCTTGGCGGAAGTCCTGGCCGGAAGGGCGGACTGGAAGACCCAGGTCAAGGAGACCACGGTCCCCGGCCTCAGCCTCCTCAGCACCGGAATCCTGCCGCCGGATCCCCTGGTGCTGCTCATGTCCGCCCGGTATGCCGAATTCACGGCCCAGGTGTCGGAAGCCTACGACTTCGTCATCATCGACGCCCCCCCGATCCTGCCCGTGAGCGACGCCACCGTCCTGGGCGCCAAGGTGGAGAGCATCCTCCTCGTGGCCAAGTACGGGGCGCACCCCATCGAGGAGATCCGCACCTGCCAGAACCGCCTCAAGCACCTGGAAGGCAAGCTGAAGGGATGCGTCTTCAACGACATCAAGCTGGTGAGCGTGGGAGGGCTGTACGGGTACTACCGCTACGAGTTCGACTACAAGTACCACCGGGGCGAAAGTTAGCAAAAGGCCGGCCCGGGGAACCGGGCCGGCCTTTTGATGCTGGCCCGAAGGCCCCTACTTGAGGGTGTTCGTTCCCACCGTGGCGCTGCCGTCGGCGTTGCGGATGGCCGTGCCGGTGTTGCCGCTGAGGGTGTTGCCGCTTACGACGGTGCCGGTGCAGTAGGACAGGTAGATGCCGTCGCCCTGGTTGGAGGTGATCGTGTTGCCGGAGATCCGGAAGTCCATGGAGTAGTAGTCGATCCAGATGCCGTCACCCTTGTTCTTGCTGATGATGTTGTTGGAGAAGGTGATGCGCTCGGACTCGTCCCAGGCGATGCCGCCCAGCTGGTAGTTGCTGCCGCCGTTGCCGGTGATGGTGCTGCCGGTGACGACGCAGTCGGTGCAGAACGCGGTGCCGTTGCCGGTGGGGCCGTTCTTGGTGGAGCCGCCGCCGGCGATGCCGCCGCCCGCGTTGCCGAAGATGTTGCAGCCGATCACCTGGACGTTCTTGACGGTGGATCCGGAGTTGGGCTCGAAGTCCAGGCCGCAGGCCGGATCGTTGCCGTTGGTGTTGCTGAAGGTGCTGTACTGGATGACGACGCCGTTGCAGTAGACCAGCGAGCAGCCCTGGCGGCGGTTGTTGTCGGCGACGCAGTCCGAGATCAGGACGTTGGAGACGTTGTTGTAGATGTAGAAGCCGTCGTTGCAGTTGTTCTTGGAGGTGACGCCCAGGATGATCATGCCGCTGGCGTTGCCGATGGAAACCCCGTTGCCGGCTTCAAAGTCCGACCCGGAACCGTTGATGTAGGTGGGAAGGTTGCGGGCGACCCGGTCGCCGATGATGGTGCCGCCCACCAGGGCGATGTTGTTCTCCTTCATCCCCACCACGGAGTAGCCGCCGGAGGTGGTCATGGTCTTGCACTGGAGCACCGCGCCGGGATCCAGCAGCAGGGTGTTGCCCGAATTGAGATACAGGCCGAACTGGCTGGAGGAGGCGACGGGATTGATGAGGTACTTGCCGGCGGGCAGGTAGCAGATGCCCGACCCCGTGGCGGCCAGGGCCTTGATGATGGCCGCGGTGTCGTCGGTGGTGCCGTTGCCGGTGGCCCCGTACTGGGTCTTGGCGTTGATGGTGGTGTTGCTGGCCACCGTCAGGATGCGCACGCTGGCGCTGACGGACGGCGTGGTGGCGGAGGTGGCGGTGATGAGGCGGACCGTCTTGGCGGTGACCGACGGGCAGGTGTAGACGCCGGAGGAGGAGATGGTGCCCACGGTGCTGTTGCCGCCCACGATGCCGTCCACGCTCCAGGTGACCGCGCCCGACGTGGTGCCGGCGAGGGCCGCGGAGAAGGCGACTTGGCCGCCGCTGCCCACCGCGGTGGGGACCGAAGGCGTGAGGGTGATGCCCGTCGCAGTCCCCGTGGGAGCCACCACGGAGATCGCCGCGGAGGCGGTCTTGGTGGAATCGGCCGCGCTGGTGGCGGTGATGGTGTGGCTGCCGCCGGTGGCGGGGGCCGCGTAGGTGACCGACGAACCGGACCCGCTGAGGGTGCCGACGGTGCCGTTGCCGCCCAGGATGCCGTCCACGGTCCAGGTGACGGCCGTGTTGGAGGTCCCGGTCACGGACGCCTGGAAGGTGCAGGACCCCGAGGCGGTCACCGACGTGGTGCCCGAGGGGCTGAGGGAGATGGCCACGGGCGCGGTCACGGAGACCGCCACGGTGGCGCTGGAGGCGGGGTTGGCCGCGATGGTGGCCTTGAGGGTGTGGCTTCCCGCCGTGGCGGGGGCCGTGTAGGTGGCGGTGCTCCCCGTGCCCGAGACGACCCCGACCGTGGAATTGCCGCCCACCACGCCGTCAACGGACCAGGAGACGGCCGTGTTGGTGGTGCCCGACACCGTCGCCGAGACGGTCCCGGAGGCGGAAACCAGAAGCGAGAGCGAGGAAGGGCTGGCCGAGACCGTGACGGCCGGAGCCACCACGGAAACGCCCACGGTGGCGCTGGAGGCCGTGTTCGCCGAGCTGGTGGCCTTGATGGTGTGGCTGCCCGCGGTGGCGGGGGCGGTGTAGGTGACGGTGGTGCCCGTGCCCGACAGGGTTCCCACGGTGGAATTGCCGCCGGTGACGCCGTCCACCGTCCAGGTGACGGCGGTGTTGGTGGACCCGGAGACCGAGGCGGAAACGGAGGCCGAGGCGCCGGTGCCCATGGACAGGGTGCTGGGGCTGGCGGCCACGGTCACCGTCGGCGTGGCGGTGGTGCCCGCCAGGACGGTCACCGTCTTGGAGCCCGCCGTGTAGTGGGAGGAATCCTTGGTGGCGATGGCCAGGATGGTGTGCTTGCCGGCCCCGGCGGGCGACTGGTACACCACCGCATTCTGGCTGGAGCCGGGCGCCAGGGTGCCCACCGTGGCGTTGCCATTCTGGATGCCGTCCACGTACCACTTGGTCGTGTAGCCCGTGAGGCCTGAAACCGTGGCCGAATAGGAGACCTTGGTCCCGCCGGTGATGGTCAGGGAATCGGAAGGCGACACCTTCAGCCAGGTGGACGTGGTCTGGGCTGCGGCCGGCAGGCTTGCGAATCCCCCGCCCACCACGGCCAGGGCCAGGGAGGCGTTGAGGAAGGCGGCGCGGCTGCGGGACAGGCCTCCGGCAATGCGGTTCTCGGACATGCGATCTCCAATCCACGGCCCGCCGGCTTCGGCCGGCGGGCATGGAGCAAAGGGTGGGAACGTTGGCACACCCTCCAGGAGGTGGAGTGCCGGTGGACGCTATGGGGTTGGTGAGTGACCCGGTCGCTCTGCTTGAAACCGATCAGAGAACCAGATGCCAGGAGTATCGGCCGGCCCCTGCGGACACGCTAGTGCAATTCGTCACGCCGGTATTTTCAAACGAATTATTCATCAAAAATTATGACCAAATTGGTACCTATATGTTCTTAAATGGCAGTTAAGCCTTAATGTGCATGCAGAAATTGATAAACCGATAAATGACTTCGCCAAAATTTCTCATCGGACCTGCTCGATTTTTTCAAGGAAGGAAAGGCCCCCGGCGCCTTCGATTCCCAGGGATCACAGGGAGGCCAGCAGGGCCTCGGTGTTCCTCGCCAGGGACTGAACGCTGAAGTTCTGGCGGATCCGTTCCCGGGCGGCCGCCGAACGGGCTTCGCGGGCAGGGGCGCCCTCCCCCAGGAGGGCCGAGACGGCCGCCGCGATGCCCGCGTCGTCGCCGGCCTCGCACACGGCGCCGGTCTCACCCACCAGGAGGGCGGCGTCCCCCACCCGGGTGGTCACGCAGGGCACCCCGCAGGCCATGGCCTCCCCCAGGACGTTGGGGAAGCCCTCGTCGGTGGACGTCAGGGCCAGCACGGAAAGGGCGTTGTACACGCCGGCCATGTCCGGACAGGTGCCGGGCCAGTGCACGCTGGCCCCCAGGTCCAGGGCCTCGGCCTGGGCCTGGAGGGTCCGGGCGTAGGCCTCGGGCCCGCCGCCCACGCACACGAACGCCGCCCCGGGCCATTGGCGCCGGATCCGGGCCGCCGCCCGCAGGAAGGTGGGATGGTCCTTGACGGGGTCCAGACGGCCCACGATGCCGATGAGGGGCGCGTCCTCCGGCAGGCCCTGGGCCCGCCTCCAGGCCCTGCCCGCCCCCGGGTCGGCCTGGAACCTTTCCATGTCGAAGCCGTTGGGCACGACGCACATCCTGGGGCACCGCATGCCCATGCGCGCATGGTTCGTCCGTCCGGCCTCGGAATTGAATATGACCATGTCGGCGAACCCCGAGAGCCGGATCGTCACCCGGAGCAGCCACCGGGAAAGGAGGTCCATCTTCGAATGGTCGACGCTGCTCCTGCGGATGCCCCAGGCCACCGGCTTCCGGAAGAGCGCCCCGGCCAGGAGGACGGGCAGGTTGCCCTCCATGTAGCCATGGAGGACGTCCGGGTCGAAGGCCCGGACCAGACCGAAGAGACGTGGAAGCGAACGAAGGTATCCCAGGACCCCCCGGCGCTTGTGCAGGCTCGCCAGGGTCACGCCCGGCACGGCCGCCACCTGCCGGTAGAAGCCGTCCTTGCCGGGGCCGGCGGAATCGTAGGTGACCACCACCATCGTCTCGAACCGCGCGGAGTCGAGGTTGGCCACCAGTTCCGTGAGCTGCCTCTCCGCTCCCCCGGGGTTGAGGGAATTGATGAGGAAGAGCAGACGGCGCCTGGCCTGGCTCATGCCCCCTGCCTGGAGGGGACCAGGGTGCGCCGGAGGGCCCCCAGGGCGGGCAGGACCCGGTGGTACCACATCAGGTTATGGAAGGCGCTGATCCGGTCGCCCAGGGTCTGGGGCCGGCCGGCGAAGGCGGCCTTCACCGCCGCCACGTCGGTCATGCGGGAGGCGTACTTGGCCAGTTCGCTGCGGAAGAGCTGCAGGGTCTTGTCCGGCCATTTGTTGTGGTGCAGGCAGACGGTCCAGACGCCCGCGGGCTTCGGGCTGAACCGCCAGAGCTGCTGGGGAACCCAGAAGAGCCCGTTGGCGTCCTGGTGCGGCCAGGGCCAGAGCCCGTCGCTCACGACGTTGATCTTCAACTCGGCCAGCGCCTTCAGGGTGTTCCGGTCGAAGGAATGGGAAGGGGCCACGAAGCCGTCGGCCCGGACGCCGTTCTCCGCGAAGATGGCCAGGGCCCGCCGGAGCATGTCCAGCTGGGTCTCGTAGGGAAGGCCGGCGAATTCGCTGTGGGGGGTCAGCTTCATCAGCCCCTTGTCGCGGTTGGTGTAGAGGTGCTGGTAGCCGTGGACGGCGATGGTGAACCCCAGGGCCTGCCAGCGCCGCACCCGCTCCCAGAAATCCGCCGCCGGGGGGTCCAGCATGAGGCCGGGATCCCGGTTGTCGGGCACCACCGCCAGGATGGGGCGAACGTCATGGAGCAGCAGTTCCCGCTCAATCGCTTCCCAGACCGCCCAGTTCATGGTGGGGCAGATGTCATCGAAGCGCAGGAGATAGCTGTTCTTGGCCATTGAGTCTTACTCCTTCACCTGGGGCCCTGGCGCTGGCCTGATCATGAGGGCTGCGCTCCGCGGGCGGTCAGGACGGCTAATTGTATTGCGGATTCCCATTGGGCCAGGACACTGGATTCGCTGAACCGCTCGAGGACGTCCGGCGCGGCGGCGCCCAGGCGCGCGCGAAGGCCGGGGTCGTCCATGAGGCGGGCGAGCGCAGCGGCGAGGGCGGGCACGTCCAGGGGCGGCACCAGCAACCCATCCACGCCGTCCCGGATGAGCTCCGATGGGCCGCTCCGGCAGTCGAAGCTCACCACCGGAAGGCCGCAGGCCATGGCCTCCGCCAGGGAATTGGGAAAGCCCTCCGCCCGGGAGGTGAGCACGAAAACATCGGCTTCCCGCAGGCGGGCGCCCACCTCGAAGGTGGCTCCGGGGAACCGGATCCTCGTTTCCAGGCCCAGGTCCCGGACCTTGGCCTCCATGGCCCGGCGGGTGGGCCCGTCGCCGTGGATCACCAGGTCCCAGTCCGGAAAACGCCCTTCGATGGCCGCGAAGGCGTCGATGAGCATCTCGTGGCCCTTCACGGGATCCATGCGCCCCAGGGTCGTCAGGTGGTGCCGGCCGCGGGGACCGTCCAGGGCCGGGCCGGGGGGCGGAAGGATGACCGGATTGGGAATCACCCGGGTGCGGGCCTGCACGGCGGGCGAGAAGAAGCCCTTGGCATGGAGGGTCTGCACCACGAGGCAGTCGGCCATGGGGTAGGTCCAGCGGCGCAGCCACTCCCAGGGCCAACCGATGGTGCGCTCGCTGGGGTCGGTGCGTTCGGACACGAGGGTCGGAATCCGCGGAAGGGTCCGGCCCGCCAGGAGGCAGAGGATATTGTTCTTGTCCAGGAAGGAGATAAGAACGTCCGGCCGGGTGTCGGCAATGGCCTTGCGCAGGCGCGCGAGCCGGCCCAGGTTCAGCCAGAGCCCCTCCAGGGGGTTCCGGGAATTGTGCATGAGGCCAAGGGGCCGGTGGGCGACCGAGGGATGGAGCGGAAAGGAGGGAGGCACCTGGCCGTTGTCGGTGGTGAGGATCGTGACGGAGCGGCCCATCTCCGCCCAGGCCCGGGAAAGGTTCACGGCCACCCGGGCCGCGCCGCCGGCGTAGAGCTGGTTGACGACCAGGGTCACGTTTCCCGGCGGCCCCTCGATCACCGGAACTCCCAGGCCAGGATCATGGAATGGACCTTTTTTGCCCCCAAGCGGGGTGAGGCGGTCAATCGATGCGACCCCGAACTTGGCCCCTGAGATATTAAGAAGATCATGCGTGGAGTTTACCGGACGGGAAGGCCTTGGGGCAAGAAAACCCTTCTGCTCTGCCCGTTTAGGTCACTGCGGCCCCGCAGGGGGCAGGCAGTGACCGGAACCGCCATTTATGAAAAAAAAGATGAG
>DBMS01000237.1:1218-17622 GCA_002297665.1 Holophagaceae bacterium UBA692 | reverse complement strand
TTCCAATACCCAAACAAGCCCTTCCTAAACAGCATTTAATATAAACGCCCCAAGGACAGTCCAAGGATTCCGGAGGAAATAACCTTTCTTCAACGTAAGGTTTGTATTAGATTGATTAATAGGATGTTATGATCTCCATATCCTGAATTATCCACCGTTGCCACCCCCACCTCTCCAGGCGGCCGACCCCTTCCCCTTGAAAGGCCCTCGAATGCGCGATCGTTTCCTTCAGTTCAGCCCCCCCTCCATCGGCGACGGAGAGCGATCGGAGGTCCTCGACACCTTGATGTCGGACTGGATCACCACCGGGCCCAAGACCCGGCTCTTCGAGGCCAACCTGAAGACCTACCTGGGGGCGCCCGACCTGGCCGCCTTCAATTCCTGCACCGCGGGCCTCCATGTGGGCCTGGCGGTCCTGGGCGTGGGACCGGGCGACGAAGTGATCGTCCCGAGCCTCACCTTCTGCGCCACCGCCAACGTCGTGGAGCACGTGGGAGCCAAGCCCATCCTCGTGGACGTCGTCCCCGGAACCCTCACCCTGGACCCCGAAGCCACCGCCCGGGCCATCACCGGCCGCACCAAGGCCATCATGCCGGTGCACTACGCCGGGCACCCGGTCCAGCTCGATCCCCTCTTCGAACTGGCCGGCGCCCACGGGCTCCACATCCTGGAGGACGCCGCCCACGCGCTGCCGACCCGCTACAAGGGCCGGCTCGTCGGCTCCCGCGGCAACCTGGCGTCGTTCAGCTTCTACGCCACCAAGAACCTCACCACGGCCGAAGGCGGAGCCCTGACGGGGGATCCGGAGCTGCTGGCCAAGGCCCGGGTGATCGGGCACCACGGCATGGACAAGGAGGCCTGGAAGCGGTTCGACCGGTCCGGCTCCTGGTATTACGAGGTCCTGCTGCCCGGCTTCAAGTACAACATGACCGACCTCCAGGCGGCCATCGGCCTCCACCAGCTGACCCGGCTGGAAGCCTTCCAGGCCCGGCGTCGCCAGGTGGTGGATGCCTACAATGCCCGGTTCGCGCGCCTGCCTGAGCTTCAGATCCCCGTGGAGGATCCGGACGCGGAATCCAGCCTCCACCTGTATGTCCTGCGCCTGCGCCCGGAGCGCCTCACCCTGGGGCGCAACGAGTTCATCGAGAAGCTCAAGGAGCGCCAGATCGGCACCTCCGTGCACTACCTGCCCGTCCACATGCAGCCCTTCTACCGGAACAAGTACGGCTACCGCCCCGAGGACTGCCCCGTGGCCGCGGACGCCTTCTCCCGGATGCTCTCCCTCCCCCTGCACCCGGGCCTCACGGACGCGGACGTGGACGACGTTTGCACCGCGGTGGAGGAACTCGTCGCGGCCCACCGGGCCTAGGGGGGCCCCCCAGGATGTTCCGGCTGTTCGATCTGTTCTGGTCGATCCTCGGGCTCGCGGTGCTGTCCCCCCTGCTGATCCTCGTGGGGGCCGCCATCCGGCTGGGCGACGGGGGACCCGTCTTCTACCGCCAGGAGCGCATCGGCAAGGGGGGCCGGCCCTTCCGGATCCTCAAGTTCAGGACCATGCGCGTGGACGCCGACAAGGCGGGGGATCTCCTCACCGTGGCCCGGGACGCCCGCATCACGCCCATCGGGAAGTGGCTCCGGGACCTCAAGATCGACGAGCTGCCCCAATTGGTGAACGTGGTCCTGGGCGACATGAGCCTGGTGGGCCCCCGGCCGGAGGTGCCCAAGTTCGTCGCCCTCTATACCGAGGCCCAGAGGCGCGTGCTGGACATCCGCCCGGGCATCACCGACGCGGCCTCCATCGTGTACCGCCACGAGAACCACATCTTCCACGGCGGAGAGGACCCCGGCCGGTTCTACGCCGAGAACGTCCTTCCCAACAAGATCCGCATCAACCTCGAATACGCCGCCAAGGCGACCCTCTGGGGCAACGTCCGGATCATCCTGGCGACCCTGGGGCTGGTGCGGCCGCCCATCGCGCCGCGAAAACCCGGTGACCGCCGGGCCTTCGACCGGGGCCCCCGGCCCGCCCTGGAGGCCGTGGTGGAAGACGGGACGCCCGCGCGGGTGGTGAACCTGGGCCCCGGGGGACTGCTCCTGGACGCGGTGGACCTCCCGGTGGGCTCCACCATCCAGGTGACCGTCCCCGGCTCCGATCCCGGTGGCGGTACGGTGGTCCTGGAAGGTACCATCGTACGCAGCGACGGCCACGGCACGGCCGTAAGGTTCCCCGAGCCTCTGCCCGCCGCCCCCTTCGGAGAGGAGAAGCCCTGATGGACTGGACCCGGGACGATTCCCCATGGCTGGCCCTCGGCGGCAGCGCCATGGCGTTCCTGATGGGCCTGGTCCTGGCCGGCGCCCTGCCCTTCCTCTCTTACTTCTTCCGGGGCTTCACCTGGATGGTCTGGATGCTGGCCCTGATGATCCTGGTGTCCACCGCCATGCGGCTGAAGTACAGCCGGCTGCTGGCCCCCATGGCGCCCTACATGGCCTGGTTCAGCTTCTACTTCATCTGGGGCCTCATCGTCGCGCCCTCCCGGGACTACCCCTTCGCCATCAAGGCCTGGGTCATCACGCTCCTGCTGGGCGGCGCGGTGGCCCTGCTCACCTCCAGCGCCAAGGCCCTACGGTCCTTCGCCAACGCGGCCCAGTTCGCCGTGGCGGCGAACCTGCTGCTCCTGTTCCTGATCCCCCTGAGTTCGAAGGTCGCCTCCGTCATCTTCGCGGTCACGCAGCGGTCGGGCATGCTCAACATGGAGGGAACCGGACGCTACGGCGGCATGTGGGGCAATCCCAACGTGGGCGGGTACATCGCCCTTCTCGTCGTGATCCTCTCGGTGTTCGCCACCCCCTGGCTGGCCTGGATGGGCCGGCTCTGCAGCGTGCCCATCATCTACCTCACCGCCAGCCGCCGGGCGGGCCTCTTCTTCGTGTTCGTCCTGGTGCTCTACCTGCTCATCGTCAAGCGCAAGGACCTGAGGTGGTGGTTCGGGGGCATCGTCACCGCCGTCTTCCTGGTGATCGCCTTCTCCCTGAGCCAGGCCATGCGCCACCAGGTGCGCAGCGCCTCGAGCCGCGGCGCCCTTTCCCGCATGCTCGACGTGGAGGAGAAGAACACGGCCGCGCGGGGGGGCACCACGCGGCTGGACCTTTTCGAGGAATGGTCCTCCCAGCTCGACCAGGAGCCCTGGTACGGCTACGGCATGCAGGCCATGGCCGGCACCCGGGTGGACGACGACACCATGAAGGTGGTCGGGCTGGGCCGGGTGATGCTGGGCACGCACAACACCTACCTGGGCGTCTGGATCGACATTGGTCCCGTGGGCTTCTTCGCGTTCCTGGTGGTCATCTACCACTACGCGAGGCGGTCCCTGACCTACCGTGGCGGCCCCCAGGTGAAGTGGGCCCTGGTCTCCCTGTGCCTGGTCAACCTCACCTACCTGTTCTTCAGCCACAGCCTCCTGTTCAGCTTCGAGGGACAGTTGGCCTTCGCGCTGATGTTCCTCCTGCCCGTGAGCCCCGCCCTGGCGGAGATCGAGGCCGCGGGCCAGGTCCGGTAGGCTATCGGCGGAATAGGCCCGGATTCTGCGATTAAGCGTATGGGTTGTGCTCAAAAGGACGGGCCCGCGCATCGGCGATTTCAACCCAGATCCGCCCGGGTGCATGCAAGATAAACACGCCCTATCGCAAATGCTCAGGCAGGTTCAGGACGGGCTTCTGCCTCAGCCGCCGCAATTCGCTGGCGCGGCCCCTCAGGAAGAGCCAGCGCTTCAGGGTCTTCAAGGCCACGTAGGCCCACCCGCGCAGGGTCAGGGGCTCCTCGCAGTCGTAGCCGAACCAGAGCCTGCCCCGGAAGGCTTCCTTGAACTTGTTGATCTTGAGCCGCTTGGCGTCCTCGGAGCCCGTGTACCAGCCGTTCAGGTCGTAGGTGGCGTAGCCCTGTTCCTTGTAGTGGACGAATTCCTGGTAGTACAGGACCCGGTTCGCCCGGCCGGTGGCGTTCGCGCTGGCCTGGTCCTCGGCCTGATGGTAGTTGGAGATCTGGTACACCGGCTGGGCGATGCCGGCGCGCTGGTGGCCCAGGACCCCGTGCCACACCAGGATCGTGCCGTTCCGGTCCCGGCATTCCGACAGCTGCAGGATGCCGGTGGCGTGCAGCTCGCGCAGGCGGTCCCGCTCCAGCCGGGGCGCGTCGGGGTGGATGGGGTGGGCGTCATGGGCGTCGGCGAAGGCCTCCAGCTCCGCGTCCGTGGGCGAGGGGATGAAGGTGCAGGTGAATTCCCCGTCCTTGATGGACTTCCTCACCTCCTGGCGGGTGGTCCGGTTCATGCGGGCCAGGATCTCGTCCGCGGAGGCCGTGAGGTCCACCAGCAGGGTGTACCGGTAGTGCCAGCCCCAGGGGGTGAGGCGGGAGGGACGCTGGTGGGCGATCCACACGTCCACGCCATCCAGGTTGGCGGGATCGTCGTTGAACCAGGTCTCGACCACCTTGATCCGGCCGCCCCGCCGGGTGCTGCGCACCTGGCCGTCGGGCGCGGGGTCCTGGGTGAGGGGAACGGGCCGGATCCAGGGAAGGAACCTCATGCGCTGGCCTCCTGAGCCTTCTTCTTCAACAGATGGTTCAGCGCCCACCCCAGGCACACCAGCGTCACGACGCTGCAGACCGAGGTGGAAAGCGTGATGCCGGCGATCCCGTACTTCTTGATGAGGAGCCAGTCCATGAACGCGTTCAGCGCGAAGCTGCTGAAGGACATGATCAGCAGGAAGTGCACGGACTTCATGGCCGTGAGGGTGCGGGTCACCAGCACGTGGCAGGTGGCGAAGGGGATGCGCAGCAGGTGGAAGATCTGGATCTGCACCACCAGTTCGGTGTCCGCGGCGGTGAAGGAGCCGTGCTGGTACATCGTCTGGACCAGGAACCGCGACAGGACGATGAGCAGGACGGTCGCCGGAACGGTCACGGCCAGGATCATCCCCCCGTAGAACCGCAGGAACCTTCGGATGCCGCCCCAGTCCCGGAGGGCCACCATCTTGGACAGGGCGGGCAGGCACGCCGTGGCCAGGGCCGTCACGCCCAGCGACAGGGCGAAGGCCTGCAGCCTGCTCCCGTAGCTGAGCGCCGAATTGCTCCGGGGACCCAGGGTGGAGGCGAAGGCCTGGTCCACCAGGCTCATGCCGTTGACGATGAAGGAGGCGGCGATGGCGGTGGCGTACTGGCCCCGCACCTTCCGGAACGCGGCCGTCACCCCGTGCCACTTCGGCATGAGCGGATGCCCGCGCTTTTTCAGGAGCCAGCCCTTCATCACGGTCTCGGCCAGGACGCCCACCAGGGAGCCGGCCACCAGGGCCCAGATCCCAAGACCGCGGAAGCAGAGGGCCAGCAGGAGGATGACCGCCACCGACTGCAGCGCGGGCGCCAGGGCCGCCCCTGCGAAGCGCTCCCCGGCGTTGAGCAGGGCGCCCCACACCGTGGAAAAGCCCGTGAGCACCACGATGGGCAGCGAGGCGAACACCAGGTTGCGGGCCAGGGCCATCTTCGCCGGGTCGAAGCGGGACGCCAGGAGGGGCAGCCACAGGTCCACGGTGAACGCCAGCAGGGCGATGGTCCCGCCCAGGATGACGGTGTTCCACAGGAGGATGGTGGCGTAGAGGCGGTGGGCCGCCTCGGCGTCCTCGGTCTCCCGCACTTCGATGTAGGTGGGGATCAGGGCCGCGTCCAGGGAACCCGACAGGATCGCGGCCAGGGAGGCCGGCACGATCATGGCGATGATGAATGCGTCGTAGTCGTTGCCCGTGCCGTAGCAGGCCGCCACGAACGATTCCTTGAGAAGGGAGAAGACCTTGATGCCCAGGGTCAGGACGCCCACCACCATGGCCGCCCCGAAGACCCGCCGGTTCACGCTGCCGGTGGTGAGCCTGTGCCAGGAGGCCCGGCCCCGCTGGAGCCAGCCGGCCGCACCCGGGGGCCCAGGGGTCTCAGCGGGCTCCGTCATGGGCCTTCCCTTTCCCGCAATCCATGAAATCGATGATATCGGCCGTCACCAGCCGCACATCGTACTTCCGCTCCGCCAGCCTCCGCCCCTCCTGGGCGAACCGCTGGATCAGCTCGGGGTTGCGCGCCAGGTTCTCCATGGCGTCCGCCAGGGCGCCAGCGTCGCCCACGGGCACCCGGTGCCCGTTGACGCCCTCCGCAACCACCTCCCGGCAGCCGGGGGCGTCCGTGGTCACCACGGCGCGGCCCACGCTCAGCGCCTCCAGCACGGAGCGGGGGGTGCCTTCGCCGTAGGAGGGGAGCACCATGACGTGGGCCGCGGCCAGGGCGGGCCGCACATCCGCGAGTTCGCCCAGGTACTCCACGACCCCCTCGTCCACCCAGGCCTCCAGTTGGCCGGCGGTGATGCCGTTGGGGTTCGTGTCCAGCGGCCCGAGGATGCGGGCGCGGAAGGGCACGTTCCGGCCCGCCAGGATGCGGCAGGCCTCCACCAGTTCGAAGACGCCCTTGTTCTTCAGGAGCCTTCCCACGAACAGGAACGTCACGGGCCCCCCGGGCAGGGGCCGCGGGGCGAAGTGGGCCAGGTCAACGCCCGATCCGTTGATGATCCGCCTGGGCACCGAATCCGGAAGCATGCCCAGGTCCCGGAAGAAAGTGCAGTCGTCCTGGTTCTGGAAGAAGACGCCCCGGGTCCGGGGCAGCGCCATGCGGTACAGGCGGGTGACCACGGCCCGCACCAGGGTCTCCTGGAGGCCCGAGGTGGCGCCCTGGAGCGTGGTGCCCCGTCCCGTGATCATGGCGTAGCGCCGGGGCACCCCCGCGAGCCGGGCGGCCAGGGTCCCGAAGGCCACGGACTTCAGTTCGTAGCACAGGAGCAGATCCAGGCGCAGGCGCCGCAGGGTGCGCCAGAGCCGCAGGAAGCCCAGGGCTTCGCCGACGGGGTTGAGGCCCGTGCGGTCGAGCTGGATGGGCACGTACGCGGCCCCCAGGTTCGCCAGGGCCGTCCGGGTGGCCTCATTGCCCCCCGGCGCGATGCCGAAGGCCTCGTGGCCGGCCCGGGCCAGCTCCGAAAGCAGGTGTCCGCGGAAATTGACCAGATCCCTGGCCTGGGTGCCCAGAACGCCGACGCGCATCAGGAGCGGGCATGGGCGGAGGCGAACCAGGGCACCAGCTCGTCCAGGCCCTGCGCCACCGAGTGGGTGGGTTCGTACCCCAGGAGGGTCTTGATCCGGGTGAGGTCCGCCTGGGAATGGCGGATGTCCCCGGGCCGGAAGGGCGCGTACACCGGGTCCCCCGGCGTGAGGCCGGGCCGGAGGGCGGCGAGCCGCTCGGCGATCATCCAGTACAGCTGGGTCAGGGAGGTGGTGCCCCCGTACGACACGTTGAAGACGTCCGCCAGCCCTTCCCCCGGGGCCGTCCCCGCGAGGATGTTGGCCTGCACGGCGTTGGCCACGAAGCAGAAGTCGCGGCTGGTCTCTCCGTCCCCATGGATCTGGCAGGGCTGGCCCTTGACCAGGGCGTCGATCCATTTGGGCATGACGGCCGCGTAGGGGCCGTCGGGATCCTGGCGGGGTCCGAAGACGTTGAAGTACCGCAGGCCCACCGCCTTGAAGCCGTAGGCGCGGCCGAAGACCGCGGCGTAGGACTCGTTGATGGCCTTGGTGACGGCGTACGGGGACAGGGGGTTGCCCACCCGCTCCTCCACCTTGGGCAGCTGCGGGTCGTCCCCGTAGACCGAGCTGGAGGAGGCGTAGACCATGCGGGACACGCCGGCGTCCCGCGCCGCCACCAGCATGTTGAGGAAGCCGTTCACGTTGGATTCGTGGCTGGCGATGGGGTCCTTGATGGAGCGGGGCACGGAGCCCAGGGCCGCCTGGTGCAGGAGGATCCCGGCGCCCTCGCAGGCGCGCCGGCACGCGGCCAGGTCCCGCGTATCCCCTTCGTGGAAGGTGAAGTTCTCCCAGGCGCCGGACTTCACGCACCGGCGCACGTCCTCGAGGTTCTCCCGCTTGCCGGTGGAGAAGTTGTCCAGGCCCACCACCTTCTGGTCCAGTTCCAGGAGCCGCTGGAGGATGTTGGACCCGATGAACCCCGCCACGCCCGTGACGAGCCAGGTGCGGGGGCGCTCCCGGAGCTGCTGGGAAACCTCGGTGTAGGTCGCCATCAAAGACTCCAGTAGGCGATCTGGCCGGGGAACTGGGCCGGGTCGAAGCAGGACTTCACATCGATGAACACCGATGCGGGCTTCATGCGCTTGATGAGATCGGCGACCCCCGCCTCCAGGAAGGACGCGTGGTTGACCGCCAGCACCAGGGCGTCGAGTTCCTGGAAAGCCTCCAGGGGCTGGAGGTCCAGGCCGTACTCGTGGCGGGTTTCGGCGGGGTCGGCCATGGGGTCGTGCACCAGGGGGGCGATGCCGAACTCCTTCAGCTCGGTGATGATGTCGGGCACCTTGCTGTTGCGGATGTCGTGGACGTTCTCCTTGAAGGTCAGGCCCAGGATGCCCACCTTGGCGTTCTTGACCTTGAGCTGCTGCTGGATGAGGAGCTTGACGAGCTTCTGGGCCACGTAGGAGCCCATGCTGTCGTTGATGCGCCGGCCCGCGAGGATCACCTCGGGGTGGTAGCCCAGTTCCTGCGCCTTGGTGGTGAGGTAGTAGGGGTCGACCCCGATGCAGTGGCCGCCCACCAGGCCTGGGCTGAAGGGCAGGAAGTTCCACTTGGTGCGGGCCGCGGCGAGGACCTCGCTGGTGCGGATGCCCACCTTCTCGCAGATGATCGCCAGTTCGTTCATCAGGGCGATGTTGATGTCGCGCTGGGTGTTCTCGATGACCTTGGCGGTCTCGGCCACCTTGATGGAGGAGGCCCGGTGAACGCCCGCCGTGATGACCGCGCTGTAGACGCCGGCGATGATCTCGCTGCTCTCGGCGTCCTGCCCCGACACGACCTTCACGATCTTCTCGACGGTGTGGACCTTGTCGCCGGGGTTGATGCGCTCCGGGGAATAGCCGAGCTTGAAGTCCACGCCGCATTTCAGGCCCGAGAGCTTCTCGAGGATGGGTCCGCAGATCTCCTCGGTGACCCCGGGGAACACGGTGGATTCGTAGACGACGATGCCGCCCTTGCCCAGCACCTTGCCCACCGACTCCGAGGCCTTCACGACGGGCGTGAGGTCGGGGCGGTTCCAGTCGTCCACGGGCGTGGGCACGGCCACGATGAAGAAGTCCGCCCCGCGAAGGTCTTCCAGGACGCTGGTCATGACGAGCGTGGTGGCCTTCAGCTCGCCGGGATCCACCTCGCGCGTGCGGTCGTTGCCGTCGCGCAGTTCCTGCACCTTGGCCTGGTGGATGTCGAACCCAAGGGTGTCGGGGAACTTCTTGGCAAGCGACAGAGCGAGGGGAAGCCCCACGTATCCAAGGCCCACAACGGCGATTCGCATGGATGTCCCTTTCAAGCTGGTTTCCGGTAACGGTTAGGAAGGAATCATCCCATGAACCGTTGAAGGCGGATAGGATTTTTAAGGCACGCCTCCGACGGGGCCCCTGGAACTTCCCCATTCACGCGCCGTACCGTTCCCCCACCTCGCCCATGGTCATGGGAACGACGCCGTAGCGGTCCCTCAGCACCACGTGGAACCGGAGCAGGTCATCCAGGATCGCGAGGTTCTCCCGCAAGTGGGTTCCGAAGTTGTGGGGGTGCCACCACAGGTGGAAGGACTCCCCCCTGCGGGCCGCGCGCTCCATGGCCTTCCGGATCCGGGCCGCACGCAGTCCGTCGAGGCCGGCGAGGCGGGGCGAGAACGGCCGGAGGAAGCGGCTGGAGGGGCAGTTCACGAGCCCCGTGTCCAGCCACGGCCGGGGGACGAAGCCGTTGGGGCCGGAAAGGTCCAGGTAGTGGTCGGCCACCCGCGCCCCGCGGGTCAGGAGGGACTGGCCCGGACCGGAGCCTTCCTGGTACATCCAGGCCGCCTCGTTGCCCCGGAACACGGTGAATCCCAGCTCACGGCATGCGGCCAGGTAGGCCTGGTTGAACTGGTTGCGGGGGAAGACGAAGCTCCCGCCGGCGCCCAGGGGCCGGGCGGCCTCCTTCCAGGCGGCCAGATCGGCCTTGAACATGGCGGCGTCCTGGCCCTCCTCCAGGCAGTAGAAGTGGGAGAAGGTGTGGCTGCCCAGTTCCATCCCCTCGCAGTCCAGCACCTGGCGCACCAGGGACAGGCCGAAGTGGTAGGGGTCGGCCCGTTCGTCCTCCCCAATCTCGTCCAGGGCGAGGTAGGGGTTCAGTTCCCGCCGCGCGTAGGCGGGGCGGAGGTCGGGCAGATGGGCGAGGAGGTCCTTCCGGGATTCGAAGAGGGACATGCCCACCGCGGCCCAGGTGGCCCGCACCCCATGGCGCTTGAAGAGGGCGAGCATGGCCGGCACGGCCTCCCGCTCCCCCAGGATGTGGTCGCCGTACCCCTCGACAGTCCGGCCGCCCCTCACGCCCCACATGAGCTCGAAATCCAGGGAGATGACGAAGGCGGGCGGGGGCGGCGCGGCCGTGAGAGCAGCCGCTGCCTCCACCCGGGGCGGGGTTCCGGTGGCGGCGTGGACCACCTGGCGGATGACCGTCTCCCATCGGTCCACCACGCGGTCGTTGTCGAAGTGGGTCTCGATGCGGGTTCGGCCGGCCGCGCCCATGGCCATGCGTTCGGCCGGAGGCAGGGCCATGAGGTCGCCCATGCGGCGGGCCAGGGCCTCCGGATCGCCGCAGGGGACGATGTGCCCGGTGACGCCTTCCACCACCAGTTCCCGCACCCCGCCGGCATCGGTGCTCACCACGGGCACCCCCGCGGCCATGGCCTCCATCACCGTGTTGGGCAGCCCTTCCCAGGCCGAGGAGAGCACGTAGGCGTCGCAGCCCTTCAGCAGCCGCCCCACGTCCGTGCGCGACCCCAGGAACCGGACCCGCCCGTCCAGGCCCCACTCCCGGGCTTTCGCCCGCAGGGCCCCCTCGTCCTCCCCGTCCCCGGCGATGAGCAGGCGCCCTGCCCCGCAGCGGGCCATGGCCGCCAGGAGGGTGGGATAGTCCTTGGCCGCCCGGAGGTTGCCCACCGCCAGCCAGGCGAAGTCGCCGGGTTCCAGCCCGAACTCCGCCCGCACCTCCTCCCGTGGCGCCGGGGACGGGAAGTCGGCCGCCTCGATGCCGTTGGGGATCACCAGCGTCTTGGCGGGGGTGAGCAGCCCCCGGGCGACCATGTAGGCGATGCCCGCGTGGGAGTTGGAGGCGGTCAGCGCGATGAGCCGCTCGGTGCGCCGGTAGAGCTGCCGGCGCAGGCCGTTCTTCACGTAAGCGGTGCGCAAGGACGACACCACGGCCCGCACCCCCGCCAGGCGCCCGCAGATGCGGCCCATGATATCGCCGTGGTAGTTGAAGGTGACGACCGCGGCGGGACGCCAGCGGCGAAGCTGGGCGGTCATGCGCAGGGCCACCCGGATGGCCATGGCCGGCGGCCACCCCATCGTGGGCGAGCATTCGTGGACCGCCACCCCGGAGGCCCGCAGGTCGTCCAGGTAGGCCACCGAAGGCAGCATGGTGATCACCCCCACCCGCCAGCCCCGGCGCTGCAGGGTCGTGGCGATGCGGTGGAGCTGCCGGTCCGCGCCGCCCCGGATCAGGTGGTCCGTGATGAAGACGACGTCCATGGCAGGGGATCCCCGGAAAGGTCCCGGTGCGGCGCCGCCCGTCAAGGCGCGATCCCGTTCCCGGAGACGGTGTTCCCGCTCAGGGTAGCGCCACTGCCGGTGGTGTTGCGAATCCCGTACTGCCCGTTGCCGGTGCAGGTGTTGCCCGAAACCACCGAACCCGCGCAGTTCTCCAGGTGGATCCCGTTCCCGGTGTTGGCCGTGACCGTGTTGTTGGAGACCGTGGTGCGGGTGGCCTGGGCCACCACCATGATGCCCTGCCCGGTGGTGCGGGTGACGGTGTTGCCCGTGATGGTGTTGCCGTCGCAGGCGGAGATGGCGATGCCCGCCGCATTGCCGGAGAGGCTCCCCTCGCCGTTGCCGGAGAACGTGCAGCCGGAGATGACCGTGCGGGTCACGGAGGAGGTGGCGATGTTCACGAAGGCCGGGCCCAGGGCGGCCCCGTAGCCGGCGTTGGCCGTGAAGGTGCAGTTGGAGACGGTCACCCCCGTTACGGCGTCGCCCGCGTTGGGCTCGATGTCCAGCCCGCACTCCGGGGCCGTGCCCCGGGTGTTGCTGAAGGTGGAGTCCTTCACCTGGATGTCGCTGCCCTCCACGATGGACAGGGCGTTGCGCCGGTTGTGGTCCAGCTTGACCGAGCAGATCACCACCGCCTGGCTGGCGCCGGAGACGTAGATGCCGTCCCCCCAGCAATCCTTGACCAGGACCCCCTGGATCACGACGTTGCTGGAGCTTTCGATGGCGATGCCGATGCCCCATTCCCCGGAGGTGCCGGTGTGGCCGCCGCGCTCGCCGGCCACCGTCCCTCCGGTGACGTTCACCCGGCTCACGCCGCCCAGGTAGAGCACATTGTAGTTGCCCACCGAATTGGGGATGGCCTGGAGGACGGCCCCCGCCGAAAGGGCCAGGGTCATGCCGCTCCGCAGGGAGACCCCGCCGTTGGCGGCGTTGATCAGGTAGGTGCCGTCGGGCACCACCACGGACCCGCCTGAGCCGGCCGCCGCGTTCACCGCCCGCTGGATGGCCGCCGTGTCGTCCGTGACGCCGTCGCCCTTGGCGTTGTAGGGGGCACTCCTCACGTTGACCGTGGTGGAGCCCGCCGCAGGAGCGCAGGGGTCCGTCACCGGCGGCGGGGGCGGAGCGGGCGTGACCACCGTGCCCAGGGCCTGGGCGCCTCCGCCGCAGCCCGCCAGCAGCGCGAGCGCCCCAAGCACAAACCCGGCCAAGGCGGGCCCAGAGGGATTGATGGACATGAAGGTCTCTTAGAAAAAGAAGCGGACGAAAGAAGTGCGTGTCGGTGATGGTACCCCCATTGCCGGCAGGCGGCACCCGGAATTTCGCAAGAGAAGGGGGATCTCAAGCCATCCTTCTCCGGTGATTGCCGGCCGGATTGCCAATGTCCTAAATTTGATTAAAATATAGGACCAAGGAGGCGACCTTGCCTGGTATGGAGTTCATCAGGAACCGTGTGGCGGCGATGCCGGAGGGGCGCCCCTTCGCCACGGGTTCGCTCCTCCGCCTTGGCGGGCGCGCGGCCGTCGATAAGGCGCTTCAGCGTTTAGCGGTTGACGGCGCGATCATGCGGGTCGCAAGAGGCATCTATGTCCGCCCCCGTTTGAGCCCTTATGCCGGCAAGGTGAAACCCCAGCCCCAGGAGGTCGCCCAGGCCGCCGCTGAGGCCATGGGCGCAACCATCGCCCAGCACGGAGCTACCTGGGCACTGGCGCTGGGCCTGACCCAGCAGGTCGCCCTCATCCCCACCTTCCTGACCGACGGGTCAACTCGGCACCTTCGCGCGGGCAGGATGACGATCACGCTCCGCCGTACAACGCCAAGGCGCATGCGACTAGCCGGGTTCAGGGCAGGAGGGGCCGTCCTCGCCCTCGAGTGGCTGGGAAAGCACGAGAACCCATCAGCCACCCTCGCCAAAATCCGGGAGGCGCTGGGGGAGGCCGAGTTTTCCCAGTTCATGGAAGAAGCCAAAGGGTTCGGCGGCTGGATCGCCAAGGTTGCCGACGCCTTTGAACGGCAGGCGCGGCGGCCATGACGGAATTCCTTAGCCTCCCCAGCCATGAGCGCGCCGACATCCTTGCCGGCGCCGCCGACGAGGCTGGAATCCCCCCGGGCGCCCTGGAAAAGGACATCTGGATCTGTTGGGCGCTCGAGAGGGTGTTCGCGATGCCGGACGCGCCCCCCATGGCGTTCAAGGGCGGGACATCCCTCTCAAAGGTGTTCAACGCCATCCGGCGCTTCTCGGAGGATGTGGACATCACCATCGACTACCGGTGCTTCGCGGATATCCCGAAAGCGGTCGGGAACCTGAGCGGAACCCAGGCACGGAAGCTGAGCGAGTGCCTGAGGGAAGCGCTGGCGCGGCATGTCGAAACCAACGTGCGTCCATGGCTGGAAGCCTCCGCGGAACGCCAGTTCGGGGCGGGGGCCGTCCGGTTCGAGCTGGCCCCGGATGGGGAAAGGCTGGACATCCATTACCCGGACTCCATCGTAGGGAAGGCCGCCTACCTCGCCCCGAAGGTGATCCTCGAATTCGGAGGTCGGAACCCGGCCACGCCCAACTCCAGGCACACCGTGACCGCCTACGCGGCACCGCTATTCCCCAACCTCGTTTTCCCGGAGGCTCGAGTCGTCGCGCTCTCCCCAGAAAGGACCTTCTGGGAAAAAGCGACCCTGATCCACGTGGAATGCCACCGGGGCCTCCGGGGAGCCCAGCGGCTTTCGCGCCACTGGACGGATCTCGCGGCGCTCGCCGACCATGAGATCGGCAGGCGGGCACTGATGAACCGTGATCTGGCGATGGAGGTTGTGGCGCACAAGAAGGCCTTCTGGAGGCTGCCTGCGGCCTCCGGGGCATCCTATGAGGACTGCGTGAACGGCAATCTCGTCCTGGTACCACATGACTCCATGCGGCGCGAGCTGCGGGAGGACCTCGAAAGGATGGTGAAGGCGGGGATGTTCCTCGGTGATCGTCCCGGCTTCACGGAGGTCATGGAACGGATTTCCTGGCTTCAACGCGTGATCAACAGTGGATTCAACCTTGGCGAAGCCGGGACAGGTGATGTCCCGGCCGCCCCGCCCGATGGACATGACCGCTGATCAGGACGCGGGCCATTCCAGACGTTGGAGGAAATGAATGGGCCAGGCGGCCCTGGCCCGGAATGACATCGGGAAACCACCCTCATGAATGGGGATGAACGACAGAACATAAAACACAAAAGGGGGATCGCAAGCGATCCCCCTTTTCCTGCTTCACATGCAATTCCTGCTAGAAAGCCACCTTCATGATCGCGTCCGGCACCACGATGTACATCGTGCCCAGGGAGGCGGGAACGGCGATCCCCACGGGGAAGGCCAGGCTGGCCGACAGAGGCGTGGTGGTGATCACGTTCTTCATCGTTCCGGCGGTTCCCACGATGGTGGTGACGTCGCCCGCGGGGGTGATCATGCGGACGGTGTTGTTGTAGGTGTCAGCCACGAAGAGGTTGCCGTCCCCATCCACCGCGAGGGCGTTGGGGTTGAGGAAGGAGGCGCTGGTGCCGTTGCCGTCAGCGGAACCCGGCGTCGCCTTGCCCGCGAAGGTGCTGGCGGTGGTGGTGCCGAGGTCGATCCGGCGGATCGCGTTGTTGCTCTGGTCGGCCACGAACAGGTTCGTCCCGGAAAGGGCCAGGCCGGTGGGGTTGTTGAAGGTGGAGAGGGCGCTGTTCCCGTTCACGAAGCTCCCGATACCCGCCTGGCCGCCGATGGTGGTGACGGCGTTGCCGGGGGCCGAGGAGATCATGCGGATCAGGTGGTTGGCCTGGTCGGCGACGTAGACGTTGCCGGTGGCGTCCACCGCGAGGCCCATGGGGCTGTTGAACGTGGCCAAGGTGCCGGTGGGGTCGTCGTGGCTCCCGAAGGTGCCGGAGATGCCCGCCAGGATGACCGGCGCGGTGAAGGAGGCGGGATCCCTGACGTCGCCGAGGTTGTAGGTGACGACCCGGATCACGTTGGTGCCGATTTCGGAGAAGTAGATCTTGGTTCCGTCCGCGCTGACGGCGATGCCGGTGGGCGCGGCGCCGCCTGGGAGGGTGGCCACGTCGCCAGTTCGGCCGGTGCCGAGATCGATGGCCCGGATGTAGTTGCCGCTGGTTTCCGCGATATAGGCGATGTTGTGGTCGTAGTCAACCGCGATGCCGCGGGGGCTGTTGTACTGGGCGATTTCCGCGGGAATCGTGCTGTTCCGGTGGGCGGCGCCGCCGGGGGTTCCCTGGATGGTGAGCACGGGATGGGCGCCGGCGGTGTCGACGGTGCGGATCGTGTTGTTGCCGAAGTCGGCGACGCGAAGGACGCCGGCACCGTCCATCAGGAGGGCCGTGGGGTAGAGGAAGCGGGCCAGGGTGCCGGTGGCGTTGTCGTTGCTTCCGCTGGATCCGGCGATGCCGGCGATGGTGGTCGTGTTGGTGCCGAGGACAGGATTCAGGAGGTCGACCGCCTTGATCAGGCTGTCCTCGTAGTCGGATACGTAGAGGGTGAGGGTGTCCGCGGAGAGGGCCAGACCCACCGGGTTGGTGAAGGCGTCGGCCACGACGGCGGCGGCGCCGGTGTTGGGGTTGACCTTGATGACGGAGTGGTCGCCCTTGTTCGTCACGAAGAGCAGGTCGTTGGTGGAATCGTAGACCAGGCCCGTGGGCCAGGACAGCCCGACCACGGGGCCGGTGAGGATGAGGTCGGTGATGGGACC
>DBMS01000237.1:0-1205 GCA_002297665.1 Holophagaceae bacterium UBA692 | reverse complement strand
CCCCCTCAGGGCGATGCCCACGGGAACGTTGGCCGCGCTGAAGTGGAAGTGCGAGCCGTCGGCGCCGGTGACTCCGGGGGTGCCGGCCAGGGTGGTGACGTCGCCGTTGGTGGCGATCTTGCGGATCGTCTGGTTCCAGGCGTCGGCGACGTAGAGGATGCCGGCGCCATCAATCGCCAGGCCGCTGGGTCCGAAGAACCGGGCCGCGGTGCCGTTGGCGTTGGTGGTGCCGTGGGTGCCGGCGACGCCGTACGGGGTGGAGACCACGCCGCCGGGGGTGATCATCCGGATGGTGTTGTTGTCGTAGTCGGACACGTAGAGGTTGCCCGAGCCGTCGAAGACCATGCCGTTGGGTTCCCAGAACCGCGCGTCGGGGTAGCTGCCGTCGGTGTTGCCCTGGCCGGAAGGAATGCCGGAGAAGGGTTCGAGGGAACCCACCAGGACCTTCGCGGTGGCGGGTGCGGTGTCGCCGGCCTGGTTGGAGACGGTGAGGGTGTAGGTGGTCGTGGAGGCCAGGTTGCCGGTGGCCAGGGGCGCGCCGCTGGTGATGGCCTCGTCCGTGAAGGAGCCGCCCGTGACCGTGGCGCCCGAGCCGGTGAAGACGGCGTTGAGCGTCGTGGCCGCGCCGGTGCCGATGATGGCTGCGCCAGGGGCGAAGGAGGTCACGGAAGGCGCCGCGACGCAGGTGGTGTCCTGGGTTCCGGCGGTGGCCGCCAGGCCCGCGGCGTTCGTCACGGTGCAGGTGAGGGTGACGGTGCCGGTGGTGGTGGGCATGAAGGTCAGGGTCGGGGTCGTGGAGCCGCTGGTGAGGGTTCCGTTGCCGTTGATGGTCCAGAGGTAGGTGGAGTTGTTGCCCTGGTCGGTGACGGTGGCGGTGTAGCCGCCGACCTTGTTCTGGGTCACGTAGGGCGCCACGGTGATGGCCGGGGTGGTGGCGACCGGGACGATGGTGCTGTCGGCGGTGCCCGCGGTGCTGTGGGTTCCGGCCAGGTTGGTCACGATGCAGGTGAGGTGGACCGTGCCGGAGGCGTCGGCCGTGAAGGTCGGGGCCGCGGTGGTGTCGCCGGCGGTGAAACTGCCGCCGGTGATGGTCCAGGCGTAGGAGGAATCGGTCTGGGGAGGCACCGAGGCCGCGTTCCCCGTGGAGGAGGCGGTGACGTAGGGCTGCACGGTGATCGCCGGGGTGGCGGGCGCCGCGAAGATGG
>DBMS01000267.1 GCA_002297665.1 Holophagaceae bacterium UBA692 | reverse complement strand
CCGCCGGCCTCGGCCCGGGGCCTGCCGTGGGGGTCGTGGCCCAGGAAGCGGACCGGCCCGGGAAGGCCCAGTTCCCGGGCCAGGCCGGGCAGGGCCGAGGCCCCGGAGAAGGCGGGGACGAGGGCCAGCGCGGGCCTCACGTCCGCCTCCGGGCGGGGCTTCCGTGCCAGCTCCCGCCCGCGGGTAGGGTCTCGCCCTTCATCAGGAGGGACAGGTCGCCCAGGCGGGAGCCGGGCTCCATGCGCGTGCCGTAGAGGACCACGGCGTCGGTGCCCACGGAGCAGCCCGCGCCCAGGTCGACGGTGGACATCTTCATGACGCGGTCTTCGAAGAGGTGGGTCTGGATGGTGCAGTCCGGGCCCAGGCAGGCGCCGTCTCCGATGCGCACCAGGTCGAATTCCGTCAGCCAGATGGTATCCATGTGCACCCCGCTGCCGATGCGGGCTCCCAGGCACCGGAAGTACGCGGGCAGCAGGGCGGTGCCCTGGCAGAGGTTCAGCAGCCAGGACGCCGCAAGGTTCTCGTGCAGGGAGGAGACCAGCTCCGTGCGCCAGACGAAGCCGCACCAGAGGGGCTTCTCGCAGGGGCGGTACCGCCCGATGAGGAGCCATTTCATGGCCACGGTGAACAGGCTCGCCGCCGCCCCGGCGAGGAAATACAGGAGCGGGAACAGCGCGATGGCCGCCGGAAGCCCGCAGGCCTCCTCGAGGAGCGTCAGGGTGGTGAGCATCAGGCAGGTGAGGAGGGCGAAGCCCATGGCGGGAAGGGTCACGCGGAAGAACTCGATGCCAAGGCGCAGGGCCACGAGCCCGCGGCCGGGGGTGAAGGTCGTCTCGTCGGAAAAACCTTCCGCGTGGTGGCGCCTGGGAAGGAAGATGGCGGGAGAGCCCAGCCAGGAGGCGTCGACCCGCGCGGCCTCGGCGGGGTCCAGGGGCGGCACGGACAGGACGCCCACCAGGGCGAGGTCGCCCAGGGAGGTGCCTCCGGGCACGGCCGAACTGTTGCCCACGAAGGCCCGCCGGCCCACGCGGGTCGGCGCCAGGGTGACGCGGCCCAGGTCATAGCGGGGCGTGCCCAGGGAGGCGGCGTCGGCGATGAAGGTCTCTTCCCCGATGTCCAGGAGGTCCGGGGTGGCCGCCCCTGCGGTCGAGATCTCTGCGCGCCGGCCGATCCTCGCGCCCAGGGCGCGGAACCACGGGTTCAGGTAGAGGGTGGCGTAGAGGGGGCCGAGGAGGTCCAGGGAGACTTCCATGAGCTGGTCGACGAACCATTTCCGCAGGTGGTAGGAGGACGTGAGGTCGTAGGTTCCGGGGCGCACCTTGCCGATGACGGCGCGCTTGACGCCGACGATGATGAGGGCAAGGAGGACCACGTAGGAGATGGCCGCCAGGGGGACCGCCCAGAGGTAGCCGAAGTAGCCGGGAACGTCGACCCAGAGCTCGTTCAGCAGCATCATGCCGGGGAGGATGGAGCAAAGGAAGACCAGGGGCACCAGGAATGCGGCCAGCCCCTGGGCCACGGCCATGGCGAGGATGCGGGACCGCGCGGGGCGGGACGGGGCCAGGCCCGCCCGGTCGGGGCCCGGCAGGGGCAGGGCGGGGGAGCCCACCCAGTGGCGGTCCGCGGGAATGCGGCCGCCCTCGGGGAGCATGCTCAGGTCGCCCAGCTCCGAGCCGTCCTCCATGACGGTCCCGGGGGCCAGCACGGCCCGGGCGCCCACGCAGCAGCGGGAGCCGATGCGGATGGGGCCCAGGCGCAGGACGCCGGCCTCGACGGCGCAGGCCTCCAGGCGCGCGTCCACCCCGATGCAGGTGTCTCCGCCCACCTCCACCAGGTCGAAGCCGCGGATGCAGTCGGTGGCGAAATGCGCGTGGCTGCCCACCCGGGCCCCCATGAGGCGCAGGTAGGTGCGCATCCACGGCGTGCCCACCAGGTACCCCGTGGGGGTGGCGGCCTGGATGCGCGTCGCCAGCCACCAGCGCAGGTGGTAGGACCCCCAGAGCGGGTGGGTCCCCTCCCGCACGCGGCCCAGGAGGATCCACTTGGCGGCGATGGAGAGCAGGAACATCGCGGGATTGAGCAGCAGGATCACGCCCGCCGCCGCGGCCAGGGCGAAGCCCATCGTGTTCGCGTACGGCGCCAGCGCGGAGCGAGCCAGGAGGTAGGGCGGGAGGAATCCCAGGAAGGCCCCCACGCTCATGATCCCCTCGCACCCGAGGTTGAAGACCCCGGCGCGCTNNGCCCGCCGCCGCGGCCAGGGCGGGGCCCCGGTCGAAGTCGTGGTCGATGAGCCAGCTGTAGGTGAGGTACGGGGCCAGCCACTGGAGCCCGAAGTAGCCCAGGAGGGGGTAGAGGCCTGCCACCTGGGCCCCCTGGCGGAGCCAGCGCGCGAAGCGGGGCGTCGGGGCGGGCAGTTCCGCCGGCGCCTGGGGGGCGGCGTTGCGCGCCTCCATCTCGGCCGCCAGGAGGCGCACGGTGGGGAAGGCGTACACGTCGGGCACCGAAAGCCCCAGGAAGTCGCCGCCGCGCCGCAGCCCGGACACCATGAGGGCCGCCAGCAGGGAATGGCCGCCCAGGTCCGTGAAGAAGTCCTGGTCCAGGCCCACCGCGTCCAGGTGGAAGAGCTCGGCCCAGGCCTTGGCCAGGGCCCGCTCCCGGGGCGTTCGGGGCGCTTCCTGGGCCGCGGCGGCGTAGGTCCGGGGCGGGGGCGGCGGCAGGGCCTTGCGGTCCAGCTTGCCGCTGGGCAGGGTGGGAAGGGCGTCCAGGGCGACGATGCGCGCGGGGACCATGTAGGGGGGAAGCGCCTCCCGCAGGGACGCCCGGATCGCGTTCTCGTCGGCGGGGCCCGGGACCACGTAGCCCACGAGCTGGTCCGGCCCGGCGCCGGCGGCC
>DBMS01000200.1:10030-10376 GCA_002297665.1 Holophagaceae bacterium UBA692 | reverse complement strand
AGATCGCCGAGGCCCACGGCGGAAGCCTGGCGCTGGCGAACCGCGAGGATGGACCTGGGGCCAGGGCCGTCCTCCGCTTGCCGCTGGCCGCCGATGCGGGACCCGCCTGAGTTCAAGCCGGGGTCCAATTTTCATCAAAATGCCGAAACGATAATTAACCATTTTTTGGGGTCCTCCTCCCAGCCTGCTGATTCCGCATCTGGTTTCGGAATACGGCACCTTTGATTGCAGAATCCAGGCTCAGTGCTCCCGGCGCACCGGCTCGCATTCGCCCAGAAGGCGCGGGCCGGCCCCGGCCATCTCCTCCTCGAGCCTCACCTTGAAGCCCCACAGGGTGGCCACGTGG
>DBMS01000200.1:9797-9956 GCA_002297665.1 Holophagaceae bacterium UBA692 | reverse complement strand
GGTTGTACTGGTCGGCCAGGGCCTGGCGCAGGTGCCGGAAGCCGGAGTCGTCGTGGATGGGGCCGATGGCGAGCCTGGCCTCGGCGTCGTCGTCCCTCACGGTGAACAGGCGGAAATCCCGCATGACCTTGGGGGAGAGGTACTGGGCGATGAAGCTCT
>DBMS01000200.1:9584-9706 GCA_002297665.1 Holophagaceae bacterium UBA692 | reverse complement strand
AAGCCCAGGGCGTAGGGGTTGAGGCCCGAGTACCAGTCGCTGTTGTAGGGCGGCTGGTGGAGGACGTTGGCGTGGGACTGGAGGCACTCCAGCATGAACCCCTCGCCCACCCGGCCCTGGTC